>CAZAQY010000421.1:0-5058 GCA_964486845.1 uncultured Pirellulaceae bacterium
AGCTGGGCAAAACCTGGCTGTAGTGACCTGACAATTGTGATTTCCGGCACTAGTGGCTGGCACGTACTTCGTCGAACAGCCGGCAGCGCCGACCGGCGATCTCCATCCCGCCCCCACGCCGACGATTGTGACCGTCGTGGTCACGTCGGACGACGCGGATGGGACCGAAGGGTCTTTTATTGACACGTTCAACGATTACCAGGGCGTCACGGCACAGCTCCCCCCGGCCGGCACGGGCTCGGACAGCAATTCCATCGCGGCCCCGGGCGCCATCGGCGGCCAGCGTGAATTGATCGCTACTGTGTTCAGTGGGACGTCGGAGGTATCTGCGATCGTCAACGACAACAACAATGGGCGGTTCAACTACTCGGAGGGCCCCGGCACCCGTGGCAAGGGAACGATCATCTGGGATGGGACGCCCGGGGATCATCACGTGGTCAACCCAACGGGCCTGGGTGGGGTGGATCTGACCAACGGCGGTTACGTGGATGCATTCACGATTACCATCTTCAGCAACGACATCCCGTCCGTCCAAAAAATCGTGATCTATAGCGATGCGACGCACGCCTCCGAGATTAGCGTCCCTGTTCCGTTTCTTGCCAGCAACCTTGTGCAACATATTAGTTTTAGTGACTTTACGCCCGTGTCGGGTATGGCGCCCGCCGACTTCTCGAACGTTGGAGCGATTACCTTCGAGATCGCCAAGGATCCAAACCCAAATTACAATATATTCGGATTGGATTACCAGTTCGAGGTTCTGGGGACGATCGGCCCCACGTTTCTCCATACGGACCTACCGTATCTGGTGACAAGCGGGCTGGATGTGGTCAAGAAGACCAATGGCACCGACAACAACTCGCCGACCGGGCCCTATGTGCCCGTTGGCGACACGGTGACCTGGACCTATGAGGTGACCAACACGGGCAACGAATCGATCGCGAATGTGACCGTCAAGGATGATGCCGGAACACCTTCGAACGCCGCGGATGATTTCTCTGCCTCGTACGTCAGCGGCGACACCAACAACAATAATCTGCTCGACCCGGGCGAGACATGGTTGTATCGGGCGACGGGCACGGCGGTCGCCGGGCAATATGCAAACAAAGCGACGGCCAGCGGAACTGGCAAGGTTAGCGAGCTTCCCGTCTCGGATACGGACAAAGATCACTACTTTGGCATGAAGTCCGAGATCCATATCGAAAAGTCGACCAATGGCCATGACGCCGACGCAGCCCCTGGGCCCTTCGTGCCGATTGGCAGCCCGGTGACGTGGACTTATGCGGTGACCAACCCAGGCAACGTACCGCTGTCGAACGTGGAGATCACGGACGACGCTGGAACGTCCGTCGATACGAACGATGATTTCAACCCTACATATGTCAGCGGCGACACCAACAACAATAACCTGCTGGATCCCGGCGAGACGTGGATCTACAAGGCCACGGCGACAGCCATCGGTGGCCAATACGGCAACGTGGCCACGGTAACCGGCGTGGATCCGCTGGAAGAGACGGTCGAGGATTCGGATCCCAGCCACTACTACGGTGTGGAGAAGCTCGTCAACATCGAAAAGCTGACCAATGGCCAGGACGCGGACTCGCCGACGGGACCGTTGGTGTATGTGGGCGACACGGTTACCTGGACCTATGTCGTGACCAATCCGGGCAACAGCCCGGTTTCGAACGTAGTGGTCACCGACGACAATGGTACGCCAGGCGATCCGGGCGACGATTTCCATCCCACGTTTATCGGCGGCGACACGAACAGCGACGGCAAGCTGGATCCCGGCGAGACGTGGACCTACGAGGCTTACGGCACGGCGATTGCCGGCCAGTACGCCAATTGGGCAACCGTGACAGGCAAGGGCCCGGCGGGTGAAGACCAAGTCGACACCGACCCCAGCCACTACTACGGCGCCAATCCCGCGATCCATATCGAAAAGGCGACTAACGGCCAGGACGCGGACACGCCCACGGGCCCCTTGGTCCCGGTGGGCAGCACGGTGACCTGGACCTACGTGTTGACCAACCCGGGCAACGTTCCGCTGTCGAACGTGGTGGTCAAGGACGACAACGGCACGCCAGCCAATCCCGGTGATGACATCACGCCCACGTTGATTAGTGGTGACACGAACAGCGACGGCAAGCTGGATCCGGGCGAGACATGGACGTATCGCGCCACGGGCACAGCGAGAGCCGGCCAATACGCCAATCTAGCCACTGTGACGGGCGAGCCTCCCGTCTGTCCCGCTAGTTCTGGCACTCCTGTGGTGGTGCCTTGCACCGTCAGCGACACCGACCCCAGCCATTATTTTGGCTTCGAGGCGGGAATTCACATCGAAAAGACGACGAACGGACAGGATGCCGATACGCCTACCGGACCGCTCGTGGCCGCCGGCAGCACGGTGACCTGGACCTATACGGTGACCAACACGGGCACTGCACCGCTGTCGAACGTGGTTGTGCGTGACGACAACGGGACACCGAGCAATCCGAACGACGACTTCGCTCCGTTGTTTTCGGGAGGCGACACCAATGGCAATAGCTTGTTAGATCCGGGCGAGACATGGATCTATCACGCCACAGGAACGGCCGTCGTCGGCCAGCATGGCAACGTGGGCAAGGTCACCGCCAAGGATCCCGCTGGCAATCCGATCGAGGATACGGACCCCAGCCATTACTTTGGCGTGAAGGCGGTGATTCACGTCGAAAAGGCGACCAACGGCCAGGATGCCGATACGCCCACCGGGCCAGTGGTGCCCGTCGGCAGCACGGT
This sequence comes from uncultured Pirellulaceae bacterium, assembly GCA_964486845.1. Classification (GTDB taxonomy): domain Bacteria; phylum Planctomycetota; class Planctomycetia; order Pirellulales; family Pirellulaceae; genus Anammoximicrobium. The sequence goes on from CAZAQY010000421.1 coordinate 2,776, forward strand.
GATCTGGACCTATGAGGTGACCAACCCAGGCAACGTTCCGCTGGTAAACGTGGTGCTCAAGGACGACAATGGGACGCCGGCCAACACGAATGACGATTTCACGCCCACATTCACGGGCGGCGATACCAATGCCGACGGCAAGCTGGATCTGGGGGAGACGTGGACCTACCGGGCCACGGGCACGGCGCTCGCCGGCCAGTACGGTAACCTAGCCACAGTTACCGGCATCGATCCGCTGCAGCGACCGGTCGAAGATACCGACCCGAGCCACTATCTGGGTGGCGAGCCGGCAATCCACATCGAGAAGGCGACCAACGGCCAAGACGCCGACACCCCGACGGGGCCGTTGGTGCAGGTGGGCAGCACGGTGACCTGGACCTATGTGGTCACCAACCCCGGCAACGTGCCACTGTCAAATGTGGTGGTTACAGACGATAACGGGACGCCGTCCATCACGGGGGATGATTTCAGTCCTACGCGGATCAGCGGCGATGTGAACAACAACAACAAATTGGATCCCGGCGAGACGTGGACCTACCAAGCCACGGGCACGGCCATCGCCGGCCAATACGCCAATCTGTCCAAAGTGACCGGCCGTGATCCCCTGAACACCCAGGTTACCGATGACGACCCCAGCCACTATTTCGGCATCAACTCGGCAATCCACATCGAAAAGGCCACCAACGGCCAGGACGCGGACAATCCTACCGGACCGCTGGTTGCCGCGGGCAGCACGGTGACCTGGACCTACGTGGTCACCAATCCCGGCAACGTGCCGCTATCGGGCGTGGTGGTCAAGGACGACAACGGCACGCCCGCCAGCACGGGCGACGATTTCAACCCGACCTTCACCGGCGGCGATACAAACGGCGACGGCAAGCTGGACCCAGGCGAGACATGGACCTACCAAGCCACCGGCACGGCGATCGCCGGCCAATATGCCAACGTGGCCAAGGTCACGGGCAAGGATCCCGGCAACCGCCAGGTGACCGATGACGACCCCAGCCATTACTTTGGTGTAACCTCGGGAATCCATATCGAGAAGGCAACCAACGGCGAGGACGCGGACACGCCCACCGGACCGCTGGTCCAGGCCGGCGGCACGGTCACGTGGACCTACGTGGTCACCAACACGGGCAACTCGCCGCTGTCGAATGTGGTGGTCAAGGACAACAATGGAACGTCGGCCAATCCGGGGGACGATTTCAATCCGGTGCGGATCAGCGGCGATGTGAACAACAACAACAAGTTGGATCCGGGCGAGACGTGGACCTACCAAGCCACCGGCACGGCCATCTTGGGGCAGTACGCCAATCTGGCCACGGCCACAGCCACCGATCCCATCAATCGGCCGGTCAACGACGACGATCCCAGCCACTACTTTGGGTTCGATGCGCAGATCCACATCGAGAAGGCGACCAACGGCCAGGACGCCGATACGCCCACCGGACCGCTGGTGCCCGCGGGCAGCACGGTGACGTGGACCTATGTGGTGACCAACCCCGGCAACGTGCCACTGGCCAACGTGCAGGTCAAGGACGACAACGGGACGCCGCTGAACCCCGCCGATGATTTCACTCCGACGTTTGTCGGCGGCGACACCAACAACGACGGGTTGTTGAACCCCACCGAGACCTGGACGTACCAGGCGACCGGCACGGCGATCGCTGGCCAATACGCCAACTTGGCCACGGTCACGGGTACCGATCCCATCAATCGCCAAGTGACCGATGGCGATCCGAGCCATTATTTTGGCGTCAACGCGGTAATCCACATCGAGAAGGCGACCAACGGCCAGGACGCGGACAATCCCACGGGGCCGCTGGTGGCCTCGGGCGGCACGGTGACCTGGACCTACGTGGTGACCAACCCCGGCAACGTGCCGCTGTCGGGCGTGGTGGTCAAGGACGACAATGGCACACCCGCCAACACGGGCGATGATTTCAGCCCGACGTTCGTCGGCGGCGACACGAACAACGATGGCAAGTTGGATCCCACCGAGACGTGGACGTACCAGGCGACCGGCACGGCGATCGCCGGTCAATACGCCAATTCGGCCACGGTCACGGGCAAGGATCCACTCAACCAGCAAGTCAGCGACACGGATCCCAGCCATTACTTTGGCGTGACCTCGGGGATCCACATCGAGAAGGCGACTAACGGCCAGGACGCGGACAGTCCCACCGGGCCGCTGGTTCCGGCGGGCAGCACGGTGACCTGGACCTATTTGGTCACCAACACGGGCAACTCGCCGCTGTCGAATGTGGTGGTCAAGGACAACAA
>CAZAQY010000422.1:0-5017 GCA_964486845.1 uncultured Pirellulaceae bacterium
TGCCCTCGCTGGTGAGAAAATCACCCTGGTCGCGTTCCAGCCAGGCGCTGTTGCCGCGCACGCACAGGCCGCCGTAAAGGTTCTTGTTTAGCACCAGCCGACTCGAACCGGCGCACGTCTGTACCGACCGCAGGTCGAATAGGAATCCCTCGCTGCGTCGATAGACTCGCACGTCCCAGGTTTCGTTGAGCACCGGCTTTGGGCCGCCGGGGGCCGTACGGTCGAGGTGCTCCAACCGCGCCGTAAACCCGGCGAGGATCGGCCCGCTGACTACATTCTCCAAGGCCACGTGCCGGATTTCGCCTTCCTGCTTCTTGGAGTTCCAGAAATCGACGGACCGCCCCTCGAACGTAGTCTTGACCCAGGCGAACATGATGCCGTGTTGGTGCAGGTGGTCGGGCGGCATGGCGTCCGTGAGCATCCGTTTCTGCGGATCAAACACGGGATGGATAAATCCACTGCGAGCGAAATACGGCTGCTCCGGATCGGCCGACGGCACTACGCCCACGTGGTATTGGAGCACAGACAGCGGCCCGACCTTCAGCAGCATCCGCCCTTCGGTCTGCACGGCGGTGACCGCATTCTCCGTGGCGGCCGTCGCACGTGAGGTCGCCAAACGATAGCGTCGTGATTTGCCCGCCGCCAATCGTTCGTCGATCATCCACACCAGACGCGGCGGCGTTCCGGCGACAACCTGGACAGGCACAGGCTGCTGGGTGTCCAGGCGGATCAATTCCAGTTGACCGCCAGGGGGGGGCATTGGCGGGCAGGTCGGCCTCGACGGGCACGCCTTCCCGGTCAGAGGCTCCGGCCTGAACTTCCAGCACGACGGCAGCTGGGGCCGTGCGTTGGGCGAAGACTCCCAGTACAAGGCAGAAGACACAGCCAGTCATAACGCCTGTTTTCATGGCAACGTTGTTCCGATGACAACAATCTGTCCGGCATAATCTCATCTTCAACGCCGCTGCCCCTTACGGCACCTTGACGCCGGGGATGGCAAGACGAACACGGTAGAGTCCGGTGCGGCAGGTCATGTAGAGGGTCTTCCAGTCGGCGTCACCGAAGCCGCAGTTGGCGGGTTGTTCGGGCGTGACGAACGTGCCGAGATGCTTGCCGGTACGATCGAAGACCATCACGCCCTTCTGGGATGTGCAGTAGACATTGCCGGCGGTGTCCACCTTCATTCCATCGGCGCCGGGTGTCTGGGCGAACACGCGGTTGTTGCTGAGCGTACCGTCGGCGGCGACATCGAAAGCCCGGATGTGGCCCCGCTCCGTGTCGTTGACGTACAGCATCTTCTCGTCGGGTGTGAACGCCAACCCATTGGGCTTGGCGAAATCCTTGACCAGCAGACTCAGCGTCTTGCCGTCGGCGGAGATTCGGTACACGCCTTGGAAATCGAGCTCCCGCTCTTCGCGTTTCACGCCGTAGGGCGGATCGGTGAAGTAGATGGCACCGTCGCTCTTGACGACCAAGTCGTTGGGGCTGTTCAGTCGCTTGCCCTCGAAGCGTTCGGCGAGGACCGTGACCGTGCCGTCGGTCTCGGTGCGGGTGACGCGACGCGAACCGTGTTCGCAGGCAATCAGGCGGCCCTGTTTGTCCAGCGTCAGGCCGTTCGAGTTGCGGCTGGGAGAGCGGAACGTCTCGCACTTTCCGTCTTTGAAGCGGACGATGCGGTCGGCGGGAATGTCGCTGAAGAGGAGTTCACTGTTCGCGGCCACCCAGACCGGGCCTTCGGTGAACTTGAAGTCACCGGCGACTTTTTCGATTCTGGCGTTGAAGTCAATGGCCAACGCGGTGCTGGCCGCCATCACGCAGGAGCATACGATCGTCATCTTCATAGGTGTCGTCCCTCCCTCTCCGTTGCCGTTGATCGATTTCACCAGAACGATGCCAAGTCTCCAATTTCGCGTTTTCTATCGGACTCAGCAAGCCGAGGACACCCGCTGAAACTACCGGAGCTGCGTCTGCAGCATCAGGTACCAGGGCGTGGTACTCAACCCGCCCCAGCCATCGGGCTTGTGGGACGCCTCGAACTTCCACTGGATGTCTGGGCTGAACGGCGCCAGGGCGTCCCAGTGCCGCTTCTCGGTCAGTGCGGTGGCAATCAGGCGGTCGATGTCTGCGGTCGTGAAGACCAAGCCGTGGCGGTGAGCATCCGTGCCATCCCGGAGTCGTGTATTTCCCCCGCCAATGCACTGTCCGGGGCCGTCAGGTGCATGGCGCATAACGCCAAGCCCACAAACCACACGCAGTGAACTCGTATCGCGTCCATTGCAGTGACCTTTCCAGAGCCAGACTTGCGAAAAAATGGAGGCAGGCGTCGTTAGTCTATCGTCGGACCCCATAGTTCTGCCACAATGCTGTGCTGAGAAAGCCGTCATCCCTACCGTGTGGAGGTTCAACCATGAAGTACTGTGGCTTCTATCTCCTGGCTGTGGTCTGCCTGGCGTCGACGATCCGGGGCGAAGCGGCGTGTCCGCAGAACAGCCTTCGCATCGCAGTCTACGAGTCCGAGGCCAATGCGGCGGAATACCGCGGAGTTCATCAATCGCCGCTACGGGCCTGGCTGCAGCGGAATCACTACGACTTCGAGGTCATCGGTGATCACACCGCCAGCGATCCTGTGGAGCTGGGTCGCTTCGCTGCCGCGATCTCGACCAGCAACTACATCGTTCCCGACACGGCCGCGGCTGGCTTGGCTGCCTTCGTCAAGGCCGGTGGGCGACTGCTCTGGATCGACGGCCCGGCTCGGTGCCGGAATCGCGAGTTGCTCGCCGTCCTCGGGATCGAGGCCGGATGCACCTACGCTCCGATCAGCCAGGCTGCCTTTCGTATCCGCAGTGCCGATCATCCGCTTTGCCTGGACGTGACCGATTTCCAGGCAGCAGGCACTGGAAATCCGGCCCTGAAGGCCACGGGGCAGGTCCTGGTCGAATCGTCGGCCGTCCCCGCAGACCACCCGTCGCCGTCCGAGGACAGGAGGCATGCTTTTCCGGCAGTCGTGGTTACAAAGACCGGCCCCGGCGTCGCCGTCCTGCTGAATTGGATCGTCTGGCTCAGCAACTCGCCCGAGGCCCAGACCCTGTTGGTCAACTCGCTGGAGTACCTGCTCGCTGGCGCCTTACTCAACGCCGATTCGTGTGCGATCCGTCCGCTGCAGATACCGCACGAGGTGCAGCAGCCGGCCTCAATGCCGGTGCGGCTGGCGGTGATCGCGCGGCCGGCTTACGTTGGCAAGACGGTCGCGTTGACGGCCCGGCTCACTCGCGCACAAGGGACTGTTGTGGGACCAACGGTCGAAGTCAGGGCGACGCTAAAGGCGGCCGGGAATGACGTAGCGTACTCACGTGTGGGCGCCACCATCGACATTCCGGACGGCGACGATTGCGACGGTTGCCTCATCGTGGACGGCGTCGTGGACGGGGTAAGCGTGAAGCCCCTGCGGGTGCCGCTGGCCTTGAACGGCCGTGCCACGGCCCGCTTGGCTGCCGCTCAGGCGGAACGGGGCCGACTGCTGCGGCCGGCGTTTGCTGGCCTCCACGGAGACTACGATGCCGAGCCGCGGACCAAGGACGGACGGGTCGACATCGACCGCCTGTTCCGGCAAATCGAGGCCGCCCACCTGGATATGTACGACTTCCTGATCTGGCATGCCCCGACCGATTGGGACGATTTCCAGGTCTTCCTCGCCGAGGCGCATCGGCGGCGGTTGAAGGTGTGGGTGACGCTGGTCTCGCCCAGCGAACCGCCAGCCTCCGGCCCCTTCGGCCTCGACTATGTGCGGTGGGCTGACGAAATTGGCAGGTTGTCCAAACGCTATGACAATCTGATCGGATTGGTGATCGACGACTTCTGGTCGGACGAGAACCACTCACTGTTCACGCCCAGGTACATTGCCCGTCTGGTCGAAACGCTCCGCGGCCACAACCCCAAGTTGGCGTTCCTGCCCACGCTGTACTGGAACACGATCGGCGACGCCGAGTTCATGAAGAGTCTCGGGTCGCTGCTGGACGGCATCGTATTCCCGTACGCAGACCTGGAATCCACGGAGTCGCTCCCGGAGCAGTTGGCCGCCTGCCGGAAGTGGCTCGGCCCCGACAAGCTGCTCTTGATCAACGTCTACGCTTCGGGCTCGTCCGGCACCAAAGAGCCGGGCCCGCGCAGCCCGAAGTACCTCCGCGACATCCTGGGCATTTCCCGCCAAGTGTGTGACGGGATTCGGTTGTATTGCCTGCCCAAGAACGATTTTGACGACGCCCGTTTCCGCGTTGTGGCGGAGATGTTCGGAAAGTGGAGCAGCCAGGAGACCGACCGCCGAAAGTGAGATTCGGCTGCACATCTCGCATGGTTGACGCCCAGCCGTGCTGTCCGTGATCTATGGCACCGAGTTGCCGAAAGACGCGATTCGCTGCGTGGAGGCCGGCCGGTGCGGACGCGGCGAGTCTGCAGGCGGCACGGACGAAACCGCCGACTGAACGGGCCTGCGGACTTGTTTCTCAGCGGTCGGGAATAAATCGGCCCGTTCGAGCGTCTTATCATTTGGAGGCTGCGCGAGAATTCTTGCGAACCTTCGGGCAGGCTGCCTCGTCGTAGCAATAGAGACGGACAGTGGCCCCAGCGGCGATGCGGTCGCCCCAGAGGAGGAGAAGCCAAAAATGATGTCCTTGTGGTCGAGTTACATTCGCGAGCAGAAATGCACGGGGCATTTCGCCGGTCAACCGGCGAATACCCTCCCCGTGCGCCACTGGCGCTTGTGACACTCGGCCATCGAAGTAGCGGGACTTTTGCCAAAGCCCGGTGTCACCAAGACGCCGGGCTTTTTTGTTGGGCTGGTAGCTGAGACGGTGTAGCGCCGGTCTGAAGAGCCGGAGAGAAACGCAGGAGCACGTGATGTTGCGGCGACGTCGATTAAAACGCATGCGCCCGATCGCCTTTGGGGGTCGTGGTGTAACAGGCAGCACGGCGGACTTTTAATCCGTACGGTGTGGGTTCGATTCCCTCCGGCCCTACTCGC
>CAZAQY010000423.1:0-4980 GCA_964486845.1 uncultured Pirellulaceae bacterium
CTAGCCTTGTCCACCCGCCCCTGGATTGCCCGAATTCGGCCCAGATGGCACAACGCCGTAGGCTCATACTCGTCATGCATCAATGCCTCACCGAAATACTGGCAGGCCTGTTCGATCTGGCGCAGCTGCTCGTAGGCAACACCCAGCTTGGCAGCAATCAGCGCCGAGGGGTCTTCGTCGTAGAGTTTCTGCAGGATCTCTAAGGATTTACGGTAATGCCCCGCCAACCCCAAAACAACCCCGTAGCGGTATCGATACCATCGGCGATCGGGCCATCGGTCAGCCAGGAACGCAAACCGGTCCACGGCGGCCTCGTAGCGTTTCAGCCGGACGTTGACGTCTGCCAGCCCTTCGACAGCGTCACGCTGCTCTTCATCGCTCCAACCGTGCTGCTCCATCCACCGCAGCGCCCGTGTGAACACGGTCAGTGCCGCGTCCAACTTGCCCAGCCGCTTGGCGGCTTCGCCGTAGACCAACAGCACCCGAGGCGACGTCGACATCCGCTCCATCGCCTTCTCCAGCCGCGAGATGACCTCATCGGCTTGGCCACGGTCCAGCAGTTCTTGGGCCAGTTTCGCCAATTCGTCCGCTGGCCGCGGGATGGCGGGTTCGGCCGGCTTGGGAGTCGTGAACTTCTTTGTCTCGACCTGGGCCAGTTCCGCCTGCAGGGTCTCAAGTGCCGCGAGCAGATCGCTGCCGGTCTGGTAACGGTCGTTGGGGCGTTTTTCCAAGCACTTGCTGACGATCACCTCCAGCTTCAGCGGAATCGAGGAGTTAAGGTCTCGCGCCCGCGGGTACGGTGTCGCGTTCAGCGCCTCGGTCATCGTGTGCCGCGGGAACCGCCCCGTCAGAATTCGGTATGCGATCACGCCGAAAGCGTAAATGTCGCTGCCGACGCAGCGTCGGCCGCGCCCGTCTACACTCCGTCCGAGTACCTCGGGTGCCAAGTAGGGCCATGCGCCGACGCCATCGGTTTCAACGAAGCGATCTTCGATGGGTCGGCTCTGGCCGAAGTCCACCAGGCGTGCGTGACGCTCCGTGTCGATCAGCACGTTGTCCAGCTTCAGGTCGCCGTGAACGAACGGCTGGTCTTGGACGTGAAGGTACGACAGTGCCTCGGCTATGTCGTGTAGCCACGCCAACACCTGATCCAGTTGGATGGGCTGCGGCTGTTCCTCGTCGCCCAGCACTTGGTGCAAGGATTGGCCGGGCACGTATTCCATCCACATCAGGGCGAGTCCATCGAGACGTTTGGCGTCGAAGACCCGGACTAGCCGTTCGTGGGTGAAGACGGTGGCATTCTTGGCTTCCTTGAATAGGAATCGATCACCGCTGTCCTGAAAATGGAAAATCTTGAGAGCAACCTGCTGCGGCAGTTCCCCCGTCTCGTCCTGGATCACGTCCGCAAGCCAGACGTCACCGTAGCTGCCCCGGCCGATGATATCGACCAAGCGGAATCTCCCGCCCAACTCGCGTCCTTTGGAGATGTCCGCCAACTTCATAGGTGCATCTCCAACAACCGATACTGCCCGGATGACTGGCCAAACACGGCATAGGCCAGCACGAAAGCGGTTTCAGTGCCCAAGGCGGCGATGTATCGACCATCGCTGCCGCGCAGTCCGTCGAACGCTACGGACCGCGCCGCTTGGCTGCCGGCCAAGTCGGTTCCCGAAAGAGTCCAGGCGACGAGCAAAATAGCTCGCGGCTTGCGCTGCAGCGACTCGTACGCCTCCATCAGGTTTCGAGCCTTCTCCACCAACTTGGACTGCTGGCCAGCCTCGAACCTTTCAAACTCGCCGATCAGTGCCACGTCCCCGGCCGGACGCGACCACCACACGACATCCGGCCGTACGTATTTGTGCCCAACTCGTACCGGGTACTCGCTCGCGGCCCAATGCCCCAGTTGTCGCCCCAACGCGCTCAGATAGTTGCAGCCCAGCGAATGGACGGCGACGCTCTCGTCTTTAACGCCCCACTGGGTCAGCATCGGGAACATGTCCCGCGCAAACGCCAGCGTGGCAAATTCCTGGCGGAGAGCATCGCGGATAGTCTGGGCGTCCATGGTCATCGGTGCGGTTTCGTGTTAGTGGCCGCGTCTCTCTGAGACGCGGAGTCCGGTCTCGGAGAGACCGGTCCACGTGGTTTTCATTGGATGCTCCCTGGTCCCCATTCATCCAGGATCTTGGGCGACTCACCACCGTGCTTCAGGGCCTTGGTGCCGACGCGGACTAGCAGCGGTGCGGGAATCGATCGGCCGGAGATCAATGCCTCGCCGGTTGACAGGGCCGGCAGTTCGTCGATGTCGGCCTGGCTGAGTTGTTCCGACGACTTCTTGATGAAGCTCTGGTCTTCCGGGTTCTTGATCCGCATCGTGATCAACGTATTACACTGACTGGTCACGTCGGGGTCCAGTTTCGACGGACGCTGGCTGATGATGGCAAATCCGACGCCGAACTTACGGCCTTCGGCCGCGATACGCTTGATGATCGAACGGCTGATGGACTGGCCGCTGGACGGGGCGAAGTTGTGGCCTTCTTCGTAGACCAGGAAACAGGGCCGCGTCGGATCGACCTTGTCGGATGCGGCTTGCAGAATGTCGATCGAGAGCAAGGCCACAATCACTTGGCGGGCCTCGTCCGACAGACCCTGCAGATCGATAATCACCAGCCGGCCGATTCCCTGGCCACGCCGGCCGATCAATTCCTTGATGTCCGTGGGGTATTCGCAGGCGTTGGTGTAGAAAGCCTTGGCCTCGTTCAGGACCTGCCGCAATCGCATGCCGGTGATCGCTGCGCTGCGGGCGCCCAACGCCTTCTGCTCTTCAGGCGTCAGGTCCAGGTCGGGGTCGTTGCGGACGTCATCCAACCGCTTGCCGAGCAGTTCTAGCAACGTGGTCACGTCGCGCGGCGGGTCCGGCTCTTCCTTACGCCATTTTCGCAACGCGACATCCAGCACGCGGGCCTGCGCTTCGGTAATTCCCGGCAGGATCTCGCCCACGCTGTCGAGTCCGACCTTGTCGAACTGCAGAGCCAACTGTTTATTGCTGCCGGCATACTTACGGTCGAAGCTCTCCTCCTGTGGCGTGTACACCAGGATGCCGCCGCCTCGCTGCTGCAAGCGACGGAGTGATTCGACGATTCTGGGGAGGCTTTCCTTGTCGCGTGGATCGTCTACGTCGTCCAGGTCAGGATTCGTCCGCAACTGGCCGCCCTCGAACGCCCGGCCATATTCGCCGTGCGGATCGAAAACGACCACCGTGCCGTTCTTCTGGCCGACCAATCGCTCGATGATTCGGCCCACCGTGTAGGATTTGCCGGAGCCGGTCATAGCCAGCACCGCCAGGTGTTCCGTGGCCAGCGTGTTCACGTCCAGGTAGATCGGAACCGTGTCCGCTCCACGTTCGTAGCCGACCAGGTTGCCGATGTGAATCGAGGTGTCTTCGCTGAACTGGTAGAATCGCCGCAGGAAAGCGTAGTCGACGCCGAAGACCTTGGAGCCGGGGTCAAGCGGGCGGCGAGGCATGCGGATCTCGCCGGTAATCGCGTCTTTGAAGCCGATCAGTTCGACGGTGCCGTAAAGCGTTTCGCCGCTGACCCGCGAACCGGGGATCACGTTGACATCGCCGACGCCTTCCCCCAGCGTTTCGGAGTACAGAATGTTGCTACGCGAGATGCTGACGATGCGGCCCAGACAGTCCGTCTGTGTCTCGCCGTTGCGTTCTACGTGGGGGACACGAACGAATTCTCCGCGCCGAGCGGTGAACGAACCACGGAGTGCGACCCGTAGCGAGGTCGGATTACCCGTGTTGCCGATCAAGATGCCGAGGTGGTCGGTAGTTGATGACATGCGATGTTACCTCAGTCCGATTCGGGAATGGGATTAGATTCGAGCCAAGCGGCGATGTCAGCGTCTTCTCGTCGAAGGCGCCGCTCGTCCAGTGTACCGTTGATTAGAGCCTCCACGTCGCGTCGCGATTGGGGTAGAAGGTCTTGGGCCTCGTACCAGCACGTGTGCGCCTGCCGGACCAGATCACCAATCTCGACCTCATCCGATTCATTGAGGCGGGGGATACGAATCCCATCCACCACTTCGGCGTCGACACGTGGGTGGGTCGAGCCGGATGTTACGTCGATAACTTGATTCAAGCCCAGTTGGCTCTTGAGGACGAAGAACAGGTAGTGTGGATCGATCGTACGGGCGCGATAAACGAGTAGCTCCCCTGAGCCGATGCCGGGACCCTTCGTGTCCGGCCATACAGTGACTTTATTCAGGTAGGGCCGGAGGCGAGAGAAGAGAAGGTCGTTGCCTTGGAACGACGAGCACCCAGCTTCGGCCCCAGCGATGCCTAGTGCCGAAAAGTCTATTATGCCGGTTTCCGAATCGATGACATCCAGTCCCACGAAACCACTTGCGGCGTCATTCGCACGGCTGATGTGGTCCGCAACGTCAACCAGACGTACCCAAGATTCGGTGGCCGCCGCGAGTCGCCTCGCGTGGATACGTCGCGGATGGAAGTACTGAGCGGCCAGCTCATCGTAAACGACTGCGTTCGCAATCGCGGGCACGAAGGATCGACACTGGTACTCGACGGTGTTTACCTCGGCCGCCACGAATTCAGAAAATGTGTTTCGTGTAAGCCTGAGTTGAAGGAGATCCTCCAAGGTCCGCCTTGCTCGGTTCCACGCCAGTCTTGCCAGTTTCTGGAGCCTCTCTGCCTTGCGAATTCTGTTGCCGATCGCAGTCTGGACATTCTTTGTGGGACAGACCACGGGAATCTCGGCAAGTTCGGCGTAGGGCGTGAACTCGACCGTTATGTTCTGTCGAAGTCGCGTTCGCCAAGCCTGCGCGTAGGGACTTGTCAGATAGGCCACCAAGTAGTCTGGGTCAATGTCGCGCACTCGGCTAATCACGCATGTCCCGCTGACTAAGGCGCTGTAAATGAATAACATTTCGAGTTCTACTAGCCGTCTGGTAGGATGG
>CAZAQY010000424.1:0-4933 GCA_964486845.1 uncultured Pirellulaceae bacterium
CCGTCAGCGGATCGTCGCCGTACAAAAACGCCCGGCGGACGCAACGCGTATAGGCATGAAACACCTCAACTTCCGACTCGCACACGATTTCTTTCCGCGCATACGCCGGCAGATCGTCCCTCCTCGGCTCGCTTCAGCGTGCTACCCACAAATCGATGCCCAGTGTCCAGAATCTACCATTCGCGGCTCTCGCTGTGAATATCTCTGGGTGTTTGATTGTTTCATATTTCTGGGTGTCTGATTATTTCGCTCTCGCTGTCAATATTTCTGGGTGTCTGACCATTGTGTCGGGGACGGGGGAGATCGAATTTGGGGGCACGTATCCGTACTATCCCCACGACCGGATGGAGGTCTGTGGGGGCGGGACGGCGGCGACGCTGACGCTGGGACCAGGGATCACGGTGCGTGGCAGCCGGAACGGCGTGATCGAGGGGTGCTACGCGGAAGACACGCTGCTCAACCAGGGGACGCTCCGTGCCGACGCAGCGGGCAAGGAGGTCACGGTCTCGACGGCCAACTGGACGAACGGCGGGCTGCTGGAGGCTCACAAAGGCGGAAGTCTAAGTCTCAACGGCACGCTGCGCATAGACGGAATGGGGGCATTCGTCTCTCGCTTGCCGGGCAAGATCTGGGTCAATGGGAACCTGCTTGGTAACAGTCAAAACGCGAGCTGGTATTTGCCGCAGGACGAAGTCCGACTTGGCGGTTCGGGTAACTCGACTTCGCCACAACTGCTGGAGGTGATGAGCCAGGACTTGAGTGCCGCTGGGGCTGGGTTGAGCGACAACTTCGCTTACGCCAGACTATCGCTGACCAACCGGACCTATGTCCGATTGGTGGATCAGTCCGACAACGCCGTGGGCGCGGACGCCGAAGCCCTCTATGTGGGCACCTTGTCGGTCGCGAGTGGGGCAACACTCGACCTGAACGGGTTACACGTCTACGTTCGGGCACTCGACGCTGCTGGCACGATCGTCGGCGGCCAGGTCACGCTAATCTCGGACGGCGGGCCGATCGCGTCTGGCATGCCCACGCCTGGTTCTGTCGCGATCCAAGGCGAAGTCGATCCGTGGACGTTCACGGGCGCGACCGGTGAGACCGTGTCGGTGGCGCTCAATCCGGGCAATTCGGGCGGCAGCAACCCACCCGCAGCCTTCCCGCCGCACTTGGCCTATGCCCAGGTGCAATTGATCGCGCCCGACGGAACGGTCCTAGCCACGGGAAGCAGTTCGTCGTCCGGAGAAGTCGTGTTCTTGCCGGAGATCGAACTGTTCGCCAACGGTCTCTATCGGGTCGAGGTTCGGGCTGCGCCCAGCCAAGGGTCGAGTACCGGGAACTACCTGCTCACGGTGACCGAAGGCAAATATCCGTACGTCAAGGCCCATGTGCCAACCGGAAGGATCGCGGGGCCGGTGGACTCGGTGGTCTTCTCCTTCAACCAGACCATCGACCAATCGAGTTTCTCGCCGGCTGACGACGTCGTTCAGTTCACTGGTCCGCGAGGGCAGTTAGTGCCCACCGGCCTCGTGTGGGACAGCCCGCGCGAGCTGCGAGTGACCTTCGATTCCCAGTCGGATTTGGGCCACTACCGGCTGGTGATCGGCCCTGCCATCGAGAACCTGCTGCACAATCCGATGGATCAGGATGGTAACTTGTTCAGCGGAGAAGTGCCTGCGGACAGGTATGCCGCGGATTACCGGATCGAGTTCTGGAACGATCCGTCGGCCGAGGTGGCGGCGCAGGATTCGATCATGGACGATACGCTGGATCCGAACCTGTTCGATCTGAGCACGTTCGAGTTCACCCGCGTCGGCTTTCTCCGCTGGGACGTACCGCTGAGCGGCGGCCAGGCGATCGATACGCGCGTCGATATGCGGCCCGACGTGAATCTGGTCGTGGACATCACTGGCACGTTCGACCCGGACACGGGCAAGATCCTGTGGTGGTTCCGCTGCTCGGACCCCGGCACCGGCGAGTACCCGGAAGATCCCAAAGCAGGCTTCCTGCCGCCGTTCAACACGGAGACGGCCTACGAGCTGGGGTGGATGGAGTTCAGCGTGAAGCCAAGGGCAGGCCTGCCGACCGGTACGCGGATCGAGAATCGCGCCTACGGCGAGTTCGACTTGATGGGCGACCGCTACAACCATCCCGCCCCGCCTCGCGGACCGTGGCTCAACACCATCGACGCCGGATCGCCCACCAGCCAGGTGCTGCCGCTGCCGCCGACGAGCTTCGCACCGCTGGTGGTTCACTGGGACGGGCAGGACGACGAGGGCGGGTCGGGCATCAGGACGTACGATGTCTATGTCTCGACCGACGACGGAGCATTTCTCCCGTTCCTACTCGACACAACGTTGACTTCGGCCAGGTTCGACGGGCAGCCCAACCACACCTACGCCTTCTACAGTGTGGCCACCGATAACGTGGGCCACCGGGAAGCGATCCCGGCGGTGGCGGATACGCAGGCGACCGTGGTCAGCCCGCTGTTAGTCTGGGCGTGGCCGGCGATAGTCTGAGTGATGAATATGCGGAAGCGTCGTACAGCTATGCCAAGAATTGGGTCGAATCGCTGGCTCAGGACGTGGACGTTGGGGCCCAGGGGACTTGGGGGACGCCGCGGGATGAGGGGTTTGAATACAACTGGGCACAGGCCGGGGCGACGACCGATACGCTGCTGGCCGACGGGCAGCATACGGGCTTGGCGCAGCAGATCACCGCGGGGCTGATCGACTACGCGGTGCTGGCCATCGGGCAAAATGACTTCGGGCCCTGGACCGAGGCTTATCTGGGGATCTACAGCGAAACCTGGACCCCGCTACAAATCATGGCGTACGGGAACCAGGTGATCACCAACATCGAGACGGCCCTGCAGACGCTGACGGCGACCGGGGGCAAGGTGGTGCTGAGCAACATCATCGATTACGGCGTCGCGCCGATCACGCGGATGTTCTTGACCGATCCGGCGGGGCGGGAACGGGTGACGGATGTCATCCGCAGTATCAATACCGAACTGGTCCGCCTGGCCCAACAGTACAACGTGCCGCTGATCGACGGCTTCCAGGCGACCAAGGATTTTCTTGGCGAGAACGCGGCACCGGTCGATACGGTGGCCATCGGGGGCGTCGATTTCGTGAATACGGCCGGAGTCGAACCGCAGAACATGTTCGTCGACGACGGGATCCATCCGCACACGGTCGGCCAGGCGATAATCGCCAACCTGGTCGTCGAGGCGATTCGATTAGGCTACGGTCAAGACGTGGGGACGGTCGGCTTCAGCCAACAGGAGATGCTCGATCTGGTCGGCCTGGGCGATCAATACACCGGCGACACGCTGAATCTGGTCTATCCCGATTATATCATTCTGCCCGGCCCTCCGGTCGGCATTACCGTCTCGGCGATCAGCCGGCCGACCACAGAGCCCAACGGCACGGCTATGTTCACGATCGTGCTCGATACGCCGCCGCTGGCCGACGTGACCATCGCGTTGCACTCCAGCGACACCAGCGAAGGCACGGTAGCCCCGGCGAGCGTGACGTTCACCCCGGACAACTGGAATGTCGCTCAGCGAGTCACGGTGACCGGCGCCGACGATGATCTGGTCGACGGGACGGTGGCGTACGCCGTCGTGACCGAGCCTGCCGTCAGCACGGACGGGCGGTACAACGGGTTGGACGCGGCGGATGTGGCGGTGAGCAACTTGGACAACGATCCGCATCCTTGGCGGAATCCTCGGCACTGGGCGGATGTGACGGGTGACGATTTCATCGGCCCGATCGATGTTCTGACTCTGATCAACGAGATCAACGCCAGGTCAAGCCATCCGCTGCCGGTTCCGCCGCCCGCCGGACAGTGGCCGCCGCCGTTTCTGGATCCGGACGGCAATGACGCAATCACGCCGAACGATGTCCTGGTGGTGATCAACGACATCAACGCGAACGAATCGCGGCCAGTAGGGGGTGAAGCATCGGCGGAGGGCGAAGGTGGAGCAACGTTGGCTACGGCACCCGACGGCTTGGCGGCAATTTCTGGGGTAGCGCCAGCGCGGGACATTCACACACTGTTCGCGGATCGCGGCGGCGTTGGCGAAGTTGGCCGCGGGGACCGAGAATGGGTTGCCGCACGTACGGTCGATGCTCTCTGGTCGTCCGCCGCCAGTGGCACGCTCAGGGTGGCTGAGCAGATAGTGAGAAGGAAGAGGATTTGGGACCGCACCGCCCCGGATCGCTTGGCGACGGACGTGGAGCGAGGCGATTCCGGGCTGCTCGTGGACGGATCGTTTGAATTCGAGGACGCGTTGTCGGAGATCGTGTCAGACATCGCCACCGCCTGACGGCGCGGAGAGTAGGGCAACGAGTTCGGCGAATCCCGGAACGGTGCGATCTCTATGCTTCCACCGGCCCCGCGCCGGTGGAGCAATAACTGATAGCTATTAACTGCCGCCGCTCCACACATGCCGCTCCCCACCGACCCTGCGTCGGTGGAAGCCATGATTGAGAGCTACTGCGCCGCGGTACTAGCCTGCAGTCACAGCTTCCACCGACGCAGGGTCGGTGGGGAGCCAGAAAACCCGGTCCTGGTGCCGTAGCCACCAATCGTTGTTCCACCGACGCGGGGCCGGTGGAGGCAGGAACTGTCACAGTAGAGTTAAAGACGAGTCTTCACAGAGAGAATGTCCAACGCGTTCACCGTCTTCGTGGAAAAACATGTCCGCCGCCGCGGCCGGCGCCGCTTGCGATCCCGCAGAATTGGCCGTAAGCTGGCAGAGTGCATTTCCACTGGGACGAAAAACGAGAACGCTCTGAACAAGCTCTCCGCGACGGACTGGGCACGTATTGATGCGCTTTCTGACGAAGCGATTGATACTTCGGGCATTCCTCCTTTTTGCACTTTAGGAGAAATGTTCCAGTCAAGAAACTGATCTTGACCGAAAACC
>CAZAQY010000425.1:0-4920 GCA_964486845.1 uncultured Pirellulaceae bacterium
AACCGACAAAATGGAAAACAAAATTCACGTTTCTGAGGCGAGAAGGGGTACTAAGCAGCGTTCGAGAAACAACTGTCGCCTCGTCAAAGTAGCCATCACACTCCGTGTGATGATCGGCCATGACCACGGGAAAGCGATTTCTCGAACTCCGCCAAAACGAGGCGGCGTCCTCACGCCACCCAGGGATACGAGCACACCGGCTGTCGTCAATCCTACCTGACGCGGCGATGCCACCGCAACCACCGCAGCGTTCCCGTTCTGCGCTGAGGCCGAGGCCGAAAACCACGCCAGCAAGTCAGAATGATTCGGGCGTCGCGGACGCCGTCACATCGTGTTCCCCCGCGGGTTTGGATTTGCTATCATCTTCAATCGCCTCTGTTTCTGCAACTTGGAAGGAGTGTTTCCATGAACCGTTGCTCGACAAGAACCCTTGTGTGGGGATTCGCGTTACTTGCTCTGACCGGAACGATCCGGGCTGCCGAGCCGTACCCGTTGGCGCCTCCGCCCACCTATCCGCCGATCACGCTGTCGACGTGGTACGAAGTCGATCCGAACTGGCCGCAGCGACCCGAAGGGATGCCCCTGGGCCACACGCCGGGGGTCTTCGTCGACGACAAGGACCAGGTCTGGATCTTCACGCGGGCCAACCCGCCCGTCCAGATCTACACGACGGAGGGCAAGTTCGTGCGGGCGTGGGGCGAGGGCTTGGTTGGGGCCACGCCAACGAGCCTCGGGTCCCACCAGATCCGGATCGACCACAAAGGCATGGTCTGGCTTGCCGACACGGCCAACCATGTGGTGCTCAAGTGTGCGCCGGAGGGCAAGCTGTTGCAGACGCTGGGCACGCCGGGCCGCTACGGTTGCGACGAAAGCCACTTCAACCGCCCCACCGACATGGCGATCACGCCCAGCGGCGAGGTCTTCGTCACCGACGGTTACGGCAACGCCCGCGTCGTCCACTATGACGCCCAGGGCAAGTTCGTCAAGCAATGGGGCCAGCAGGGCACCGGGCCGGGCGAGTTCAGCCTGCCCCACGCGATCGCCCTCGACTCGAAGGGGCGGCTGTACGTGGTCGACCGCAACAACGCTCGCATCCAGGTGTTCGAACAGAGCGGCCGGTTCGTCGAGCAGTGGCAGAACATCATGGTCCCGTGGGGCATCTGGATCACGGCCGACGACGCGATCTGGGTCTGCGGCTGTTCGCCCATGCCTTGGGCCGAAAAAGACAAGCCGCTGAGCTGCCCGCCCAAGGACCAGCTGATCGTGCGCTTCGACCTGACCGGCCGCGTGCGGCAACTCTGGGCGATCCCCAAGGGTACCGACGGCGAGGAAAAACCCGGCGAACTCAACTGGGTGCACGGCATCGCGGTCGACCGCCAAGGCAATCTGTACGCCACGGACATTATCGGCCAACGGGCTCAGAAGTTCGTGCGGCACAATTGATGCCGGCTGGGTAGCAGCTCTGCGCCCACGGTGGCCAATCAATCGGAGGACAAGACGATGAGAGTGAGACTAATCTCAACGATCGCCCTGCTGGCTTGTCTGACGTACCCGGCGGCGGCCGCCGAGTCCGTGGACATGCAGCAGCGGGCGGCGGAGTTGAAGGGCCTCGGGTGGGGCATGTTCATCTGCTGGTCGTTCAGCACGTTTTCCGGCAAGGAGTGGACGCCGGGCGTCAAGGATGTGGCGTTCTTCAAGGCCACCGACTGCGACACCGACCAGTGGGCGCGCACGGCCAAGGAAGCCGAGATGGGCTACATCCTGTTTCTGACCAAGCACCATGACGGGTTCTGCCTGTGGGACACCAAGACGACCGACCGGAAAGTGACCAAGGCGCCGCTGGGCCGCGACGTGCTGGCCGAGTTGCGGAAGTCCTGCGACAAACACGGCATCCGACTGGCGCTGTACTTCTCCGAGGGCGACTGGACGTGGCCCGGCGCGGTGGACGGCAAGGGCGGCAACGGCGGCGGCGCGAATCCGGAAATGAAGAAAGCCCAGCTGAAAGAGTTGCTCACGCAGTACGGGCCGATCGAATACATCTGGTTCGACCATGCGGCCGGCGAAGGCGGGCTGAGCCACGCGGAGACGCTGGCGTGGTGCAAATCGTTCCAGCCGGGCTGCTTCATCGGCTTCAACCACGGCGACCAGCAAGGCGCGGACATCCGCCTGGGCGAATTGGGGCGCCCCGGGCCGCTGGACGACGCGAAAGCCGCCGGGCCGTACATGAGAAACGCCCCCAGCCGATCGTACTTGCTGGCCGAGTTCACCTACCCCATCCTGCCGCCGCACCAGGGCGGCGCGATGTGGTTCTACTCGCTGCCGATCCACGACAAGCTCTGCCATCCGGCGGAGAAGCTGTACCAGGACTACCTCGGCGCCGTCAAGTACGGCAACATCTTCTCCCTGGACGTCGGCCCGGATTACAACGGCAAGCTGCGCGAGATCGACGTCCAGACGCTGCGGCGGGTCGGCCAGATGATCAGGAGCGGAACGCAAAGTCGCTCGTCTTCCTGATGGCGGACCTGGCTGTGGCAACGAGTGTCAAAACTGCGTCCCGGATCTTCTGTGTTTGCAGCGTCGCCATGTTCACCGTCCACGAGTTATCGCGTCGGGATTTGTTGCAGGCTGCCGGGGCGGCCGGCCTGGGATCGTTGTGGGCCGGGCAAACGCCGGCTCAGGCCGGGGTGCCGGCGGAGAAGTCACCCGCTGGAGGTCCCGCCTTGGGCACGATTACTGAGCCGGCCCGCCAGGTTCCGGTCGTGGCCGACTGCGACGTGTGCGTCGTGGGCGGCAGTGCTACGGGGGTGTTTGCCGCCGTGGCCGCGGCACGGCTCGGCGCCAAGGTGACCATCATCGAATCGAACGGTTTCTTCGGCGGAGTCGCCACCGCCAGCCTGGTCAATCTCTGGCACTCGACCGAGGACATGCAGAACCAGCAGCAGATCATCGCCGGCTTGACGACCGAGGTCTTCGAGCGTCTCGATCGCCGCGGCGGGCTGGAGGTGGTCAAAGGCAAACGCACGTATTACGCCCTCAACACCGAGGAGCTGAAGATCGAGTTGGACGTGCTGATCACCGAGGCGGCGGTGCGTCCGTTCCTGCACACGTTATTTGTCACCCCCGTCGTCGAGGACGGCCGCATGGCGGCCGCCGTCATCGAGGACAAGACGGGCCGGCGGGCGATTCGGGCCAGGCAGTTCATCGACGCCACCGGCGATGCCGACGTGGCGGCTCGCACGGGGCTGCCTGTCTACCAGCGCGAGCACGTCCAGCCACCCACCATGTGCGTCATCCTCCGCGGCCTGGACGCGATCCGCAAGAAGCATCCGGGCTTCAACGTGCACCGCGCCATCTTCGACACGCAATACCCCCAGGCCCTGAAGCCGGGCTTCTCGTGGGGCCATGCCGTGCCCGGCGGCCGCGACGAGTACATGTTGGCCGGCACGCGCGTGTACAACGCGAACTGTTCCGACGCTGACGAACTGACCGCCGCGACCATCGAGGGCCGCCGCCAGGTCCGCGCGGTCTGCGACATCCTGCGGGAGAATTTCCTGGACGGCAAAGGCACGCCGCTGTTGACGCTGCCGGCCAGGCTGGGCATCCGCGAAAGCCGTCACGCCCGTTGCCTGCACACCTTGACCCAGGAAGAACTGCTCAGCGGCCACCGCTTCCCCGACGCGATCGGCAACGGCACTTACCCGGTGGACATCCACAATGCCCGCGGCGGCGGCATCACGTTCCGGCACCTGGAGAAGGCCCCCTTCTACCAGATTCCCTACTCGTCGCTGGTGCCCCAGGGCGCGAGCAACGTGCTGGTCGCCGGGCGGAGCATCGACGCCGACGAAGGGGCTTTCGGCGCCGTGCGGGTGATGATCAACTGCAATCAGACAGGCCAAGCCGCCGGCGTGGCCGCCTGGCTGGCCCTGGATTCGAACAAGTCTGTCGCCGAGATCGATACGACCCGACTCCGCGAACTCCTCCAGAAACAAGGCGCGGCGATTCTGTGACCGGTCCCAGGTCCGGGGCAGGGACCGGAAGCAAATTCGAATCTCGGAATCCAAAATTCGACACAAATTCAAGACTCGAAATCCGAATGTCAGTAGTCAACAGCAGGTTGTGGTGGCCGGTGACCAGGCACGCGTCGTCGCGGTCCGTCAGCTCGATCTCGACGTTGGTCGTGCAACCGCCGCCCAGCGGCATGGGGTGCGAGCGGACGACCGTGCCGGCATACACATCCAGCGCCGGCGGCTGGCCCGGATAGTACCGCACCATCGTCACCGGATCGCCCTCTTTCCAAAACACTTGCACGGCGCAGCTGCCTTCGTTGGTGTGGGCGAAACGCCGCAGCAGGTACGGCAGTTGCGCCCCGTCCGGCCCGTACATTTTCGTGGGGCACGTGCAGTGCGACGCGTAGTAGTGGTTTCGCTCGGTGTCGTAACACGGATTGGGCTGAAAGCCGGGGCGGCCGATCAGCCACTGCCCCAGCAGTTGCGTGTACACGGCCGGGAAGTCGTTCTCACAGGCCGCCGGGGCCAGTTGGCTGTTGAGCGTCGCGAAGCTGACGCAAGGCTTGAGCATGCCGCGCCGCAGGCAGTTCATCGTCAATCCGTCCGCCTGCTCGTCCGCCAGCAGTTTCCGCAGCGCGAAGTGGGCGCGGGCGGCGTTCTCCTGCGCTTCCGTTGTCACACCGCGAATCTCGGCGGCGCCGCCCGTCACCTGCGCGATGAACTGGCGGGCCGCATCGTCGAGTTCTCCACACCGTGAGGCAAAACGCCTGGGATTGTACCGGCCCCTCGTCAAAGTAGCCATCACACTCCGTGTGATGATCGGCAAGAAACACCGGACCGTTATTCCTCGAACGCTGCTAAATTGCACTTTAGGAGAAATGTTCCAGTCAAGAAACTGATCTTGACCGAAAAC
>CAZAQY010000426.1:0-4896 GCA_964486845.1 uncultured Pirellulaceae bacterium
TTGGCCTCTGTTTGTGAACAAGCGGCCAATGGTAGGCTGTCCTAAAGTGCAAGTCCACGAGACCCCCGAAAATCATCGCTTGCAGCACTGCTTGTCGGCGGAGCCTAGCTCTAGCTGGGGGGTTGCACCATGAGTCCCATCACGGGCAGGATCACTTCCTTTCAGCCATTGCCCCTATCGGTTCTTCTGGCGGGCGTCCCGGAAAGCGTCAGCGCCCAGGCCGAGGGACAACTTCCCGAAAACGGATCCGAGGGGGAGCCCGCCCTGTACGAGTTGACGCTGACGCTCTCAACCGACGACATGATGACGCGGCAGACGGCGGGCCGTACGTCGGCCTCCAGTCAATACCTGTGGACGGTAGATCCGGAAGTGCCGTGGCAGTTGGGGACTTCGTTGGCCGTCTCGGATTGGCCGGAGGGCTGGTACGAGGTGACGGCGCGGCTCACGTGTCGGAAGAAGGAGCATGAGGGGTGGGGACCGCAGATCGTGTCCTTTCCGCAAGCGTGCATGAAGATTTTTTGGGGGGCGGGTATCGATGAATCCTTGATTGATGAAGCAGGCTTAAAGAGATTGCGGGAGGGCCTACCTGATTGCGAGATCACCCTGCGGAGGCCAATGTGTGGCACCGACAACAACGAAGCGCGGACGAGCAGGGGCCGGGCGCACAAAAGATACCAAGGCGCACAAAAGGGAGGCGCACAAAAGGTGCCAGCCACCAAAGCTGGGCGCACAAAAGGTGCCAGCCACCAAAGCTGGATAATCTGGAGAGCCTTATTGCCCAAGTTGCCTGCATTTGGTGGCTGGCCCCATGACAGTGCTTTTTCTCCCTCACCTTTTTCTCCCTCGGAATCTCGGTGCCCTTCACACGCGTCATCGACATGATCAACAACCTGACCACGGCCCAACTCAAGGGCACGCTGGAGAAGACCCTCAAGATTTACATCCGTCCCGCTTTACTGCTCCTCGATGAGCTGGGTTACTTGCCGATCGATCGACGCGGCGCGAACCTGCTGTTCCAGGTCGTGGCGGCCCGCTATGAGTCCGGAGCGATCGTGCTCAGCACGAATCGTCCCTTGGGCGACTGGGGCCAGACCTTCGACGTCGATAATACCCTGGCCACGGCCATGATCGACCGGCTGATGCATCACGGGGAGCCGATCCTGATTCAAGGAGACAGCTATCGCATGAAAGACAAGGGGAACGAATAGCCCCGCTCCAGCCCGTCTGGCGTCGGCCCGGCAGCGTTGGCCGTGCACGCCGGTACGTGGGTCTGGCCGGTCGGAGAACCCAGCTCGCCCTTCGCAGTCCGCCGCGCCCCACGAAGGCCCAGCGGCTGCGAAGTTGCGGACGGGAAACGACGCACGCGGCACTCCTGGCCCTCGCTCTGCCCAACGTTCTGTGGGTTAGCTTCCCAAGGGTGGAAGCTCCCATTCCCGTCTGGGAATCCGAGTCGCGCCAGCACCGCCCGCGTGCTCTTCTCGCTCGTGGCGACTCCGACCGGCCCAGCCTCGCGCCCCCGCGACCGGCCCACAAACGCTTCCTACCCCATGCCGGACAACAACACGGCCTCACGCCAACTCCGCAGCCTCTAACCCTGCGCCGAGGCCGGACTCCCTGCGCTCGCACCTCATCCCTGGCCCCCACTGCGGCCCCTCACCTCCCTGAAAACGCGGACCTCTTCCGTCCCGTTCCCATCATTTTGTGCGTTTCTTGTTGACTTCGTCCACGAGACCCCCGAAAATCATCGCTTGCAGCACCGCTTGTCCGCGGAGTCTAGCTCTAGCTGGGGGTTGCATCATGAATCCCATCACGGGCAGGATCACTTCCTTTCAGCCATTGCCGCTATCGGTTCTTCTGGCGGGCGTCCCGGAAAGCATCAGCGCCCACGCCAAGGGACAACTTCCCGAAAACGGATCCGAGGGGGAGCCCGGCCTGTACGAGTTGGTGCTGACGCTCTCGACCAACGACATGACAACGCGGCAGACGGCGGGCCGAACGTCGGCCTCCAGTCAATACCTGTGGACGGCAGATGGGGAAGTGCCGTGGCAGTTGGGGACTGCGCTGGCGGTGTCGGATTGGCCGGAGGGCTGGTACGAGGTGACGGCGCGGCTCACGTGTCGGAAGAAGGAGCATGAGGGGTGGGGACCGCAGATCCTGCTGGACGCCAGTGACTCGATGTACCGGATCGGGGATCCGCGGGAAAACCAGCCCTACGGATTCGTGCGGAACTTGTCTCCGGCAGAGACCTCATTCACGCGGCAAGGGTTTGTGGCGCACGCTGATTTCCAGTACGGCGTGGTGAGCCACCGCGAGGGGGAGGCGTTCCTGTTTGATATCCGCTTGGAGGTGCGAGACCCGACAGGGGCGGTGCAGTCGAAGGTCGTGCAGTCCGGGGAACTGTTGAGCGGGGGCCAGACGCGGATGCGTTCGGCCGACGTGGTGTATGCGCAAGCGGCGGCGGTGGCGGGGACGTACACGGTGACGGCGATCATCGAGGCCTGCCCTGCGCAGAGGCCGCTGGGTGCCAAGGAAGTCGTACGTTCGGTGATCCGGCAGTTTGAGGTGTTGCCTCCGCCGGCTGCGCCGAGGAGCTTGCCCAAGTCTGGCGTGCCCCGGGTCGGGCTTCGCGCTGCATCGGGAATGTCGAGTTCCTACAGCAGTTCCACCGGATCCTCGAGCAGTTCGCCATCGAGTTCGTCCAGTTCGCCGAGCACTTCCTCCAGCAGCAGTTCCTCATCTTCCAGCAGTAGCAGTTTTTGGCCAAGTTCGTCCTCCAGCAGTGCTCCGCCGCCATCGTCTTCGTCCACGGGCGGCTCGTCGAGTTCGTCGTCCTCGGCAGGCAGTTGTTCCTCGTCGAGCTCGTCCTCGCTCGGTTCGTCTTCCAGTTCGTCTTCAACCGGTTCGTCTTCGAGTTCATCGTCCTCCGCCGCCAGTTCGTCGAGCAGTAGTTCGTCTTCGAGTTCGTCGTCTTCGGCTGGCAGTTCATCGTCGAGTTCGTCCTCGACCGCTTCGTCTTCCAGTTCGTCCTCCTCGGGCAGTTCGTCGAGTTCTTCGTCCAGTAGCTCATTGTCGAGCAGTTCGTCATCGAGTAGTTCGTCCCCTTCATCCAGCAGCAGTTCTTCGTCTTCATCCAGCAGCGGTTCATCGAGTTCGTCCAGCAGTTCGTCGTCCAGCGGCAGTCCCTCCAGCAGCAGTTCCTCTTCGAGCAGTTCCTCTTCGAGCAGTTCGTCCTCGTCGTCTAGCAGTAGTTCGTCGAGTTCGTCGTCTTCCTCATCGAGTAGCTCGTCGTCGAGTAGTTCCTCATCGTCCTCATCTAGCAGCAGTTCCTCGTCCAGCAGCTCGTCTTCGTCCAGCAGTAGTTCGTCGAGTTCGTCTTCGAGTTCGTCGTCTTCCTCGTCCAGCAGCTCGTCCTCGTCGTCCAGCAGCAGTTCCTCCAGCTCGTCGAGCAGTTCGTCATCCAGCGGGAGTTCCTCCAGCAGCAGTTCGTCGTCGGGCAGTTCCTCGTCCAGCAGTTCGTCCTCGTCGTCGAGCAGCAATTCCTCCAGTTCGTCGAGCAGTTCGTCATCCAGCGGTAGTTCCTCCAGCAGCAGTTCGTCGTCGGGGAGTTCCTCGTCCAGCAGTTCGTCCTCGTCGTCCAGCAGCAGTTCCTCCAGTTCGTCGAGCAGTTCGTCATCCAGCGGGAGTTCCTCCAGCAGCAGTTCTTCGTCGGGCAGTTCCTCGTCCAGCAGTTCGTCCTCTTCGTCCAGCAGTAGTTCGTCGAGTTCGTCGAGTAGTTCGTCGAGCTCTTCGAGCAGTTCGTCATCCAGCGGGAGTTCCTCCAGCAGCAGTTCTTCGTCGGGCAGTTCCTCGTCTTCGTCCAGCAGTAGTTCGTCGAGCAGTTCGTCGTCCAGCGGCAGTTCCTCATCCAGCAGTTCCTCGTCTTCGTCCAGCAGTAGTTCGTCGAGCAGTTCGTCGTCCAGCGGCAGTTCCTCATCCAGCAGTTCGTCGGCTTCATCCAGCAGCGGTTCATCGAGTTCTTCGAGCAGTTCCTCGTCCAGCGGGAGTTCCTCCAGCAGCAGTTCGTCGTCGAGCAGTTCGTCCTCCTCATCCAGCAGCAGTTCTTCGAGTTCGTCGAGCAGCTCGTCGTCCAGCGGGAGTTCCTCCAGCAGCAGTTCTTCGTCGGGCAGTTCCTCGTCCAGTAGTTCGCCTTCGTCGTCTAGCAGCAGTTCATCGAGCTCGTCGAGCAGTTCGTCATCCAGCGGGAGTTCCTCCAGCAGCAGTTCTTCGTCGGGCAGTTCCTCGTCTTCGTCCAGCAGTAGTTCGTCGAGCAGTTCGTCGTCCAGCGGCAGTTCCTCATCCAGCAGTTCGTCGGCTTCATCCAGCAGCGGTTCATCGAGTTCTTCGAGCAGTTCCTCGTCCAGCGGGAGTTCCTCCAGCAGCAGTTCTTCGTCGAGCAGTTCGTCCTCCTCATCCAGCAGCAGTTCTTCGAGTTCTTCGAGTTCGTCCTCATCGAGTAGCTCGTCGTCGAGTAGCTCGTCGTCGAGTAGTTCCTCGTCGTCCTCATCTAGCAGCAGTTCCTCCTCGAGCAGTTCCTCATCCAGTAGCTCCTCATCGAGCAGTTCTTGCCCAAAGCCTGTGTGTCCGGAGGTTCCGGATTTGGCCAATCCGAAAATGTGCTGTTGTGTTCCCGCGGAGGAGTCGGGCGGCGGGGATGGTGAGGATAGCGACGAAGATTGCGGCGGAGACTGCTGTGGCGACGTGGTGGAAGCCCCCATATACAAAATCAAGGCGGAATGTGGAACAGAAAGTGATGATTGCCAGGGGAAGTGCGACGATGCCGGTTCGGATGAACAGGAGTGCGTAGAGATCGAAAACCGGCCTGGGGGCCCTGGTGCTCCTCTGCAACAGGCGGTGAGA
>CAZAQY010000427.1:0-4846 GCA_964486845.1 uncultured Pirellulaceae bacterium
GTGTACGCATCGCAGGCGTTGTAGATGGGCGGCTTCCGTGGGTCAGAAGGCCGGATTGCAGGTCGCATCAGACGCTGCCTTGGCCGATGCCAACGACGATCGGCAGTCCGCCGCAACCAGCGGAGATCACAGATTCCCCGCGGCACTTGCAAGCGGGCAGCATCCAGGTCGATCAGCACGAGAATCCCAAGCCAATGCGAAACGCCACGCCGAATTAGCCCCGGAAATGAAAAAGAGGAGAAATGGAACAGGCTTCTCGCGCTAATCGACCGCGTCCGTTATGCGTCTCTGTCATCTTAGCCAGGGAGCAAACTGGCTACAGTAGCCGTGCCGGTTCTGCCGATTCTATTATTCGTACCGACTTCCAAGGATGAGCCGCGTCACATTTCGTCTGCGCGTGACGCGGCTCTTTTTGTTGCCACATCAACCCCTGGCGTGCCCCAACTCCACAAGCGATATCGCCGGCCGAATACCCCAAACCGAGCGGCCGAGAACCGAGATGCGGTTGGTCGCGAGAATCGCCAGCCGCTGGCCGGACCTTCCAAGAGCAGGCTGATAGCAGAACGTCGGAATCGGCTTATCTGTCACGACAGGACTATTGAGAATAGCCCGAAAAAGCCGATTAAACTGACCATCGGACAATCTGCCCCTAATCCCGCGCCCGTATCCCTGGAGCCCCGCCGTGCGTGACCAGCCCCCGAACTTTGACGCGCCCTTGACGCAGATGAGAGACTCCGCATCCGATGTAGGCGAGGCCGCGGACCCGATCACTGTGGTTGTTTTCGTGGTCCTCATCATACAAATCATCGTCGGCCTGATTAGGTCGGACTACTAACCTGAAATCGACGCCGGTCATCCCGTCATCGTTTCCATGGACACGGACCACTGGGCGCCGGTGTACGGCTACGGACCCGGCTGCATCTTCGTCGCTGACCCATCTGCCTTTCGGGCCCTGCGGTGCCGGCATTCCACAAAGCAGTTTCGCAGACGCTGGGACCACAAGGCGATGGCAATCAGAACCTGAAAAAGCGGTCCGCATACGCTTCCGCTTGCCGAGCCTGCCAGCACCCCATTCTCGGGCCCTGGAAGGTCCTCTGACGCCGGTGTTGGCCAAAGCCGGCCACCAGAGCCACAAGGCCCGGCAGCGCGTTATACGCGACCCTGAAGCGCGTAAACGGACAGGGGCGGTTTTGCGTCTGATTTATAACCGGCGCGGGGGTAATAATCTGCATCGGCGCAGGCGCTAGACGTTTAATCCCAGCGACCTGAGATGCTTCCACAGGTTGGCCGGCGGCGGCTCGTGCCAATACCCGCCATCGAAATCTCGTCTGTTGAACTTCCGCCGGATCTGCCAGAGTGAGTTCAGGTTTGCTTGAGCGACGCTGATCAGTTCCTCCAGAGACCGCTCGTAGGATCTCAGTTTCTTCACCAGCTCCGGCCTCATGCACTTACGGTCCTTGTGCAGCAAATCTTTGGCGACGAACCCGTCGAAGGTCCAGCAGCCTTCGATCGACTTCTCGATCCGCTTTTGCAGCGTCGACAGCCTGGGGACGGTGTTTTTCACCAGATGGCGAGAGGAATCCGATGGGCTTTGTTCTATGGGGTCTTGGGTCATTTTGGTGCTCCGTTTTGTTGGTCCGTGATCTACGGCGATGGCTTTGATTTTCGCAGGCGGCAGGCAAAAGCGCAAGGGTGGCTTCGGCGCGGAGAAAGGGCGGTACGGTTTCGCTGTAGACATAGATCGGCCGGTCAGCTTCCTGCGCAGCCAACGAGCCGCCAGCCAAGGTCAGGCACGTCAGCGTTATCGTTTACATGATGGACCGAACGGCCATGATTTTCCCGCTCAAATACCGTGCGACTTGAGCCACCGAACGTTTGACCGAGCGGCGACAGGACGAACGGATCATCACGCTGGACCCGAACGCCGCTGCGATCCACCCGATGGTTCGGCGGTTTCGCTCAGTCACCCTCACGGCGTCTCCATTCCGGTCTCGGCAAACCCGGATCGACTTGGATAATGGCAATCTCGGCATTCTCGACGACTGTATTGCCGAGCAGCGTGTTAGTCATCGCCTCGAATTTCGACTCCTCCTCAGCGACGCGTTCATAGTGCAAGATTACGTGAAAGAGTTTGTTGACAACCTCTCCCGAGGCCGATCGTTCGATTGAGTCCCACTCGATATTCTGCTTCGCCTCAGCTTCCGTCCGGAATGCAGAAGCAAGGTCCTCCAGGGCGAGGGCGATGGCATGGTTTTGGTTCTGGCCGTGAAATCGCTTTGTCGGACCATTGCGACCCGCCAACGATGACGTTATCTCGCAGACCCAACCGCCGGTGGCCTGTGAGATGACCTTGATGGCGATGTTGCCGGAAGTCGTTTGGGACATAACGTCGCTCCCAGTTAGTGCTGCGCGGAGGCACGACACAGTCATACCGACAGGTGCCGAGATCCTTGGTCCAAATGGGACGGCAAAGACCGAAAACACGCACGAACGACGGCGTCACCGGGCCGCGCCGATGACGCCGACCATTTTCCAGGACCGGATCGCGGCTCCGGTGCACGCCTTTGTTAGGCCCTTGTCCGTCGTGCGATGAACTGGAGCGGTTCGAGTTGGAACGCCTCGTCGAAGCTGCCGCCGAGCCACTCCTCCACAGTCGGGTTTTGTGTTAAAGCATTCCCAACCAGCACAAGGCTGAAGTCCGGGTCCGAGTCAGCACGCCGCACCTCGCCTGCGGTAATGACAAACCGGGTCGAGTTGCCGCGTGTACCCTTGACTTCGATGTGACGCACTTGTCCGCGCCGGTGACAGTCGAGATCATAGCCGCAGCCTTCTCGTTCGACGGAGCGAACGACCCAGCCATTTGTCTTCATTCGCGACGTGACAATCTCTACGGCGGCGTGTTCGACTTCCGCGTTCTGCTCGGGCGGACCAAATACACCGCCGTTCGAGCGATCATTTTGTCTGTTCTCGTTGACCGACGCGCCAGGAATGATTGCATATTCTGGCGTCGGCAATTTGCAGTTCGCGAGGCGTTCGATTGCACCATTTGCGCCAGGACAGTGGGAGTTCTTGAAAGGGGATGTACGTTTCGCACGAGCTGCTACGCCTATAAGTTCGCGATGACGCCTGACGATCTCGCGGTCGACCGTTAGAGTCGCTCGAAGCGGGATCGCCCACCGTTCTGTTCGAACGTCGACGGCGCGGTAACCTCGGAACTTCAACCGCCGATATGACCGCGGTCCCGACGCGCGGCCGGCCACGGTATACAAAACCAAGTCGTCAGGGAACAACTCAAGTACGGCGATCTGACCAACGTTGAGTCGGAGGAATTTGCGGAACAGCGTGAGTTCCCAAGATGCCGGTGCCTGTCCGTGTGCGTATCGGATCGAGCGGGCGACAACAGCGGCGGCGGTACGCAGCAACGGCGCTTCGGGCCAGACTTCGCTGAGGTGGGCTGTGGCCGCTTCGGGATCAGCACGAACCGACATCAAGTTCATTTCAATCACGTTCCGAAGCTCCTTACGACTAGGACAAGGAGGCCGCGCTCCTGACGCCAGACAACGGCGACTGACCTCAACCGCCGCTTATAGCTCATCCGTTGGTTACACTGCGAAGACCGATGGCCATTATTTTGGGCGAACGCCCTCGGGCGACCAGTTCGTCCATTTTTTGCTAATTCGTTTTCTTAGGTCCTCGATACTCAGCGGCGGATCCTCGCGATGAATAATGTAGTGGCAGTTTGCACAAACGACTCGAACGTCTTCGACAGAAGTCTCACAGGGGTGTCCTTCAGTGTTGACAAGTTGGTTGAGGTGATGGATGATTGCGAAGCCTTCACCCGGACGGCCGTAGAACTCCTCGAAGCTGAAGCCGCAACAGTAACACCGTACGCCCCAGTGGTGCTTGGCCGAGATGCGTAAGGCAGCACTGCGCACAGTCCGAACCGTCTGGGCAGCCCTGCCTTGTCCCTCAAGGAAACGTTGCTCTCGCTGGACCAACGCCACATCGTCGCCAAGCATTTTCGTCAGCATGTCGGCGGATGTGTCGCTAAGGAAACGGTGATTCCTGACCTGCATCGCCAAAGTGGCCTTAGGATTCAACCGATCGGCGGCCGTGTTGACGAATCGAAGTTGCCATTTGCGTTTGCGCAAGGGAAGAATCTTGAAGGGCCCGCCCAAGTTGTGACAAACCGCCCGATAATTACCGAACTCTGCCTGAAGAGCAGAATCGCTTTCGGGTACGACCTTCTTGACCTGCAACAAGCCCAACAAGTACAACTCGCCCTCCGATGTGGCGCAAATGAAAAGGCGGTCGCCCTTGCGGACAGCCTTCATTTGCCCGCCAACGCTCGACATGTGACCATCCCAGCCCTCGGATGCCAGAGCTTCGCTCCAACGCCAGAGTACAAGTATGTTTCGCGACATATTGACCGTCCAAATCGTCGGATCAAGCCTTGATGGCGTCCCTGTAAATCCCCTCGAAGACCTTCATCACGGGATCATCTGGGCTTGCTTCCAGTAGAAGTACTTCACCCGCGACATGTACGCGGTAGAACCTCACAGCTTCGGGATTGGCTGCGCCGACTTCGAGCGAGGTTCGCCAATAGTTGCCGTCGTTGCCAGGCATGGCGTACTCGATCTCGATCTTCGAGATCAAGTTCACATTTAACAGAAGTTCCTTACGCTCACTGGGTCGAAAGATCCGGATGAACATCGCTTTCCCGTTGTCCCCATGCGGCCTGACTCGGCGGTTCGCCACCGGGGCCTAACTTCAATAATTAACGCGTTGTAGGTCCCTGATAATGTGAATATCAGCGGGATTATCAGGGGCGGCCGTAAATTTTACC
>CAZAQY010000428.1:0-4813 GCA_964486845.1 uncultured Pirellulaceae bacterium
GGCGCTGATCGTCTTCCCGCTGAAAACGTTGGCGTCTCGCCCGCCGGCGCCAGTAACAGACGTGCTGCGTTTCAACAGCCTGTCTTTTTCGGCCGTGGGTGAAGCCTGAAGAAACATTCTTCGACAGACTGACGTCCTCGTTTCAACAGCCTGTCTTTTTCGGCCGTGGGTGAAGCTCGCCGGGTTTACAAGGGTGATAGGCTAACTTTCGGAGGTTTCAACAGCCTGTCTTTTTCGGCCGTGGGTGAAGCCCGAAGCGGAGGAAATCCTCCGCAGCGCGGCCGAGAAGTTTCAACAGCCTGTCTTTTTCGGCCGTGGGTGAAGCCGACTGCGACGCGCCGCATACGCCAAATAAACAGGTTTCAACAGCCTGTCTTTTTCGGCCGTGGGTGAAGCACGAACGGCCGGTGGAGCAGATCCGGCCGTACGTAGTTTCAACAGCCTGTCTTTTTCGGCCGTGGGTGAAGCAACCGGGTTGTTGGGCCTCCCGGTCGTCCGGGAGGGTTTCAACAGCCTGTCTTTTTCGGCCGTGGGTGAAGCGCCAACCGTCGCGATTCCGATCGCGTATTTCTTCGGTTTCAACAGCCTGTCTTTTTCGGCCGTGGGTGAAGCTTCTGGGGGCGATCGGCGCTGGCGACGCCCTCGGTGTTTCAACAGCCTGTCTTTTTCGGCCGTGGGTGAAGCGGAGCAGATCCGGCCGTACGTATTACCCAGGTCTGGTTTCAACAGCCTGTCTTTTTCGGCCGTGGGTGAAGCCCTCTTGCGAGCCGGGCCCAGGCCGACCCCGGAGGTTTCAACAGCCTGTCTTTTTCGGCCGTGGGTGAAGCAGAAAGCTGCACAATCACAGTCGCCGGCCTAACGTTTCAACAGCCTGTCTTTTTCGGCCGTGGGTGAAGCCTGAGCGCCGCTCACAATTGGACGCCGTCGTGGCGGGGTTTCAACAGCCTGTCTTTTTCGGCCGTGGGTGAAGCCAGCAGTTCAAGCACGTGTTGCCGTTACTGGCGCGATGTTTCAACAGCCTGTCTTTTTCGGCCGTGGGTGAAGCTACTTGCAAAAGCGCATTGGGCTTTGAGATGGTGAGTTTCAACAGCCTGTCTTTTTCGGCCGTGGGTGAAGCGCCGGTTGCCAGCCGGACGGCGAACTCCTGGTAGAGTTTCAACAGCCTGTCTTTTTCGGCCGTGGGTGAAGCCGACCTCGTGTATCTGCCCGGCATGGAGGCGTTCGCGGGTTTCAACAGCCTGTCTTTTTCGGCCGTGGGTGAAGCCCACCGTTCATTCCACGTGTCCCTCGGGCGACTTCAGTTTCAACAGCCTGTCTTTTTCGGCCGTGGGTGAAGCCTCGACTCAACCCGCGTCTAGGCGCGGAAAGGAGAGTTTCAACAGCCTGTCTTTTTCGGCCGTGGGTGAAGCACCGGTTCTCGTGGGCGACGCGCTCCCGATGCTCGGTTTCAACAGCCTGTCTTTTTCGGCCGTGGGTGAAGCTCAAGAGTGCCGCTGAGTTTGCGAAGACAATCGCAGTTTCAACAGCCTGTCTTTTTCGGCCGTGGGTGAAGCTCGGTCTGCTCAGCGCCTATGTTTGGGCGCTGTGTTTCAACAGCCTGTCTTTTTCGGCCGTGGGTGAAGCTACAGGTTTTGCCGCTGCGGCGATGGTGCTTACGTTTCAACAGCCTGTCTTTTTCGGCCGTGGGTGAAGCCGCGTACGACACGCCGCGCGGGCGTATACTGATGTTGTTTCAACAGCCTGTCTTTTTCGGCCGTGGGTGAAGCCGACGACAGCCGCGGTGCCCTTGTTTGGAAGGAGTGTTTCAACAGCCTGTCTTTTTCGGCCGTGGGTGAAGCAAGCGGAGGAAATCCTCCGCAGCGCAGCCGAGCAACGTTTCAACAGCCTGTCTTTTTCGGCCGTGGGTGAAGCTCAAGCTACTGCCTTGGGCAGACACAGATACCATGGTTTCAACAGCCTGTCTTTTTCGGCCGTGGGTGAAGCTGTCTGGGTGCTGGCCGTCAGCTCCGCTGCGGCTGCGTTTCAACAGCCTGTCTTTTTCGGCCGTGGGTGAAGCCGGGACTCCCCGAGCCCCAGGTCGCCCCGGTGCTCGTTTCAACAGCCTGTCTTTTTCGGCCGTGGGTGAAGCTTGAGAGGGAGAAGTACTATGAGGACCGACTGGATGTTTCAACAGCCTGTCTTTTTCGGCCGTGGGTGAAGCCCCTCAATGATGAGGCGGCGCCGGGGGTGCGGCAGGGTTTCAACAGCCTGTCTTTTTCGGCCGTGGGTGAAGCTATGGCCGGTCAAACGTGGAGGGTCCGGATCGTGTGTTTCAACAGCCTGTCTTTTTCGGCCGTGGGTGAAGCAGCGAGGCCAAGGGCGCCGATCGCTGCTCCGAGTGGTTTCAACAGCCTGTCTTTTTCGGCCGTGGGTGAAGCAGAAGACAATACGCAGCACGACTTGCGCTGGGGCGTTTCAACAGCCTGTCTTTTTCGGCCGTGGGTGAAGCCGA
The DNA here is from genome assembly GCA_964486845.1 of uncultured Pirellulaceae bacterium. GTDB lineage: Bacteria > Planctomycetota > Planctomycetia > Pirellulales > Pirellulaceae > Anammoximicrobium. Next base: position 2,492 of record CAZAQY010000428.1, read on the forward strand.
CCTGGTGTCCCTGTTCGGGCATGCGCGAAAGGGTTTCAACAGCCTGTCTTTTTCGGCCGTGGGTGAAGCCGGCGGATGGCGGAGATAAACACCCCGCTGACGGCCCGTTTCAACAGCCTGTCTTTTTCGGCCGTGGGTGAAGCCACCGAGCGGCGCATCGCAGCGTTTTGTGAAGCGCCGGTTTCAACAGCCTGTCTTTTTCGGCCGTGGGTGAAGCCTTTGCTCTTTCCTTGCTTTAACAAGGCTCTGTAGTTTCAACAGCCTGTCTTTTTCGGCCGTGGGTGAAGCTCAAACCCGCCAGGATACTTCTGGCATTCGCCCGGTTTCAACAGCCTGTCTTTTTCGGCCGTGGGTGAAGCTTACCCCCCAAAGAAGGAAAGGAGGGTTGCGCATGGTTTCAACAGCCTGTCTTTTTCGGCCGTGGGTGAAGCACGATCGCCGGCGAAGTCGGGTTGACGGAAGCCGAGTTTCAACAGCCTGTCTTTTTCGGCCGTGGGTGAAGCACCGTGGACTCCGCCGTCATCGGGCAGCTTTCTGGTTTCAACAGCCTGTCTTTTTCGGCCGTGGGTGAAGCCCCCGCCGGCTTGCCCCGGGGTCCAACGCGCTGCCGTTTCAACAGCCTGTCTTTTTCGGCCGTGGGTGAAGCGCACTGCCGGCCGCGTCACAAATGCTGCATCGCCAGTTTCAACAGCCTGTCTTTTTCGGCCGTGGGTGAAGCTTAAGCAGCTTGAGTGGGTGCCTGGCAGATGCTCCGTTTCAACAGCCTGTCTTTTTCGGCCGTGGGTGAAGCTTAAGCAGCTTGAGTGGGTGCCTGGCAGATGCTCCGTTTCAACAGCCTGTCTTTTTCGGCCGTGGGTGAAGCTGGAGGTCCCGCAAGATGTGCCGCCGGGCTATGTGTTTCAACAGCCTGTCTTTTTCGGCCGTGGGTGAAGCACGGGCAACGCCGTTTTCATATCACCCTTCGCCGGTTTCAACAGCCTGTCTTTTTCGGCCGTGGGTGAAGCATCTCCGATGGAGGATTTTCCAAGGAGGGGAGAGGGTTTCAACAGCCTGTCTTTTTCGGCCGTGGGTGAAGCGGATTCAAAGAGGGAATTAGTAAAGGGATTCTTAGTTTCAACAGCCTGTCTTTTTCGGCCGTGGGTGAAGCCCATCGCATCGCGGATCTCTCGCCTCCTTGCGGTTGTTTCAACAGCCTGTCTTTTTCGGCCGTGGGTGAAGCGTCAAGTGGTGGGCAGTTCTTTTAGCCTTGATTTTTGTTTCAACAGCCTGTCTTTTTCGGCCGTGGGTGAAGCCAGGAGAAGCCCTATGTAGGCATAGAGGAGATGGTGGTGTTTCAACAGCCTGTCTTTTTCGGCCGTGGGTGAAGCACCAAAGACCGCCCAGTTCCTGTGCCGTTTGCAGAGGTTTCAACAGCCTGTCTTTTTCGGCCGTGGGTGAAGCACATCCGGGACGTTTGCCACATGGCCTTTGATATGTGTTTCAACAGCCTGTCTTTTTCGGCCGTGGGTGAAGCGTCCATACGGGCGGCAATGTGAGGGTCTGGGACGGTGTTTCAACAGCCTGTCTTTTTCGGCCGTGGGTGAAGCCGCAACCGCCCGGTAAGGCTTAGGCGCGGTTTTATGTTTCAACAGCCTGTCTTTTTCGGCCGTGGGTGAAGCAAGCTCCGCTTGCCTTCGTGCAGCAAGTTGACTCTGTTTCAACAGCCTGTCTTTTTCGGCCGTGGGTGAAGCTCATTGCCGCTGGTCTGCACGTGATCGACGATCTGGTTTCAACAGCCTGTCTTTTTCGGCCGTGGGTGAAGCTGACGACCGATACGACACCGGCCTATTTCACCGAGTTTCAACAGCCTGTCTTTTTCGGCCGTGGGTGAAGCTTTAATTATAATTGGTGTTTACGATCTATAACAAGGTTTCAACAGCCTGTCTTTTTCGGCCGTGGGTGAAGCCCTGGGCTTCCTCGACCCGTACAAGGACGTCTTGGTTTCAACAGCCTGTCTTTTTCGGCCGTGGGTGAAGCCCGTCGCGGCCTGGCTCCAGCACTACCACTTCCCAGTTTCAACAGCCTGTCTTTTTCGGCCGTGGGTGAAGCTCCTAGGCATCACCAACCCCCAATACCCAGATCAGTTTCAACAGCCTGTCTTTTTCGGCCGTGGGTGAAGCTGAAGGGTTCAACGTCTACATCGACATCGCCAATGGTTTCAACAGCCTGTCTTTTTCGGCCGTGGGTGAAGCAGAACGAGATTGATCCCAAGACCAGCACCGTGCAGTTTCAACAGCCTGTCTTTTTCGGCCGTGGGTGAAGCCACCAAGCTGCCGTTCTTCA
>CAZAQY010000429.1:0-4774 GCA_964486845.1 uncultured Pirellulaceae bacterium
AACCAGCGTCTGGAAATCGGTCGTCTGGCCAGCATTCGAGCCGGAGAAACGGCCTTGCACCATCCGCGCCGCGAACCCTGCCCGCGGATAGAACCGCACGTGAGTCGACGCGGGACATTTGTCTGGCTCGAGGTCGACTGTCTTGCCGCTGTCGCCGCCACGTTCGACGGCGACGCTGACTGTCGCGCTGCCCGAGAGCAGCAAGACCCCTGTCACCAAGCCGACTAGCCAGCGTCGATGCCAATTGCGTGTCACCATGGCCTTCCCCTCCCCAAAGCTCACCCAAGATTGACGGGATTCTACTCGTTTTTTCCGGAGTCGGCATCCACTGCCGTGTCAGCGGCGATCTGTCTCGAGCTTTGGAACGGCTTCCCAGCTCTTCCCGGACTCGTTTCCTGCTCCTGGGGGCCACGTGCCTGCCTGTTGTACTTGCTCTGGCCCGTATGGGCGTTTCCAGTTCCCGTCCAGACAATCCCCCGATGGTATCCCATGTGATGCAGGACGGCGGCCGCCCGAAGCTGACGGGCAGCTGTGCAGCAGTGCCAGGAATCCGGCTAGACTCCGTGGGGTTTTGCGTCAAGATACTTGAGACGGGATTGGCCTTGCCGTACGCGTTCTCGGACGTTGTTCCCGCTTCTGGGGCTTGGAATGAACCCTCGGCCCCTGCACGGCGGTTCTCCGGCTTCCGGTCATGACACGGTCCCAACGACAACGGTTAGCCTCGCCGCCATCTAAATTCCGGGCCCAGATGCGTCATAATGAGTGAAGCAGGTGGCTTAGATTCGCGGCCTCCCCTTCTTGTGACTGGGTCGGCAACGCCTGGCTTCCAAACGCGGCTCTGGCCGGTCAATCGGATTCGAAGTGCGTCAGCGTCCTGTCTGGGCCGTCCCCCAGCCAAGCCGTCTGCTTCCAGCCACGAGCAGGCGAAGCGGGTCCGCCGCTTGCCGGCGGAAAACGGACCTACATTTCCGTCTCTTCCGCCCCCACACGATCGCTGGGTGTCGACCATGGGGTGCGCACGGCTGACCCCCTTCCTGTGGAGCAGTCCTGATCAACTAAGGTGAAGAGGCATGGCCGTGCTGCAAGAGGACGAACTCCGAGTAACCGTCGTCGAACGCAGCGATCCGTGTCACCGGCGGTGCGACGGAGAGACACCGAGGGACGATAGGCCCGGATATCGCTAGTGGACAGGGAAGCGGAGACCGGCAAGAATCAGGGACGCAGGAACGTCGTGCGTTGACCAAATCGACTCCAGGTTACTCCATGTCCGCGTTGCTGAAACCAGACATCGCTACGTGTGTCTCCAGGTCGCAGGCCGCTTTGGTGGCGTTGAAGCGATTCGATCCGGCGCAAAGTCCGGCAGATGATTTCGTCTACCTGTGCGCGAAGTTCTGTGATGCATTGACTGGCTCTCGGGCCCCGGAGGAGCTGAAACGGAGGGCTGTCACTTACGAACAGCTGACAGGGCCCGAGTCGGCCTTTGAAGAGGCACGGGGTATCCTGGCCCGGCTGTGCGGCGACGAGACGCCAGAGCTGAAGCAGGCCACGGAAACGCCTTCCGGCCGGCCTTTAAGACAGTCGACCTTTGAAGGATCGCTCCGTGCAATATCCAGCCTGTGGGGCGACGAGGCGACCGCTGAAGAGCCTGTTCGGGAAGCGACGTCCGCCTGGTGTTCAGTGGTCATCCCGAGATTGACGCTCGGCGGCCTCCGGGCCATTCATGGTGAGCGATTCGTTGATCCACATGCCGTTCCCGACTCTGAGGACAAAGGTGAACGGGTGCCGCTACTTCCTGCGGAGGCGAGTAACCCTCGCGCCTCGATTCGCTTTTGGTGCGTGGGACCTGAGACCATCTACGACGTCGGATGGACCCGGCGCAATCTCCAAACTGTGTTCGCCGTCATGCAATCAACCATTCAGTCCGGGATGGTGTTCCATCCGCCGGAAGTGAACGATGCCCTGATTCGATTTCGTGATGAGACATGGGCGGTGTGGCGAAGGGCAGACCGAGAGCACCTGTTCGGGTCCTATCTACTGCTGACTTGTCAGGACGCAGTAGACACCGGGCTTGACTGCTGCCGAGAGTTGCTTGGCACTTTGGCCGAACTGGAATCGCCGGCCCGCGCTGCCACCGCCGCTGCCGAGGATATCTGCCGTTTCCTTGCATCTTCGGGCTCCGCGGAATCCAGTGTGCCCGAATCGGAGCGTTCGGCCGGACGAGACGGACCAGGCATCATCCGGGAGGTGACGGTCTCGTTCTTGGAAAAAGCCTGCGTGCTTAGAGCAGAAAACGTAGCCCCCTTTGTGATGACGGAGGACGAGACCCGCCTGTTCGTCCCGTTCATTTCCTTGGTCGCCGCTCAGGCCGCAACTGGCCTGGCCACGTGGGAATCGATCGCGGGCTCCCTTCGTGAAGAGGCGCCGAAGTGGTCCGAGAAGCAGCATCCGCAGGCCGCTAAGGGTCTGTCGCTGCTGAACTCGCGAATGGCGACATGGGGAACGCCACCGGACGGAGCGGCCTGGATCGGCTCCAAGCGAGGCAAGAACGGAGGCCGGTTTCTTAACCGGTCGGTAGGCTGGTTGGCGGACGACGAGAATGGAGTTGTCAGGGCGCTTGCGAGGAAGTCGTCGTCGGTGTCCGGTCCTTTGATCGATCCGCGCACCGTCGCGGAGTCTACCGCCGATGCTGAGCACAAGCTGCCGGCTCAACCGCGTCGCGCTGCCCGCCGCAGCTGTGACGAAGAAGACGACGATTGCGGCTGAAGCGGCGCCAAGTCGGAACGCGATTCTTGGGTGTGTTGCCGGACAAACCAGGATTGGCGAACGGGCGTGTTGACTCGGGTCGTGGTGTGACTGGGCGCGCGACTCTGCCGTCTGGCCGTGTGCCGACGGGTGGGGCTCTTGCGTCAAGCCGGATTCCTCGACGTCCTCGGTGAGCACTTGAAGCCGAGGCAGACCAGCCAGCCATCGCGCCGGCGCTCTCGCGTCAGCTTTGGCTCGTCGACGTCGACACCGGCACACAGGCGGCAGGCCAACCCCTCGCCAGGAATCTCCTGCTTGCTGCTGGTCCCCGTCGCCCCTGACGGCTTGAAACCAGCATCCCTTCGCCCTGTACCGCAATGCAAAAACGTCGCGGATTCCATCGCCCATTTTGTTGGGAACATTCCCAGAACATTCCGGCTGCGATCAGAAAATCGGTGCAGCCGAGAAGCCGTCGCTTTACGCAATCTGTTCACACGTGGCGCGTTGCGAGTCGAGTCGCGCTCACCACTGAGAGCTGGCGTAGCCTGGATACAGTCTCCGTCGCCAAGGGGAAAGGAAATCACGACCTTGGCCCTGAGTCGCACGGAAATGCCCCACGCCAGCACGCCAGCCCGAAATCCAGCCACGAACGACAATCTGTCCCGCAGCGGCACTCGCTCGGAACTGCGCCGACGCATGGTCCGCGCCGAACTCCTCGGACAGCATAGCCACCAGACGACCGACGGCCAGAGCGTGCACGTGTGGGTCCGCGACGAAAAGTACCTCGCCCGCGGTCGACACCAGGGCCGGGCCTTTGGTCAGGATCTCGGAGCAGACATCCGAGATGCAGCAGCAGCCTTGCGGCGGCTGCTGGTGCAGATAGAAGATGGGACATTCCAGCCACCCAGCGAGGCCCGAAAACGAGTGCTCAAGGCTGGCTTGGTGCCTCGCAACAATGTCCGGCAGCTGTGCGACGCCTTCCTCGTCGAGAAGCGGAAGCTCCGCGGCCGGAAGACGGCCGACGACTATCGAAACCGGCTGGCCCCGTTGGTCGAGTTCTCCGAGCAGCCGGACGTCGTGCGGCGTTGGCGCCTGGCAGTCGATATCGACCGGGACTTCGTCGTCCGCTTCGCGGCATTTCTCCATCAGCGCAAGACCAGCCGCAACGGCCGGGCCGCCGCCAAGGAACGGCCGCTTTCGCCGTCCCAGATATTCAACATCCTGGATTGCTCCCGGACGGTGTTTTTCTGGGGCCGGCGTCCGGAGGTGGGTCAACTTCCCTCGGCGTTCGGCAATCCGTTCACCGAAGATTTGGTCGGTTCCCGCCCGAAAAAGGACCCGCTCCGTCCGACCGTCTTTCCGATTGACCTGCGAGCAGCACTCGTGCGCCTGATGGATCCTTGGCAACTCTGCCAACTCGGGATGGCACTGGTACTGCCCCTGCGTCCTGAGGACTACACGGGGCTCTTGATCTCCGAAGTCGACTTCGATGGCCGTCAACTTTGTTTCGGCACACGGCTGGGCGGTTGGGATTTCAACAAGGGGAAGCAGACGTTTCGGGTGCCGTTTCCGGTGGAGTTGGAGCCCCTACTCCGATCCTGCATCGCCAGGAGGAACGACGGTCCACTGTTGCGCCAACGGACAATCGTCGATGGCCGGCGTCAGCCCAAGCTCCAGGTGGACTCGATTCAAGAAATCCGCGAATCCTTCGAGCGGGCCAAAGCGGCGGCCGAGACCGACGCAATCCAGGCCAAGCAGGACGGCAAGCGGCTCTTCCGCCGCTTGCTGTTGGAGATGGGCGGCGTGTCGTCCGACTCTTTGGCCAAGGAGTTCAATCAACTGGCGCGGGAGGCCAAGATCCCGGTGGGCGCTCGGTTCTATGACCTGCGTGGCTCCATCACGACTGACCTCAAGGATGCCAGGGTCGACCGGCTCATCCAGCTTTACGTGACCGGCCACAGCCTCGCCCCAGAGATCCTTAGTACCCCTTCTCGCCTCAGAAACGTGAATTTTGTTTTCCATTTTGTCGGTT
>CAZAQY010000430.1:0-4724 GCA_964486845.1 uncultured Pirellulaceae bacterium
GTCCGCGACGGGATGATCGTGGCCCATGCGCGGGGTGCGGCGATCAAGGGGCAGGCCCGGCATCCCAAATGCCATCTCTACTACGTCGGCCCGGACGGCCGCGCCGAGTTCACCGACTTCGAACTTCGCGCCGAAGCCAAAGCGGAGCCCGATTCCAACGGCGGCATCTATTTCCACACGCAGTTCGTGCCGGACAACTGGCCCCAAAAGGGCATGGAGGTGCAGATCAACAACCTCAAGACGGAGAAGCGCAAGACAGGAAGCCTCTACGCCGTGGCCGATGTCGCCGACCTGCTGGTGCCGGACAACGAGTGGTTCCAGATCGACATCCTCGTGCGCGGCAAGCGGGTGACCGTCGTTCTGAACGGACGGACCGTGGTGGACTGGACGCAGCCCGAGAATTTCCAATCGCCGAAAAACCCGACCTGGTCGGACCGGCGGCTGTCTTCGGGCACCTTCGCCTTGCAGGCGCACGACGAAAAGAGCGTGGTCTGCTTCAGGAACCTACGCGTCCGTCCCCTGGACGACTCGACACCGTCGGAGGCGTGGGTGAATCCGCCGCAGGAGCCGATCCCTGGAGTCGAACACCGCACGTTCCAAAGCGTGTCGATGAAGCGTGCCGTGGGCTTTAACATCTATCTGCCGCCGGGCTACGCCGGCTCGGACCGGCGTTTTCCCGTGGTCTATTACTTGCACGGCATGACGGACTGCGAGAGCACGCACCCGCAACTGTTCGGCATCCTCGATAAAGCGATCCGCGCGGGCGCGGTGCCGCCCATGATCCTGGTGTACACGATGTGCGGACGGACCAGCTTCTACGCCGATTCGCCGACAAGTCCGTCATGTCCGAAACGTGCATCATCCAGGAGTTGATCCCGCACGTGGACAAGACCTGCCGGACGATCGCCGCGCGCGAAGGCCGGGCGATTCACGGTTGGTCAATGGGGGGCTCGGGCGCGCTGAAGTTTGCCTTCAAGTACCCCGAGTTGTTCGGCTCCGCGGTCGCCTACGGGCCCGGGATGACAGGCAGCGACACGATGAAAACGAAGTACAGCGCGGTGCTCCAGAAAATGTTCGGCGGCGATCCGGAGCGCTATGAACAGGAGGCGTTCTGGACGTGGATCAGGAAGAATGCCGATCGGGCGCGCGGCCAAGTCGCTGTCCGCGTGGTGGTGGGCGCCAAGGACGTCTCGCTGGGAGACAGCCGCGGGATTCGCGCTTTGCTCGACGACCTGAACTTCCCTCATGACTATGAGGAAGTGCCGGACGTCCCGCACAGACCGCTGCAATTGTACCCCTTGGCGGGCCTACGGAGTTTCCGGTTCAGCGCCCGCCAGTTCAAATAGATGGAAACGAGGCGCAGATGAACAAGACCCACGAGTTTGGCATCGTCGGCTTGGGAAGGATGGGGAGCAACCTCGCGTTGCAGGCGCTCGAGAAGGGCCTGCGCGTGGTGGGCTACCGGGCGAAGGGCGCTCCCGAGGAACTAGTCCGGGCGGGGCTGGTCGAGATTCGCGAGTTCGAACGCTTTCGCGACCGCCTCGGCCGGCCGCGTGTCGTCCTGATTTACATTCCCGCCGGCCCAGCAGTCGATCGCGTGCTGGCGGAGTTGACACCGCACCTTGAGCCGGGGGATGTGGTGGCGGATGGGGGCAATTCGTACTGGCGTGATACGGTCCAGCGACACCGGCGGCTACTCGAGGCGGGAATCCACTTTGTGGATCTCGGGACGAGCGGTGGGGTTCCCGGCGCGCGGCGCGGGGCCGCCTTCATGGCGGGCGGCGCGCGGGAGGCGGTGGCGCCGATCGAGCCGATCCTGCGCCGTCTGGCGGCGGAGGGCGGTTACGTACACGCCGGCCCCGCCGGGGCGGGGCATTTCGCCAAGCTCGTTCAGAACGGCATCGCCTACGGGATGTTTCAAGCGGTGGCCGAGGGAGTCGAGTTGTTGGAGCGATTCGACGGAGGGTTGGACGTGGCCGGCATCCTGGATGGCTGGCGTGGCGGCGCCGTCGTCCGCTCCTGGATTCTCGACAAGCTGGCGGATGCTTATCGGTCGGAAGGCGGCACCGCGCACGTGCCTCCCTACGTGGAAGACACTGGGGAGGTGAATTGGCTGGTCAACGACGCCTTGGAGATGGATGTCGCCGCTCCCGTCATCTCCCAGGCGCTCCTGCAAGTGATCGCATCGCGCGACGAGCAGAAGCGCGCCGCGCGCGTCGTCGCCATGCTGCGCCGCGGCATCGGCGGCCATCCGTACGGCCGCGACGACGAGTCCGCCGAGCGGCGGCGACGATCCCGTTCCGAGTCGTGTCCTCCTTGACGAAGCTGTTACCATGGTGCGGAAGCGAGGCGCCGTGTACCGATGTCCTCCTACCTTGGCACCGAGACCAATCAGTTCATCGAGACCCCGTGGAGTTCGAGCAATGTCGATCAAAATGAATGGATTTTGCCCCCTCCTCCCTCTGCACCCCCTCCTTGCCGGCCTGATCGGTGAGACGGGCGCGGGTGGCCGGAAAAAGCGAATCTCTATCAGTCCAATGTTAGTGAATCATACAACAGTACAGTTGTGGAAGACGAGATACACGAAGGAAATGCATCTCATCGGATTTGTTGTCATCATCGCTTTCCTCTCCAGTCCCCTGTTCGCTGACACGATCAAGCTGCGCGATGGCACGGACCTCAACCAGAAGATCGTCAAACGCTCCGAAGCCATCGTTACTACCGAGGTGAACGGCATAGCGATAGACGTCAAGGTGGAACAGATTGATTCAATCAACGGCGCAAAGATTACCCATCCCGAGGAGGAAAAGGCTGCCGGGACGAAAAAGAAGAAAGAGGAGGAAAAGGCCGACGAGATGAAAGACAACGAGGTGGAACGGAAAGAGCGGAAGGAGGAACAAGAGGAGAGTAAGAGGGTGGCAAAAGAGAAGGACGGCCCTGCACCGGAGAAGTTCATCCCCTCCTTCGGCATCTGGTACGGTCCGGTGAAGGGATGGCAACTGGAGGAGGTCGCGAAGTTCGATTTTATTGTCACCGGTGCCGCCAAGAGGTATGCCTCGCCCGACGGCAAAACATGGCAGATCCTCAAGCGGATCAACCCTCACCTGATCGTTGTCCTCTACCAGATGGGCCCGGGAGAGTACGACACCGCTCGCGGGAGCATCTCCTCTCTCGGCGAGGGATGGGACTGGCTCAAGGCGCACCACGGCATCGGCAGCGCCGACCGCTGGACGGCCGTCGGGACGACCTACGGCGAGTACCTCCAGATCTCGCAGTATCCGGCGGAACGGCTCATGTTCCCCGGCAATCCGAACTGGCAGCAATACTGGCTGGACGAGACCTACGCCAAGTTCTGGGACAGGCCGCCCAAGCCCGGCGAAGGCGCAGATGGAATCTTTGCGGATAACACCCAATACACTATCTGCTTCGGCGAGACCTGGTTCCGCGAGGGGCATCCCGACCAGCGGGATTTGTCGCGCGACTACTATCGCGATGGGAAGTTCCTGGCCGACCTTTGGCAGAAACACATAAATCAGTTCCTGAACCGCGTGACACCGCGGCTCGGCGAGCGCGGGATCAAGCTGGTGCTCAACTTCTGCCATATGGGCAGTCATCCCGAGTACTGGGATACGCTCGACGCCCTACCCCATCCGCCCTTCGCGGCGATGGAGGAGGGTGCGTTCTTCCATCCATGGGGCAAGAAGAATGAGTTCAGCTTCTTGCCGGAGCAGGCGTGGCTCAATCAGGTCGAGACGATGCACCGGATGAAAAACGTGCGGATGCTGATGACCCTGCACGGACCGGTGATCTCCAACCAGCAGGATGTCAGCCGGATGGACGCCTCCGACGCAGCAGGACGGCGGGCGTGGGATGTGTTCTGGTATGGCCTGACATCATTCCTGATGGGCTACAACGACGAGCAACGCAACGCCTACGTGAACTTCTGTGTATGGGACCACTACGCCGGTCTCCATTGGTTCGACGAATTCGATCCGAAGCACCTACACCTGGGAGGCGCGCGGGGGGCGCACCGCCGGACCGACGGCGTGGAAGGATATGTGTATCTGCGCGAGTTTGAGGATGGGTGGGTCGCCGCGAATCCGACGGAAAAGGAGGCGCGCGGCGTCCCCGTCCCTGCGGGAAGAGCGCGGGTGTTGACGCACGACACGTTCCAGCGCGCCGATGCCGCACCTTTAGTGGAGCGCTTCGACCTGCCCGCCCACCGGGGCGTGATTCTCCTCAAGCACGGACGATCCGCCGGAAACGCCGACAACTGATTCCCAGCGTCGAAGGAGTTTCTCTTCCTTGACCCCCGGGGAATATGAATGACCCCAGAAGATTTGCTTCAGCGCATCCCTCTTTACCATGGGCAACTGTCGTACGTTCACAACCAATTGTGACGAAGTCGACAAGGAAGAAGGGAACGAAGCATGGCAAAAAAGGACCAACCATGACAGCGATCAGGAAACGACGAGACGTGCAACTCGGGACATCACGCATCGCGCTGGCCGCCGTGCTGCTGGCCGGGAGTGTGAAGCTCTATGCTGCGGATCAAGCCTCTGCGCCAAACACCTTGACCGACGCCGAGAAAGCGGCCGGCTGGAAGCTGCTCTTCAACGGCCAAGACCTGACGGGCTGGAAAGCCAGCGAAGACCCCAGCTCATTCACGGTCCGCGACGGGATGATCGTGGCCCATGCGCGGGGTGCGGCGATCAAGGGGCAGG
>CAZAQY010000431.1:0-4692 GCA_964486845.1 uncultured Pirellulaceae bacterium
TCTCCGTAACCCCTTGCGAGGACGGTACATCCGAAACCAAACTGTAGAAGACGGGAGGGACGTTGGAAGTAGAAGAGCCGTCCCCACCGCTTGAGCCCGTCCTCAAGTCGGTGCCCGCAATGGTAGTGGGACTCTCACAGGTGCCGATCTTCCTAGCCGGGGATGCTGCGCTCGCCGAGAGGTTTTTGGCACCCCCCACGCGTAGAGAGATGGAGCGGCTCCTGAGAAAACGAGGCTATGCCCCGAGGTCGGGGGAAGGAACCCATGACGTGTGGCTGGCACCAGACGGTCGACATTTCACTTTACCGGCGGGTCGGACCGTGAGCCGCCTGGTGTTCCATTCGTTCCTCCACCACCTTGCGATGTCGAAAGAGGAATACTTACTTGCCCGTGCGGCGCAGTAACCGACAGGCGAGGCACAGACAATGAGAGGAACTTCTTTGAACCGCGAACTGCCCATCCTCCGCCCACCACACCCGTCGCTGCCGCGCCTCGTGGCACACGCCGACTGGGGTACGGGCGCCATGAAGCGGCAGATGGCGTTCGCGGTTCGGGATGATGGCGACTACTACCTGCTGCCGCCTGAGCCGGTGGGCAACCTCGACGAGTGGTTGCCCCGCCTGAGGGAATACGCGGGCGAGGGGGAGACGACGCTGCTGGGACTAGACTTCCCTATTGGCCTGCCAGCCGCCTACGCGGCGATTGCTGGCGTCACCGATTTCCTTGACGGCTTGCCGCGTTTTGGCTGCGGCCAGTGGCGCGATTTCTACACGGTGGCCGAAACCGCCGACCAGATTTCACTTCATCGCCCGTTCTATCCGGCTCGCCCTGGTGGCACTTCGCACGAGCAACTGCTGCAAGGACTTGGATTAGGGGCGGCTGACGATCTCTACCGCCGGTGCGAGCGAAGCACGGCCGACCGCGGCGCGGCTTCCCCCCTTTTCTGGACGCTGGGCGCGAAGCAGGTTGGCAAGGCCGCGATTTGCGGCTGGCGCGACCTTCTGGCCCCTGGCTTGGCTGAGTACGGCATCAACTTCGCCATCTGGCCGTTCGCGGGCACGTTGCGGGATCTGATCCGTGAACGCTCGTTTGTCGTGGTCGAAAGCTACCCGGCCGAAGCGTACGGGTACATCGGCTTTCCGCGTTCCAGCTGGAGCAAGCGGGAACCGTGCGACCGCCGAGCGCGGGCAGCGGACATCCTGGCCTGGGCGGCGCAGCGGCCTGTGGTCTGCGAGCGCCGCCTGGTTGAGCATATTCAAGCGGGCTTCGGCGACGGGCCGGACGGCGAGGACGCCTTTGATGCCGTGGTGGGCCTGTTGCTCATGATCGACGTGGTGTTGAACTATCGCTCCGAGGGCGTGCCGCAAGACGATGTCATCCGCCGCGTCGAAGGCTGGATTTTCGGGCAGCAGGGCCAAGCCGTCGCGCACGGTCTTCAGCCGATCACTGTTGACGCCAAAGGTGAATCAAACTAAACGGGGTGCCGCATGGCCAAGTCTACCAACAAGATCTTCTATCCCACAGCGGAGCACCTAAGCTATCTGCTGGAAAGTATCCACAATCGGGAACTTGCACTGCCCGATTTTCAACGTGATTTCGTCTGGGATCGTCCGGCTGGAACTGACCACCAAGCAAACCCGGATGCACTGCGAGATTTGCGGCAAGGCGCTTTCGGGTGTTCAACCGGGCATGCCGTGCCCCCGCTGCCACGGAACCCTTGTGCGGTGGCTGGATGCAGAAGTGGATGCCAGCCGCTCCGTCCGGCGGATCAAGAAACCTGACACAATTCCGCTGGTGGCTGGGGAGCACACGGCCCAGATCACGACGGAAGACCGGGCCACGTTGGAGGACCGCTTCAAGGCGCCGCAGGCCGAGTCACCTGTCAACGTGCTGGCCTGTTCGCCCACCTTGGAGATGGGCATCGACGTGGGCGGCCTGGACGCCGTGGTCATGCGAAACGTCCCACCCCGCCCGGACAACTATGCCCAGCGTGGAGGCCGTGCCGGCCGGCGGTCCCGCGTGGGCTTGGTCCTGGGCTACGCCCGCAGCACGCCGCATGACCAGTACTTCTACGACAAGCCGCGGGAGATGATCGCGGGCGAGGTTCCCGCTCCCGCGGTGTCGCTGGGCAACCGGGATGTTCTGGCACGCCACCTCTCGGCGATTGCCTTCGGGGCGGCCACGCCGGGCCTAGCGGGCAAGATGGTCCAGTACGTGGCGCCCAATGGGACGGTCAACCAGGAGGCCGTCAACGCGCTGATCGAGGCCGTCCGTGCCCAGACCGGCCATGCCCTGGCGGTCGCCCGTGAGGCGTGGGGAGCGGACGTGCTGACCAAGGCGGGGTTGGATGAGGCGCAGCTGCTGGCGTACCTGGAAGAGCTGCCCGGCCGGATTCAGCATGTGGTCGATTGCACCGCCCGGCAGGTCAAGGAACTGCGGGAGCCGGTGGAGCAGTTCGCCGAAGGGCTCCAACGCAAGTACGCCGCCATGCGGGCCAGCGACTTGGTCAACCGCCTGCTGGGCATCCCCACCGACTCGCGCCAGGAAGGCCGAGACGCCGATGATCGCTCGGCAGGTTACCCGCTCCGCCGCTTCGCCGAGTTCGGCATCCTGCCGGGCTACGAGTTCCCCTCGGAACCGGCGGCATTACGGTTACGAGGCGATCCCCACGAAGAAGACCCGATCAGCGTGGTCCGTCGTTTTGGCATCGGACAGTTCCAGCCCGACGCCCACGTGTACGCCCGGTCGAAGCGCTGGGTCGTGATGGGGCTGGACACCGCCTCGCCGTGGAATCCGCATGGCGAAGGACCAACGTGGTCTTACCGCGTCTGCCAGACCTGCGGCCTGCGTCACAACGCTGATCAGCCGGGCTGCCCCCGCTGCGATACAAGCGCACCCGGGCACGCCCTGCCGTCGTACGAGTTTGCAGGCTTTATGGCGCGGCAGGACGAGAGCCCCATCCTTGATGAGGAGGAACGCTACGCCGAGCGAAACCTGGTCAGCACGCATCCCCAGTGGGATGGCGATGTGATCGGCCGATGGACCGCGGGCAACCATTGGGCATTGAGGCTCAGCCACAACGAGGAGGTCCGTTGGGTCAACGAAGGCAAGACGCCGACTCCGAAGGACTTGCAGGACGGGACGCCCGTGCTTCATCCGTCAGCCAAGGGCTACCTGCTGTGTCCCTCCTGCGGCAGGATGCTCACACCGCCGGCCGTGGATCGGAAAGCAACGGGCGGACGTCGCAACGCCAGGACCGGAAAAGGGACCGCCGACAACAATGGTCACTCGGATAGCTGCTCGCTGCGGGGCAACAACCCGCAGGCCGCGGCGATCAGTACTTCCGGCCGAGTCGAGATCCTGCGACTGTTGGTGCCGGTCCCGGTGACCAGCCAAGTGGGCGAGTGGCAGTCCTGGGGACTGTCGCTTGGCTACGCTTTGATCAACGGCATGCAGCACTTCTTTATGCTGGGGGCAGGAGAGCTGGACTTCGAGCTGGAAGGTCCTTGGCAAACAGGCGAGGCAACCGCCCGCTACTCGATGCTGTCGCTGGCTTTCATCGACCCGAGCGTCGGTGGAAGTGGCTATCTGCCGCGGATCGCCGAACAGTTCCATGCGGTGGCCGCGCAAGCCATCGAACATCTGGACCACTCCGACTGCGAGACGGCCTGCTATCGCTGCCTGAAGTCGTACTACAACCAGCGGTACCACGAACAGTTGGCGTGGCCCCAGGTCATGCCCGCCCTGGAAGAATTGGCGCTGACGGCTCCGCACCGGCGTCCCCAAGAGACCGGCGACATCGACGATCCCCGCCCCTGGCTGGAAGCCTACGCCGCGGGTGTCGGTTCGCCACTGGAACTGAAGTTCCTGCAACTGTTCGAGCAGCACGGGTTTCATCCCCAGAAACAGGTCCCCGTGGCCCCGAACCTCGGCGAGCCACCGATCTCGATCGCCGACTTCGCCGTGCCCGAGCGGCGGCTGGCGATCTACATCGACGGGGCGGCCTTCCACCAGGGGCAGAACCTGCGGCGTGACCGATTCATCCGCAACCGTCTGCGAAGCGGCACCCCGCCGTGGCGGGTAGAGGAGCTGAGGGCGGCAGATTTGGCGCAGGGTGCCGCTCTGGTCCATCGGCTTAGCCAGCAAGGAGCCTAACAGAAAGCCTCCGCTTTTTTGAATGAGAAGGCAACGCAACCGCCCACAGGGATTATCGAAAAGGTGATACTCGGCTAGGAGGATTACCAGCGGCGAAGCCAGCGACTGCTCGCCTAACGTAGGTTCACGACCAGACGCCCGACGAGGCTCTTCATGAACACCAATCGCTATCAGCCTGCGTTGAACGCCGCCGTGGACGCCGCCCTGGAGGCGGGAAAGCTGCTGCGCGACGATTTCCACCGCCCTGGCGGGCCTCGCGGCGGCGGCAGCCACGCGGAGGTGGACGAAGAGGCGGAGCGGGTCATCCGCGACAGAATCCTGGCCGCCTTCCCGGCGGCCTATCGCGGTGAGGAAACCGGCATCGCCGACGGCGGCGACCCGGAACACATCTGGCTGGTCGATCCCAATGACGGCACGTCCGCGTATTTGAAGGGCTGGCGGGGCAGCGCCATCAGCATCGCCTTGGTCCGCCAGGGTACCTTGGTGCTGGGCGTCGTCTATGCCCCTTGCCACCCCGACGACAACGGCGACCTGTTC
>CAZAQY010000432.1:0-4665 GCA_964486845.1 uncultured Pirellulaceae bacterium
GCCGCTGGTGGCCAACTTTGACGACCCCGACGAGTACGACCCGTTCAACATGAACCTGCTGGTCAACACCAGCAGTCCGCTCAGCGCCAAGTGGGATTACGACGACGCCCGGTTCGTCACGCCGTCGCGGAGCTACAGGTCGGGCCCGGTCACCAATAAAGGGGACTACTCCAGCATCACGATCAACAACATCGAGACCAGCGACGGGACGATCACCTTCATGGCGATGGTCGATGCGGGGTGGCACGAGCCGGGGATCTCCGACATCGACTTTAGTTCCAATCCCCCCCGCGTGCTTCCCGGCAATTTCAACCGGCTGGAGTTCTTCATCGATAACGTCGCCCAGCACATCACGAGCTTCGACACGCTTGAAGTCAGGTTCATTCCCGGCCAGAGCACGTCGCCGCCGGTGTTCATCCCGCTGTCGTTCCCGATCACGGCGGGGACGCACAAGCTGGAGTGGCGCTACACGCTCGGGGACCCGACGGTCAGCTTCGGCGCGAACGCGGCGTACATCGACGTCTTGGTGATCCCGCAGCCGCCCAACACGTGGCGCTTGGGCGACCAGAACGTGCCCCGCGAGCAGGGGATGGTGGTGATCGAGGGGAACTTCATCCGGGACGTCTCGCAGACGGGCATCATCGTCGAGGCGGGTTCGCGAGACGCCGGGAACAACTTCCCCCACGTCGGGCCCGTGCGGCAGACGCCGGTGCTGAACAACGCCCGGCTGGTGACCAGCGCCCTGGTGGTCAACAACGTGGTCGCGAACTTCGGCACGGCCGGGATCCGCATCAGCGGCGACGCCGGCCTCTCGCCGCCGGCCGCCGTGCCGATGGCCAAGGTGATCAACAATACGATCTACGGCGCAGCCAGCCCGGCGGGCATCGGCGTCCAGATCAGCAACAACGCCAGCCCCACGCTGGTCAACAACATCGTGGCCAATACGGCGCTGGGGATCGACACCACGAACAACACGCTGGTCCCGTTGTCGCCATCGCCGCCGGACATCACGACCACGCTCTTCCAGCGCAACACCAGCAACGGGACCACGGGCACCAGTTCGATCATCGTGCCCGTGGGCGCCCCGCTGTTTGTCAATCCGGCCGCGGGCAACTTTTATTTGGCGGCCAGCCAGCCGGGCAACCCGAACCAGGCGATCGACAGCTCGCTGAACACGCGCGTGGCACGTTTGGAGTACACGCAGGTCACCAATCCGTTGGGCATCCCTCAACAGGACATGTTCGCCCCGACCATCGACCGCTACGGCCAGCGGCGCGACGACGATCCGAACACGCCCAACGCCACGGGCTTGGGCTCGAACATCTACATCGACCGCGGGGCGGTCGAGCGCTCGGACTTCCTGGGCCCGACCGCGCGCATGGTCAGCCCGCTGGACAACGACACGGCCGGCGTGGACTTGGACGCGGCCACGACCTACATGCACATCGACCCGCCGCCGGGATCGCCGCCCTGGACCCAGTTCATCCTGGAGATCCTGGACGCGGGGATCGGCGTGGACGACTCCTGGGCGGGCAACACGCTCCGCTATGTGCTGACCCGCGACGGCGTGCCGCTGATCGACGGCCAGGACTACTTCTTCGCCTACAACGCCAACACCAACCAGGCGATTTTCACCTCCGCCTCGACGTTCCCCTTGGACAGCCTGTACACGATTGCGATCGACAACAGCGCGGCCAGCGGCGTGCGCGACCTGGCGGGCAACATCCTGGCCCCCAACCGCACCAACGGCCAGACGGAGTTCGCGATCCTGCTGGGCGGGCACAACCTGGACTATGGCGACGCGCCGGACAGCTACGGCACGACCAAGGCCAATGACGGGGCCCGGCACGTGATCTTCCCCAGCATCCCGCTGTGGCTGGGCTCGGGCGTCGACGCCGACCCCGACGGGCGACCCACCCCCGACGCCACCGGGGACGACGCCGACTACTACGCCACGCCCGGGACGTCCGGGCTGGAGATCGTGCCCAACCGGCCTTGGGTGATCCAGGCGCCGGCCGCGGACGGACCGGACGGCGTGACAGCCGGTCTGCCCGCGTCCATTACGATCGAGGACGACTTGGGCCATTCCGTAACGCTGACCTTCGATCACAACGGCAGCCCGGGCGGGGTGAACGACATCGACTACTATGACGGCGATTCGGCCGATACGCTGGGCGACCGCATTGTGCGCGGGATCGCGAACGCCACCGGCTTGAGCGGCGTGAGTGCCGTGAACCTCAACGGCGGGGCCGTGCAAATCAACGGCGCCCAGAGCGTCACGCTCTCCGGCGGCAATCTGACGTCCAGCAACCGTCTGCCGGCGGCGTTCCGCTTGCCGATCCCCGATTACGCCGCGAACTGGAATTCCGGGGCCGGAATCGACGGCCTGATTTTCACCGTAGCGGACGGCGTCAACCCGCCGCTGACCTTCGAGTTCGACAACGACCTGCTGACGCTCAGCGGCACGACGGTGATCGCGTTCGATACGGGCGACTCGAACAACGCGCTGGTCCGCAAAATGGCCGCGGCGATCGCGGACGCCTTGTCCAATCTGACCGTGACTTGGTCGGAGCCTTCGCCGGACGTGTACCAGGTCGATCTTTGGTCGGCGCCGCTGGCCGGCACGCTGGCGGTCCGCGACGACGAGGACGGCGTGGCCTTCAACGGCGCGTTCCACACGGGCGTGGGCAACGCGACGCCCGTGACGGTCACGGCCTCGGGCGCGGGCTACCTGGACGCCTGGGTGGACTTCAACCATGACGGCGTGTTCAGCGCGGACGAGAAGATCATCGACAGCCAGTCTGTGGTCGCCGGAGCGAACGTGTTCCAGGTCACAACTCCCATCAACGCTGTGCTGGGGACCACGTTTGCCCGCTTCCGGGTCAGCAGCACCGGCGGCTTGGGGCCCACGGGCCTGGCGATCGGCGGCGAAGTCGAGGACTATACCATCGAGATCGTGAGCCAGAACCCGCCGGTGGCGGTTCCGGACTCGTATACCATGGACGAAGATACGGTCTTGGATTCCGTCGCCACGTCGCAGCCCAGCGTGCTCAGCAACGACTTGCCGGGTTCAGGGCCCGTCGTGGAAGCCGTGCTGGTGGTCGCCCCCGCGCATGCCGGCGCGTTCACGCTGTACCCCGACGGCACGTTCACGTACACCCCGAAACTCAATTTCTATGGGGTCGACACGTTCAGCTACGCGGCTCGCGATCCGCGCCTGACGTCCAACGAAGCCGCTCTCGTGACGATCGACGTGCTGCCGCTGAACGACGATCCGATCATCGACCTGACGGCGGTGCCGGGCAACCTGGCGGTGAACGAGGACGATCCCAACGGGCGGGCCGTCACGGGGATCAAGATCGACGACCTGGACGACATCAACAATCGGGATGACATCCTGGTCCAGGTGACGCTGAGCGCGGGCCACGGGACGTTGACGCTGCCCGCCGCCGCGCTGCCGCAGCGGATCACGTTCCCGTCCTACGGCGACACGGTGGTCGATGGGACTAACCCGGGCGGGACGGGAAGCCCCGCGCCGGAAAATGGCGAAGGCGGCAACCGGGACGAAAACTACGTGCTCAACGGCGCCGGCCTGAGCACCGTGGCGTCCGGCCCCAACCAGGGCAAGCTCGTCCACTCGGCCGGACTGAACGACGGCACCAAGTGGAATCTGACCCAAACCGCTGGCGGGTTGATGATCCAGTTGCCCGGCGACTGGACGATCGACGTGATCCAGATCTGGAACTTCAACGCCATCGGGTTCGAGAATTACGGGGCGACGGGGTTCGATCTGTACGTGGCGTCCGGCGCAACGCGTCCGGCCGACAAGGACGCCATGACGCCGGTCCAGACGGGCGTGGGGTTGGTGCGGATGGGCAGCTATCCGGCGGAATACCTGGGCGAAACCTACGTGTCGGGGACCTCCAATGCGAACGCGATCCCGGCCGAATTGGGCGACGCCAACGGCGGCCCAACGGCGCTGACCAACACGGACCCCATCTCGGGGCGTTGGCTGCTGCTGGATAACTTGACCGGCAGCGGAGGACACGTGGGCCTGTCCGAGATCCGGCTGTACGGCCGTCCGGCCGGTTCGCCGGACATCGTCCTGATCGACGGCGACGGCAAAGACGACACCAGCATGACTTTCCGCGGTACGCTGGCCGATGTCAACGCGGCCCTCAACGGCGTGGTCTACCGCAGCAACCCGGACTACAACTCGGGCAACCCGGACGTCGGTCCGGTGACGCCGGACACGATCACGATCGAGGTCAACGATCTGGGCAACGTCGACAAAAACACGCCGCCGAACAACCTGGATCCGCTGGATCCACGGGCGCTGATCGCGACGGAAACCATTTCGATCACGGTCAACCCCAAGAATGACCCGCCAACGATCACGCCCACCAGGCCGGACATGGCGGTGGACGAAGACAGCCAGACGATTCTGGATCCGATCGTGATCTCGGACATCGACGCCCATACCGATCCGGCTTGGCGAGGACGGGTGACGTTGACCGTGGGCCACGGCGTGCTGAGCCTGCCGCGAGAGGCGACCACGGCGCGGATCGATCTGCCTGACCTGAGCGATGCGGCGGTGGACGGACGGAACGTCAACGGAGTGGGCAGCCCGGCGCCGGACGGCGGCGAGGGCGGCGACCACGACGA
>CAZAQY010000433.1:0-4647 GCA_964486845.1 uncultured Pirellulaceae bacterium
TTCTGTTCCATCCACTCTTGGGACAACGTGCCTGCCCAGAGTTGCGGAGCTGATCGTAAACGGTCTGCTTGCCGTCGGGGCCGATCAGTCGCGAGTCGGGCCAGATTTCGTCGGGCTTGTTCGTGGCGTACAGATTGGGCGCTACGTGGAACATGGTCTTCACGTGAGGACGGATCGCTGTGACCGCGTCGATCACTCGGCGCACCGCGGCCCGCTCCTGGGGATACGCGATGAACTCGATGCCCTCCAGCGACACGGTCGGGTCATCGGTGCTCCAGGACAGGCAGGGGATGCAGAAGTACGCGCACACGTCTCGAACATGGCATGAACCTCGCGCCGCCAATTTTGAATTCTGTACGTCTGAGCCCTTTGCTGGCGACCGTGAGCCCGCGCCAAGGAACACGCGGAGACACAAGTGCCTGTCGAGCATCTTACCAAATCCGGATTGCCCATTCGTCGAGGTACCGCAATAATAATGCCTGACGATGACGCCTGCCCTTGCGCCGTTTTCGGGAACCCATTCATGGCCACGATCGACCAGTCTGCTGTCTACGATGAACTGCTTGACCTGCTGAGCGACATGGTCGAGCCGCGACGTATTCCCCTTTCCATTTCGAATAGTAACGTCCTGGCGAGTATCGGCATGATCCGAAAGCAGTTCTGGCACCTGACAATCCTCCTTCTATCAGCGTTTGCTGCCGGAACGGCACGTGCGGAAGTGACGCCGGAGGACGTGCGGGATGCGATTGCCGCGGGCGTGCGGTACTTGAAGAGCCAGCAACTGAAGGACCGCGGCAATTGGCCGGATCGCGTGGGGTATCCGGGCGGCGTCACGGCGCTGTGTACCCTGGCCCTGCTGGAATCCGGCGAGCCGCTGAATTCTTCGGCGATGGACAAGGCCATGGCCTATCTGCGGCAACTGGGCGATCCGCAAGCGGTCTACACCACGTCGCTGCAGACGATGGTCTTTTGCGCGGCGGAACCGAAGAAGGACCTGCTGCTGATCCAGCGCAACGCGGACTGGCTGGCGCGGGCCCAGATCATGGAAGGCGAGCGGGCCGGGGCGTGGACCTATTTTTCGGTCGCCGGCCAGCGGGCTCAGGGCGACAATTCGAATTCGCAGTTCGCGCTGCTGGGCCTGCACGAAGCCGAGCAGGTGGGCGCCAAGATCGACGACGCCACCTGGCAGCGGGCGCTGGACTACTGGCTCAGCTGCCAGCGTGCGGACGGCGCGTGGAGCTACTACAAGCCCATGAAGGACCAGCCCGAAGCGCCGCCCACCGGCAGTATGACGTGTGCCGGGATCGGAGCGCTGGTGATTTCGCAAGGACGGCTCAGCGCGGGCGACGCGCAGGTGGCCGGCGGCACGATCCGCTGCTGCTGCCCGCAGCAGGGCGACGATGAACTGCAGCGGGCCCTGCAGTGGCTGGGAGCCAAGTTCACGGTCAACGCGAACCCCAGCCCGTCCAGCATCGGGGGGCTGAATCTGGGCCGCTCCGGTTTGTTTTACTACTTGTACGGCGTGGAACGCGTCGGTCGTTTGACCGGTCTCCGGTTCATCGGCAAGCACGATTGGTACCGGGAGGGCGCGGAGATGCTGGTCCAGCAGCAAGACAAGCTATCCGGCTTCTGGCGCGGCAGCGGCAGCGGCGAGGACAACGAACTGGTGGCCACCTCGTTCGCGCTGCTGTTTCTGGCCAAGGGCCGCCGGCCGGTGGTGATCGCCAAGCTGCAGCACGGCTACACGCGCGATTGGGATTTGCACCGTAGCGGCGTCCACAACCTGGTTCGGCACGTCGAACCGCTGTGGCGCCAGAAGCTCACGTGGCAGACGATCGACGCCCGCGCGGCGAAAGTCGAAGACCTGCTGGAGACGCCCGTGCTGATGATCAGCGGCCGGGAAGCGCTGGAATTGACTCCCGGCCAGAAACAGAACCTGAAGCAATACGTCAGCCAAGGCGGGTTTATCCTGGCCGAGGCCTGCTGCGGCGGCGAGGCCTTCGATCAGACGTTCCGGCAACTGATGAAGGAGCTGTTTCCGGAAAGCGCGCTGCGGCTGCTGCCGCCCGAACATGCCATCTGGTTCGCCCAGGAGCGAGTGGCCCCCGACCAGATGCGGCCGCTGTACGGCATCGACGCCTGTTGCCGGACCAGCGTCGTGTACAGCCCGAAGGACCTGTCGTGCCTGTGGGAATTGAGCCGCGGCGACCGCGAGACGGGTTATCCGCAGGAGGTCAAGGACCAGATCAAGGCCGGCCTGGCGATCGGGGCCAACGTCCTGGCGTATGCCACCAATCGGCAGTTGAAAGACAAACTCGAACGGCCGCGGATCGCTGCCAAGGGCGACCCGAACGAGAATTTGACGCGCGGTGTGCTGGTAATTCCCAAGCTGTTGCACGGCGGCGGCAGCGACGAGGCGGCCAACACGCTGCCGAGAATGTTGGGCGTGCTCCGCTCGGAGGTCGGCCTGCGGGCGAGCACCGAACCGCTGCTGCTGTCGCCCGACGATCCGCAGTTGCTGGACCACGGGGTGGCGTTCATCCACGGCCGCAGGGATTTTCGCTTCAGCGACCGGCAGCGGAAGGCGCTGGCCACGTATCTGCGGCGCGGCGGCTTCCTGTTCGGCGATGCCGTCTGTGCGAATTCGCAGTTCGCCGTCGCGCTGCGGCGGGAGATCAAAGCGGCCTTGCCGGAAGCCGAATTCGTCCGGCTGCCGGAGAACCATCCCATTTTCTCGCAGCAATTCCGCGGCTATGATCTGTCGCGCGTCACGTTGCGGGACCCGCAATTCCGCGCGGCCGGCGATCCGCTGGCGGCGCGGCAAGTGCAGATCCGCCCGCTGCTGCAAGCGGTGGAACTCGAAGGCCGCGTGGCCGTGGTCTTCTCGCCTTACGATATCAGCTGTGCGATGGAAAACGCCGCGTCGCTCGACTGCAAAGGATACCTTCCCGCCGACGCAGCCCGGATCGTGGTCAATATCGTGCTGTTCGCGATGCAGCAGTAGGAGGTGGAAAAGAGTGAAAGAGTCGAAACGTGAAAGAGTCGAAAAGTGAACTTAACCGGCTGCGCCGGGATTTGAAACCCTAATTTTTCACCCAATCTCTTCCTATCTTTCACTCTTCGACTCTTCCACTTTTTCACTCTTCCACTTTTCGACTCTTCTACTTTTGGACTTTTTGACCTTTCCTCTTTCGCCGTGAGGGCGCCCGATGCAGGCACTGGTGTTGGTCGACATTCAAAACGACTTCTTGCCGGGCGGCGCGTTGCCGGTCCCGGAGGGCGATCAGGTGGTGCCGGTGGCGAACCGGCTGATGTCCGGGTTTGCGTTGGTCGTCGCCACTCAGGACTGGCATCCGCCCGATCATGGGAGCTTCGCCAGTCAGTATGCCGGAAAACAGGTTGGAGACCAGGTCAGCCTGAACGGCTTGCCGCAGACGCTGTGGCCGGACCATTGCGTGCAGGAGACGTGGGGCGCTGAATTCGCGAGCGGACTTGCCGTGGAACGTGTCCAGCGAGTCTTCCAGAAAGGCATCGACCGGGACATCGACAGCTACAGCGCGATCTTCGACAACGGATGCCGCCGATCCACGGGGTTGGGCGAATTCCTGCGGGAGCGTGGCGTTGCCGAGATCGCCGTGGCGGGGCTGGCCACCGATTACTGCGTCAAGTTCACGGTGCTGGATGCCCTCCAACTCGGGCTGCGCGTTCGCGTGGTCCGCGACGGCTGCCGCGGCGTGAACCTGCAACCCGGCGACGCCGAGCAGGCGCTACGCGAACTGCAGGATGCGGGAGCAGTCATCGTGACCAGTGATGACCTGACCCCGCGTGGCTAACGCGGCACCCGAACTCTCTTGGGGGGAAGTAGATTCCCGCAACGCCGCTTCCCGCCTCTTACAGGCACTCATGCCTTGCTGTAATCTTCAGCCCGGGTTGTGGTACAGTCGAAACAGCTACATCGGAGCCGTCGGGGCGTACGGCACGGCGCCGGGCACGATCCAGGCTGGCTGCTCGCCGAAACAGCCTGTGCCGTTCAGCCACAAGCTGTACGCCAGCGCGCTAAAGATGGATTGCCGACACTGCCACAACACGGTGGACCAGGCGGCCCACGCGGCGATTCCACCCACGGCCACCTGCGTCAACTGCCACACCATTTTCGCCGTGACTTGCGCGGGGATTTTTCCGGCCATCCACGTGGGGCGAGTCTGGTTCGCAAGCTCGGCGGGGGCCAGACCGGACAAAATGCGCAACTTCAAAGCCCCCTGCCCCCTGCCCCCTGACTCCTGTCCCCTGTCCCCTCCCCTCGCCGGCAAAATCGTTGCCACCGGTCTTTGCGGAGCTAGCACGCTCGGAATAAGCCGGACAAGCATCACGGAAGGTAAATTCGGATTGACCGGATGCCGAACAGGTTATGTGGCTACCCATGGCCGCCAGGGCGGCTGCCGGTCATGGCAGGCTTCGCGCCCCACGGCGTCGACGGCACCGTTTGCTTGGCCCACCCAGCCCGCCACCCCACCCGCGACAGGATTTCATTAGCAAGGGAGTGCTCATAATGAAAATCACCCACTTGGCAGGAATCGCCTTGTTGGCGGTCGTCTCGACCACGCCGGCTTCCGGCCAAAATCGAATCAACTTCGCCGACGGGGGATT
>CAZAQY010000434.1:0-4647 GCA_964486845.1 uncultured Pirellulaceae bacterium
CTTTTTTGCCAAGATCAATTTAACCGCTCAAACTCGAATTCGCCTAAAGTGCAGTACGACAGCCGGGTCCCTAAAATACAGCAGCGTCTATCGTTCCGAGCGAGCCCGAACGTACCACTTGCGCCGGCTCACTTCGATGCCGTGAAGGTTGTCGAAAACCCATGCCGCACGCTGCCCCGCGCGTCGTTTTGGTTTAGCCGCCGTCGCAATGCGTCGTCGACGAC
The DNA here is from genome assembly GCA_964486845.1 of uncultured Pirellulaceae bacterium. Lineage (GTDB taxonomy): Bacteria > Planctomycetota > Planctomycetia > Pirellulales > Pirellulaceae > Anammoximicrobium. Next base: position 225 of record CAZAQY010000434.1, read on the forward strand.
CGCCTCGAACCGCCGCTCGGCATGCTCTATCTGGCAGCCGTGGTACGGCAAAGCGGCGGCGGCGAGGTCGAATTCTTCGATATGAGCGGCTGCGCGACGGAGGACCAGATCCAAGCCCAACTCGACCGCATCCCGCCGGCTGGCCTGTACGGGATCGGCGTCCTCTGCACGAACCACGAATACGCCAAACGCGTGGTGGCCCGGATCCGGCAGGTCCAGCCCGAAGCCCAGGTGGTGCTCGGCGGCCCCAATCCGTCTGCGCTGCCGGCCGAGACGCTGGCGGGCACGGGGGCCGATGCCGTCGTCGTCGGCGAAGGTGAGGACGCGTTTGTCGAGTGCGCGGCCCGAGTCTCTGCCGGAACCGCGGTGCGCGGCGTGTTCCACGGAACGCCTCGGCACGACATCGACAGCTATCCGTTCCCGGCGCGGGACTTGGCCGACGAATTCAGCTATCACCGGCGGTTGCAGGGCAGTCCAGTTTTGTCCGTGTTGTCCTCGCGAGGTTGTCCGCACAAGTGCGCCTACTGCAACAGCGTGGTGATGGGCGGCGGGGCGGCGGTCGCGCGGTACCGCAGTCCGCGAAACGTGTGCCAGGAGATCGCCGCGCTACGGGGCACGACGCGCTGCTTCCGGTTCAATGACGATTGCTTCTCGTCCCGTCCCGACTTGCCCGATCTGCTCGCCGCACTTTCCGCGCTGGAGATCGTCTTTCGCATCTTCGCCCGTGTCGAAGACTTGACGCCGGACACGTGCCGCGCGTTGCGGCAGAGCGGCTGTGCGCACGTGGCCATCGGGCTCGAGTCGCTGAACCCCGAGAACCTCCGGATCTTGGGGCGCGGGCCGCAGATCGGCCACGAACGCAACGTGCAAGCGGCCCGGGACGCCGGGTTGATTGTGCGGGCGTACTTCATGGTCGGCCTCCCGCACGACAGCGATGCGTCCATCGAACGTTACTTCACTGCGGCCGCCGGCCTTGGCCTGGACGAATTCACGGTGTACCCGCTGATCCCCTATCCCGGCACCAGGATCGCCCGGAATCCGGAGCGATTTGGCTATGCCATCACCAATCCGGATTTCCGCGATTACGTGCAGATCGGCGTGAACCGGTCGTCCTGCTTCGCGCTGCGGCACAAGAATTTTGGACCCGACGACGTGGCCCGGTGGCGGCTCCGCGCCGAACAGATCCTGCTCGAAGCAGGCGCGAGGCGCAGCCATGACAGCCTGGTCGCCCGCTGAGGTCCCAGAGAAAGAGATTCCGGACCAATGGCGTTTAACGATTCCCTCAGCGGCGTGGAGTTCAGCCCGCACAAGTACCTGCGGCACGCTCAGCGGCTCCAGGCGCTGTCCGAAGGCCGGGATGTGTTCCCCGTGACCGTCGAACTCGACCCGGTGGACTACTGCAACCACGGCTGCGGCTGGTGCGTGGATGCGCGTCACGGCCGGACGGCGCTGGAGCTGGACTTTGCCCGGCAACTGCTGGCCGAGTTCCGCGTCTTGGGTGTGCAGGGCGTGGTCTACAAGGGCGGCGGCGAGCCCACGTTGCACGCGGCCTTTGCCGAATTGCTGGAGCTGGCCGCGAAAAGCGAACTGGAAGTGGGCGTCGTGACCAACGGCAGCCGGTTGGACGTGTTCGCGGAACCGCTGGCCCGCTGGGCCCGCTATCTGCGCGTCAGTATCGACGGGCCGACCGCCGAGTCCCATCGGGACGTGCATGGCAGCCAGGATTTCGACCGCATCCTGCGGGGCGTCGCACAGGTCGTCGCTCAGCGCGGCAGCCGCCGTCATCCCGTCATCGGCCTGTCGTTTGCCATGGATCACGTGACGGCCGGGTTGGCTGACGAGGCGGTGGCGCTCGGAGAACGTCTGGGCGTCGACTACGTCCTGTTCCGCCCGCCATTCTTCGAAGAAGTCGGCCACGCCTCGACAATGACGACGCAACAGGCCCGCGAGGTGCGGCGGGCCTTCGAAGCCACGCGGCAGAACTACCACGGGCCGCTGCGGATCCTGGTCGACCATTGGATCTCGGACCGCGAGGCGGCGGCGGAACTCGACGAACCGAGTCAGCCGTCACCGCGCCGAGGGCCCTATCTGGCCCTGGGAGCCAACGGCATCGAGCACGTGACTGGCCGCTGCCTGGCGTCGCCGCTGCTGGCCATCGTGGCAGCCGACCGCACCGTGTACCCCTGCTGCAATCTGCGGGCGCTGGACGAATGGGCCGTCGGCCGCGTCGATTACGACGCCGGCACCACGTTTCGCGCCGTGTGGGAGGGCGAACAGCGGCGCCGCGTGATGGCCCGAATTCACCAGGCGGCCTGCCTCCGCTACTGCACGCATCCGCTGAGCAAGTACAATGAAGCGATCGAGTACCTGCGCGGTCCCCAGTACCACGGTGGCTTCGTGTGAGATGAACGAGCGACTTCTATTGCGGCGCGAGTGGTTCGGCGGCCTGCTGATCGAGTTGCCCGGCGCCCGCATGACGTTTCTGCACGGGGACGGATACGAGCGCAAGCGGCTGGAACTGGCGAACCGTCCGGGCGACGGCTTCCCCCGCGCGGATCGTCGACGCGACGACTCGTGGTTATCCGCTCCGCCGCGACGCGCTCTCGACCCCCGGCACTTTGTACATCGAACTCACGCGGCGGTGCGATGGCGGCTGCACCCACTGCTATGCCGACGCCGGACCGGCGCCGGCCGAGGGCGAAATGTCCTTGGCGGAGATCGACCGCCTGCTGAGGGAATTCGCCGCCTGGGGCGGCTACTACGTGCGGCTGACCGGCGGCGAACCGACCCTGCGCGAGGATTTCCTTGCCATCCTGGATGTGATCGCGGAGGAGAGCCTGAGACCGTCGGTGAATACGCATGGCCGCTGCAGCGAGGAACTTCTCCGGGAGATGCTCGCCCGCGGAGTGCAGGACATCCGCATCAGCCTGGACGGGACCGAGGAAGTGAACGACGCCATCCGCGGTCCCGGCAGCTATCGCAGCGTCCTGGCGACCCTCCATCGCCTGGCCGATTACAACCGCACCGCCACCGTGCCGGCCGATCCCACCATCAACGTCGTGCTCATGAAGTCGAATCGTCACTGCCTGTCCGCCATGGCCGGCTTGGCGACCGAACTGGGCTTCAAGCTCAGCTTCGGACTGCTCCGCGTCGCCGGCCGAGGCGACGTCTCCGAAATGCTTTCTCCGGAAGAGGTCGCGGGGGCCGCCTACGAGGTTCAGCAACTGCGCGGGGCCCTGGGACTCGCCAAAGGCCGCCTGCGGATCAACTACGACATCTTCTGCGAGCCCGCGTCCGGCGAGGCGGCAAAGCCGTTCCCCTTCGACAACTCGTGCTGCCCGCTGGGAACCATGGGCCTGGGCGTCAGCGCCAAAGGACGGATCATGGCCTGCAACTACCTGGGCTACATGCACGGCGACCGCTGGCTGGGCGAGGACGTCCGTCAAGCCGACTTGATGGACCTGTGGACTGGTGCGAAGATCTTTGCCGAGGCCCGCGCCCTGACCCGTTCCGACTGTCAGGATTGCGACCACTACATCACCCGCTGCAACGGTGGCTGCCCCGCCAGCGCTTGCGCTCTGGCCGGCGACCTGGACGGCCAGGACCCGTACTGTGTCAAGGACGTACCCTTGGAACGTTTTCCGCCGCTGGCCGCACCCTGAACCCGGCCGCCCCGGCCTGGAGCCAAGGACCATGCACCTGGTCGAAATCCTGCGAGACATCCGCGATCTCCACCTGTATTCCACCGAGGACTGGGAGGAGTACCTGTCGAGTTTCGAGGGTGCCGATACGTTGCGAGCCCAGCTGGCGCAACTCTCGCCAGCCGACGGGGGCGAACTCGCCCGGCGCATCCGCAGCGGGCAAGGCGCCCGCCCCACCGAGCCCGACTACGCATCCTCGCCCAAGCTCGTCTCGCTGGAGGCCCTCGCCGAACGCAAAACCCACGAGGAGTCCACCTTGGGCATCGTCTCCGGGGCTTTCGACCTGCTGCACCTCGGCCACGTCCGCAGCATGCGTTACGCGAAGGAGTACCTAGCCTCCCAGCCCAACGCCAGACTCTGCGCCCTGACCCTCCGAGACGACCACATCGCCGCCAAAAAAGGCCCGTCGCGCCCCGTCCTGAACTGCCAAGAACGCCTCGAAATGATTGCCGCCGTCCAGTTCGTCGATTACGCTATACTCTTGTCCGAACCCGACTGCCTGACCGCCCTGGACCGCCTGCGGCCGGAGTTCTTCTTCAAATCTGAAGCAGACATGGTCCAGGAAATCGTGCGGGAGGAGGCCGAACGGCTCGTGCATCTCGGAGGATTTGTGTGTTTGACCACATCGCCCCTGACGCGGAGTCTCACCACGACCCATCTGTTGAACTTCTTGCCTCGTCAGCAGAATTCGTGGGTGAATTCTGGTTCGGGAAGATGCCCAA
>CAZAQY010000435.1:0-4618 GCA_964486845.1 uncultured Pirellulaceae bacterium
ACCTCAACTAACTCGGCCGAGCCCCAACCAGGGCCACCGTCGCCGAGCTTTGTCATCCCCTCATTCGCCGCCGTGCCCGCCAGCTTGACGGAAAACGGAGGCGGGAAACTGGATTGAAGCCCACCGGCCGGCACGCTAAACTCCCGCTTGGAGCACCTAGTCGCCAAAAGGAACCGCGGCATGTCGCCAGAAACGCCCACGGGCCACTTGTCCAATTCCAGTCGCCTGGCCGCCGGCGTCGCGCAAATGTGCCAGCACGTGCGCCAGTCGCTGCCGCCGGACCCGCTGGACGGCGGCGGCCGGATTCACGCCCTGCCGCTGGCTGTGCTGCGGCTACGGCTTCACCGGCGTGGGCTGCTCGCAGGACAAGGTGTACTTCACCGATGCCCAAGCGGGCGGCCGGGCCCATTTCCAGCACCACTATTTCAAGCTGGGATTGATCGCCCACTTCCACCGCGTCTCGCTGCTGAACTTCAAAGTCCGCATCGCCAACGCCCTCGAAGAGTGGCGTGCCGCCGGCGCGGACGCCGAACAAGGCTGGACGCGGTTCGCCCGGGCGCTGGCCGTCCTGCAACGCGACTTCCTGATGTTCCGCAACATGTACTGGTTCACGGAGCTGACCAACCAGATCCAGGGCCGCGAACTGTTCGACCTCTGGTCGCAGCACTTGAACACGCGGCCCCTGTTCGACCAGATCAAGGCCGAACTGCAGGAGGCGGAACAGATCGTCGGCGGCTGGCAACGGCAACGGATGGTCCAGGAACAAAGCGCCACCCAGCGGCAGTTGGTCGAGTTGGCCGGCAAACAAGGGGCGATGCAGGAAGAGTTGGCCTTTGCCATCGCCGTGGCCGGGATCGCATTCTACGTGCTCGATCTGCGGAAACACCTGCTCCAGGAGAAACGCAAGAGCTTCCTCCTCACAGCATCACCACCGCATCCCGGCCCGGCGGGGCGTGTTGCCAGCGGATCCGCCGCTCCGGATGGCGGCAGTCCAGCGGGAACAGATCGAAGGCGTCCTCCAGGTCCAAGTACGCGCCCACCTCGCGCCGCAACTGCGGCAAGTCCTCCGGCTCGACCCAGATCTGGAACACGGACAGCTGCACGCGCTGCCCGTAGCGGCTCAAAATGCGGGCCACGCGCTCGCGATGCCGTGGATCGGAGACGTCGTAAGCTGCAACGTAATGGGCCATTGTGAAGCAGTGATCGGTAATCGGTGATCGGTGACCGGTAACAACTGACAACTGACAACTGACCAATGACCAATGACCAATGACCACTGACCAATGCCCCCTCACGCATGTCCAAACGGTTCGAAGGCTTCTTCGGAATCGATCAAATGACGGCGCAGGGACCGGGCTTGGCGCACGAACTGCCGGTGGTACGAACACGGTTCGGTCTGTCCGGCGGCGGTGACACCCAGAGCCAGCGTGCGGTGCAGCAGGTCCTGGAACCGCCGGGCGGCCTGCGGGGCCAGGCCCAGGGCAAAGGGGCCGTCGGGCGTGGCGTGAAAGTGGCCCGGCCGCAGTTGCCACGTGGCCTGGATCACGACGCGGTCGATCAAGTGTCGGAACGGCTCCTGGAAATCGGCGGCCAGCGAGGCGAAGCGGCCGTCGGACGTGTGGAACAGTCCCAGCGCGGGCGACAGGCCGGCGGCCCGCGCGGCGACGATCATCCAGCGGTACAAGGCCGTGTAGCCGATGTTCAGCAGCACGTTCACCGGGTCTTCCGCCGCCGGCGCGACGCGGCGTTCGAAGCGGAAGCTGTGGCCCAATCGCCCGCCCAACTCGGCGAACTAGCGTGCCGCCCCCGCGCCTTCGACGCCGCGGAGCTGATCCAGGTCTGATGCCGCCTCGGCCCGCGCGGCCGCTTGCCGCAGTTCCGTCTCCAGCTCGTCGCCGCCAACACGGCCGCGGGCCGGCGCGGCCTGCGCCAGCGTCGCATAGTTCCGCAGCTTGGCCGCCACCAGCCGCCGTGCGACGTCCAGGCGTCGGGCGTCGTCCTCCACCGCGCGGGCCTGGGCCAGCAGCGCCGCCGCGTCATCCACGGCGCCGGCGGCCAAGAGGCCCGTCACGTGCCCGGCGGCGTCGGCCAGCAACACCGTCACGCCGTGCCGCATCGTCAACTCGATCACCTCGGCCGGCAGAGCGGCTGCGCCCAGCACGACCAGCGTTCCCAGCTCCTGGACCGCCACCGTCCGCGGCGGCTGGCCGTGGTAGCGGAACCGCAACACGTCGCCGGCCGCGGCCAAGTCGGCCAGTCCCGGACCCAGCACGCCCACGGCCGCTTCGCCCCCGGCCGGCGCCTGCGTCTCGCCGGGCAGCACCAACTCGGGCGGCGGCCGCACCGCCGGGCTGGACATGTCCTTCCAGCCCACCGCGTCCAGCGGCCGCACGCCCTCGCCCCGCACCTGCCACTGCTCGTCTTTCACAAAGCGGAAGCCCAGGAAGTCGAACGGCTCGTGAAAGTCGGAAATCTGCGGCTCGGCGTCGTTCAGCGCCAGCCGCAGCTTTTCCGCCGCGTCGGCCGCCACGGCGTGCATCGCCTCGGCCTGCGACTGCGTGCGGCACAGGATCAGGAAATCGTCGCCGTAGCGGACCAGCTTCGCCCCCAAGGCCGCGATCTGTTCGTCGAACCGGTCCAGCAGCAGGTTGCCCAGCAGCGGCGACAGCGGCGCGCCGGTCGGCAAGCCGCGACCGGGCTGCGGCGCGCCGGACGCCACCCACCGCAACAGCAGCGCGGCCAGCGCATCGTCGGCCAGGTAGGCTTCCAGCCGGTCGGTCAGCTCGCGGTGATCGACGCTGTCGAAGAACCGGTCGAAGTCCTCGCGGAGCGCAAACCGGTAGCCGTCGCGATAGGCCCGCAGGATGCGTTCCGGCGCGCGGTGCCGGCCCAGGCCCTTGCGCCAGGCCAGCGACGAGACCTCGAAGAACTTGTCCAGCGCCGGACCCAACCGCTCCAGGACCAGCCGCTGCAAGGCCCGGTCCCGCGGCCGAGGCACCGCCAGCTGCCGCGCATCTCCGTCCCGGTCCGTGATCGTAAGCGTCGTCGGCGGCGCAGGCTGGTACTCGCCTCGCAGCACCGCGTCGGCCGCCGCCCGCAGCTCGCCGCTGGGCAGACCCGCCTGCTCCGCCAACTGGTCCAACGACGGCGAACGCAGGGCCAGTTCCGTCAAGCCCACGGCGCGGCGGCAGGCGTACGGATCGGGCCCCAGTTCTTCGATCCGGTACGCGCCGAAGCCGAAGTGCAGGTTCTTGCCCAGCCGGGCGTACTGGCCCCAGACCAGCGCGGCTTTGGCCAGATCGCTGGTCACGCACAGCCGCACGCGGCCCACCGCCCCGCCCAGCGATTTCCGCTCGTCCCGCCGGCCGTAGGCCAGGTCCAGCCAGACCAGCCGGTTTTCGACCACCGCCGCCGCGTCCTGCGGCAATTCGGCGGCGGTCTCCCCGGCGGCGTCCCGTCGCACGACGCCGATGGCCGGCAGGCGGCGCAGCAGCCGGTGCGGGAAGCCGGCTGCGTGAAAATACTCGCCGTCGAAGAAATGATGCCCGTCGCACACGTCGCCGCGCGGCCGCTCCAGCCGCAGGGGCGACGTAAAGCGGAGCGTGATTTCGTCCAGCGGCAGCAGGCGGCGGATCTCCTTGGTGATGTGGTCGGCCGTGACCGCTTTGGGACGAGCGCCCAGGTCCAGGCCACGGCCCGGCACCAGGTCCTCGACCGCCTGCAGCTCGAAGTTCCCGCCCAGCCCGTCCGCCGAACGGTGCTCCCGCTGCCGGCCCAGGGCCCGCAGGCGGCGGTTCAAGGCGTGCAGCCGCTCCTGCAGCATCTCCGGGTGCGGCTCGATCCACGTCCCGCTAAAGGCATACTGCTGGCCGGCTTCGATCCGGATGCGGCACTGTTTCGGCACGTGCAGCATCAGCCCGTCGGGAATCGCCGCCGCTTCGGACGACGCCCCGTTGGCTCGGGCCAGCAGCGCGTACACCACCGCTGCATGGTGCGCCGGTAACTCCGTCTTGCGCATCAGCCGCAGCAGCCACCGCAGCCGGTAGAAAGGCGTCGTCGCGGCCACCGTCAATTCGGACGTCAGTTCCGAGGTCATGGTCCGCTCCCATCCGCCCGTAGCGTAGTGCGCCGCGCGGACGTGTGCAAGCGGGAGGCGAAAGGATGAGGAGGGAGGAGAGATGAGCTGGGGCATGGACCGGATTCTCGGGCACGGCGCAGTTTGAGGGCCGTTCACGGCCCTTTTCGGCGTCAGCCGTGATAGGCCCGGCGTTGACGCCGGGGCGGGGCTTTCGCGTTGGCTTCAGCCGGGTGGGGCCGGGGCGGGAAGCCGAGCCGACAAAAAGCCCCGTCAACGGGGCTAACGTGATGCGGTCCGTGTCCGCCGTAACCCGCCGTCAACGACGGGTCGCTGCGGGCATCCGCGAATCCGAAATCTCAAATCTCAAATTGAAGATCAGCCATCCTCGTTCCCATCCGCTCCGCTGCGGGCGTCCGCGAATCCGAAATCTCAAATCTCAAATTGAAGATCAGCCATCCTCGTTCCCATCCGCTCCGCTGCGGGCGTCCGCGAATCCGAAATCTCAAATCTCAAATTGAAGATCAGCCATCCTCGTTCCCA
>CAZAQY010000436.1:0-4500 GCA_964486845.1 uncultured Pirellulaceae bacterium
GCTCCGGCAACGAGAAGAGGCCACCGGTACTTCCCTTCGGGGCCATTGCGTCGCCGCTCCTAGCAGTTTTCGTGAACGACATGCTGTCAACTATCCTGATCACTCACACGACAAGGCAGCCGTCTTGCGAGAGGACTAAACCAGCCACTCGGACAGCCGTGCCGCGCAGAAGGCTGCTACGGCTGCCGCGAACACGTCCATCGTGTAGTGAGCGCGCAGCACGATTACGACGCCCGATTGAAACACCGCCAGCAGGCCGACGGCCAGGGCCTGCCACCAGACGCACATGCCGGCTACTTCGATCGCACACAACACGGCGATGCCGGTGTGGGCCGAAAAGAAAAAGTCCCCGCCAACGTGGTAGGTGACCAGCAGAGAAGGAACGCCGGGATGACGCCAGATGATCCCGGGCGGCGGCGGCAAGACGCAGACCGCTTGGCACGCCTGACGCATCAGCATGAGGATGATCAGCGCGACGAAGGGCCGTACGCTCGGGCCGAAAACGCTCGCCGCGATCAGTCCCACGCCCATCAGGTCGATCACTGCCGAACTGATCACCAACGTGGCGTTGGCCGAACGGGGATGAGCGTGCAGGTAGCGATTCCAGGGCGCTGTCCACACGTGCAACAGGTCACGCAAGCCGTTGGACGGCGGACGGCGCTCGCCGATCAGCGATTGTGTCAGAAACCAAGCCAACAGGCTGAAAACCACTACGCCTCCGCGCAGGCTGTAACGCCACACCAGACCGGCCTGGGGCGCCCGTTCGGGCCCTTGCCACAGAAAACACGCGGCGATGGCGGAGAGGAGCAAGAGCAGGCCGAGCCGCCGGGCCGGTCTTGACGAACCGAGCAGCATGGTTGGTGTTTCCTCCCGAAGTCTGCCCTGCGGCCAGGACGCAATTGCCCCTTTTGGTAAAGGGGTCTTGTGGTCGGCAACGATTTGGAATCCGTGCGAACGAAGAACCACGCGTATTCTGTTCGACCGCTTCGCTTTTCGCAAGTTCCGCGGCTACGTAGTTTGCCCCATCACCCGTTTGTTTCTCGGAGTCCAACGCATGGGAGATCCTCGTTGCCGGTTCGGCGCCGCCGGGCGGTTTGATCCTTGCGGCCTTAGCCCCGCTGGCATTAGAATACGCGACTACTTCAACTGTCTGACTTCGGCGGGCGGTTCCTGCGACGCCACCGGGCAGGGTCTGCGGCGGGCCGGTGACCTGGCGCCCTTTACTCGCCACGTTGGAAAGCGATTCGACAGGAGCCAGATAGTCGAACTGGGAGGAATTGTATGAGTTTACTCGACGGGGGTCGATTAGCACTCGGGTTCGACGTCGGATCGGTTTCCGTGAAGACGGTGGTCACCGACCTGGAAGGCCGAGTCATCGATACGTCGTACCGGCGGACGTTTGGCAAGCCGGCAGAGACCGCCGCCGCCGTTCTCGCCGAGACGCTCGCTCGCCACGGCGATGATGTTTGGGCACTCGTGGCTGGGACTGGTTCCGGCGCCCGGTGGATCTGCCGGTTGCTGGGCACGCCCTTCGTGAATGAAGTGATCTGTCAGGCATTAGCGCTCCGTCACCTTCGCCCCGACATTCGCACGATCATCGAGATGGGCGGCGAGGACAGCAAATTGATCCTGCTGCCGGCCGACCCGGCGGATCACCGGCCGCTGGTCGACGTGGCCATGAACACCAGCTGTGCGGCGGGGACCGGCAGCTTTCTCGATCAACAGGCCTCGCGGCTGGGGATTCGCATCGAAGAAGAGTTTGGGCGGCTGGCCTCATCCTGTTCGTCGCCACCCCACGTGGCCGGCCGCTGCAGCGTGTTCGCCAAGAGCGACATGATCCATCTGCAGCAGCAGGGGGCCACGGTCGCCGACGTGCTGGCCGGGCTGTGCTTGGGGTTGGCGCGGAACTTGAAGGCCAACTTGGGCCGGGGTGCGGAGTTGGCCCGCCCCATCGCCTTCTGTGGCGGCGTGGCCGCAAATCAGGGGGTGGTCCGCGCATTGGAGACCGTTTTTGGTTTGAGCCCCGGCGAACTGTTCGTGCCCGACTGCCACGCCTGTACGGGCGCCCTGGGTGCGGTCTTGGCGACGCTGCAAGAACGAGCTGGCAACGCGGAAGCGAACCAACGGCGCGACGGCTTCCGGCTGGATCTCTCGCTGCTGAGCTGCGGCCATCCCCAGAGTAACGGGAACGGGCGCTATTTGCAGCCGCTCGTGCCTCCTCCCGGTGTCGGGGACGGTGGGGGGCTGCCGAGCCGCGAACAGTTGGCGGCCCGATCTCGCCACCAGCCGATCGACGCCTATCTGGGGGTTGACGTGGGGTCGATCAGCACCAAAGCGGCCGTGCTCGACGCCGACGGCCGGATTCTGGCGAAGATCTACCTGATGACTGCCGGTCGGCCCTTGGATGCCGTCCGCCGGGCGCTGGCGGCGATTGCGGAGCAAGTGGCCGACTTTGTGTGCATCCAGGGCGCGGCGACGACGGGTTCGGGCCGATATCTCACGGGCGACTTTATCGGCGCCGACCTGGTGATCAACGAAATCACCGCCCAGGCCACGGCCGCGGCGGCGATCGATCCCCAAGTCGACACGATCTTCGAGATCGGCGGGCAGGACAGCAAGTACATCGGCTTGGACCGGGGCGTGGTCGTCGATTTCGAGATGAACCATGCCTGCGCCGCCGGCACCGGGAGCTTTCTGGAGGAGCAGGCGGAGCGGCTGGGGATCGACATTCGGGAGCAGTTCGGCGAGTTGGCCTTGAGCAGCGCCGCCCCGATCCGGTTGGGCGAACGCTGCACGGTGTTCATGGAATCCGATTTGTTGAGCCACCAGCAGAGGAACGCCCCGGTTACGGACCTGGCCGCCGGGCTGTCCTATTCCATTGTGACCAACTACCTGAATCGCGTGGTCGGGCAACGCCAAATCGGCCAACGGATCTTCTTCCAGGGCGGCACGGCCTTCAATCAGGGCGTGGTCGCCGCCTTCCAGAGGGTTACCGGAAGAAACATCACCGTGCCGCCGCATCACGAGGTCACGGGAGCCATCGGGGCCGCTCTGCTGGCGCGGCGCTACCAAGCCAAGCACGGACACTCCGCCAGCAAGTTCGGCGGCTTTGCGGTGATCGACCAGCAGTACACCGTGCGGAGCTTCGAGTGCGAAGCCTGCAGCAACAGCTGCGAAATCCACGAAGTCACGATCGCCGGCCGGGAGCCCCTGTACTACGGTTCGCGATGCGACCGCTACAACCGCAAGCAGGAACGCGTGCGGAGCGATCTGCCGGACCTGTTCGCCGAACGCCGGCGCTTGCTGCGGAAGTTCGCCCACCTGAACGCGGCCCGCGATCCCCAGCGGCCGACCGTGGGCATCCCCATGGCCCTGCTGAATCACCAACTGCTGCCGTTTTGGGGCACGCTGCTGGGCGAGTTGCAGGTGAACGTCGTCCTCAGCTCAACGACCAATCCGTCGATTATCGACCGCGGTGTCCAGGCGGTCCTCGCGACGCCCTGTTTCCCCGTCAAGCTTGCGCACGGGCACGTGCTGGAGCTCCTCGACCGGGGCGTCGACTACGTGTGGCTGCCCGGCGTGTCGACCTTGACTGGAGGCTCCGCCGAGACGGCCTACAGTCAGGCTTGCCCCTATGTCACATCGATCCCCTTCCAGGTGGCCGCAGCGCTTGAGTCGGCCCACCGCGGCGCGCGGATTCTCCAGCCGCAGGTGAGTTTTCAGGAGGGCCCCCGGAGCGTGCTGCGCAGTCTCGCCGAAGCGGGTCGCGAACTGGGCGCCTCGCGGCGCCGGTTGCGGCGCGCGGTCGCTCGGGCTTGGGAGGCCCAGGAGGCGTTCGAAGAAGCTTGTCGCCAACGTGGCCGCGAGGTGCTCTCCGGTCTGGATGCATCCCGCCGAGCGGTCGTGATCGTGAGCCGTCCGTATAACGGCTGCGACCCCGGCGCGAACCTGCACCTGGCGGACAAGTTGCGGCGGCACGGCGTCTTGCCCGTGCCGATGGATTTTCTCGATTTGGACGCGGTCGGGTCCAGCGCGAACCAGGTGCTGCGCAACATGTATTGGAGGCTCGGTCAGCGGATTCTGCTCGCCGCGGAGCAAATTCGGGCCGACGCGCGGCTGCACGCGGTGTACCTCTCCAACTTCGGCTGCGGACCCGACTCGTTCCTGATCGGCTACTTCAAACGCCTGATGGCCCCCAAGCCGTCGCTGGTGCTGGAAATCGATGAGCACTCGGCGGACGCGGGACTCATCACGCGGATCGAGGCGTTCCTGGAAAGCGTCGCCAATGCGCCCGTGGCGGACCTTCCGGCACGCCCGCCACTGCACCCGTTGGAGCAGCGCAGCGGGCGAGAACTCACTTGGTACCTTCCCTGGATGGGCGATGTCAGCCGCGGGGTTGCCTCCGCCCTGCGGGCCCACGGGCAGCGAGCCGAGGTCATCCCCGTGGCCGACCAGGAAAGCCTGGAACTCGGCCGGCGGCATTGCAGCGGCAAGGAGTGT
>CAZAQY010000437.1:0-4468 GCA_964486845.1 uncultured Pirellulaceae bacterium
CGGGCGGCCCATCAGCTCGACCTTCTGCCCCACCTGCAAGCCGAGGCTCTGGTGCAGCTCGTACCCCACGACCATCGTCCCCTCGGGCACGGGCTGGACCAGCGGGGCCTTGGGACTCTTGTGCAAGTTGGCCACTTCGCCCTTGCAGCCGACGAGAATCACGGTGCGTTTCATCTCCGGCCATTTCAGCTTCTCGGCCAACATCGGCAGGAAGTGCCGCACAGAGACGATCCGCGAACCGGCCAGGCGGTGTGCATAGTCCTCGGGCATCGTGGTCGTGGCGGTGTCCGTGGCGTGCCACTCGCGCACGTCCTGATCGCCGGGCAGAATGGCCAGGTTGAAACTCAATTTGAGCGTGGCCTTGCGCATTTCGTCCTGCAACACGGTCAAGCGGTCCTTCAGTTCGGCTTCCTTCCGCGCCAGCAAGGCGTCGGAGCGGAGGTCGTAGATCTGGAGCGCCGCCTGGACGGTGAGCATGGTTCCCACGGCCACCGTCACGGCCAGCGTTGCCAGAAAAAACGTCGTCTTGCGCCGCAAAATTTCGCGCAGTGCCATGTGCAGGATTGACATCGTTGCTGCCTCCTTCGCCTTGTCGCACGGCTCGGAGAGCCATGCTACGAAGAATCACGTACCGCCTCAACGGTTCCTGGGTTCCCTCTTGCTCACCGTTCGTGGAGGATTTCCGCCGGATCCAGCGCGGCCGCAACCCGCGCCGGCAGCCAACTTCCCAACACGCACGCGGCGATCCCCATCGCCTGGGCCAAGCCGAACTGCTCCAGCGCGATCCCCCATCCCAGCGCCGCGACGGCCTGTGCGCGGCCCTCCAGGAGCATCGCCCCGGCCGTACCGAGCGCGAATCCGGCGAGTCCGCCGGCGATTCCCAGCACGCACGCTTTGGAGAAAACCAGGGTTCGAACGTCACCCGCTCGAAACCCGATCGCCCGCAGCACGCCGATCTCCGGCGCTCGTTCTCGGACGTTAACATACATCAGCAGTCCGATCCAGACGGCACACGCCAGAAAACCGAGCGGGACAAGTCTCGTCATCGCGTTGCGGCGTTCCGCTTGGAGCATCGCACGTTTTTCCTTTTCCTGCTCGACGGCCGCTTGGGCCTCTTCCGCCACCTTGATGCGGGCGTGAGTCCGGGACATGGTCTCGGAGGCGATTTCCACGACCTGACAGTCGGGCAGCACAGCGGCCATCCGGCGGCGGACCTCCGCCAGGTTGCCCCACACGGACAGATGTTCGACGATCAGGATCTCGTTGATCGCGCCCGGTTGGTTCAGCAGTTGCTGGGCATCGGCCAGAGGAATCCAAATGCTGATGTCGTCCTTGGTGCCCAACTCGCGTTCGCACTTATCGATCCGGAAGACACGTCCCAGGACGGCGATTTCCTGTCCGGGTTCCAAACCCAGGGCATGGTGCAACTCGTAACCCACCACGCAGCTCCCTTGCGGGATGGAGCCGGCCAGCGGCGCGGCTTCGCCAACGCTCGTGTCGAGAACGCGTTCCCGGCCGGCGCCCACCACCAGGATCGTCCATTGCCTTTCTTCCCACTTCAGTTTTTGGCGCAGCCGCGGCAGGTAGCGGTCGACCAGTTCCCGCGTCTCGTCCAGCCTCGGTGCCCAGGACTCCGGCATGGTGATGGCCCCGTAATCCTCCGCGTACCAATCGCCCAGGGGCTGGTCCTTGGGGAGGACAATCGCATTGTATCCCAGACGCTGCATGGCTTGCCTGAGATCCGACCGCAGGCCGACCATCACGGCCTTCGTCTCTTCCTCCTTGCGGAACACGATTTCGTCCGAACGAACGACGTGGAATTGCAGCCCCGTCAACACGCCCACCAGCAAGGCGATGGCCGCCGCGGTCCCGGCCAAGCCGAGCAGGAAGTTCACTTTGCGGTAAGCGATCTCGTGCAGCATCATCGACCAAATCGACATCACGATCCCTTTCGTTGGCTGGGAGCCACTTCACGCAGGCCGGTCTCTCCGAGACCGGGATTCGCGTCACCGTCGGCCGCTCGCTCCGAGGCTGTGAAAAAATGGGACTGGCTCCGAACTAACACCGCGCCAATCCCTGAGAAAACAGGGGGCTGCGAAGTGCCTGTCCCGACTTTTTCGCAGCCTCTCCGCGGGCTGCACCGCGTCGCGGAGCGGCGCGGCTACGATATCCAATCCGCGTCTCGGCCGGACGCAGCTACGTGAAGAGCGACAATCCACTACGCTACCTCCAATCCGGGTTCAAATCCGAGCCGCCTTCGGTCAGTTGCCGTGGCGTGCCGCCGGTGGCCGGGATGATGTACAACTCCCACGGACCGCGGTCCGACGCGCCTTGGCAATACACAATCGACCTGCCGTCAGGACTGAACCGTCCGTAGCGCTGCACACCGCCAAAGAACGTCACCGCGCGGTTCTTCTTGCCGTCGGGACCGATCGTGAACAGGTTCGTCTCCGTCTCGTAAACGATCCGCAGCCCGTCCGGCGACCAATGCGGCTCGCAAGCTCCTTTCTTGTCGTAGACCTTCGTGGGCGGACCTCCCTCGGCGGCGACCAGGAACACGCCATTGCCGGCGTCCCAGCGGCAGGCGAAGGCAATCTGTGTGCCGTCGGGGCGCCAGGCCGGCCCGGAGCAGTGTGGCCAATCCTCCGGCGTGATCGGCCGCTCGCGGCCGGTCGCCAACTCGCGGATGCACAGACGCTCCTTGCGCCGAAGTGCGATCTGTTTCCCGTCGGGCGACCACTCCGCCTGGTCGCCGTCGCAGATCCGCTCGGCTTTGGAGCCGTCGGCGGACATCCTCCAAACACCGACCGCTCCGCCCCGCGTCGACGAAAAGAGGATCTCCTTGCCGTTCGGGCTGAACGCCGGATCGACATCCTGTTCGTCTGCGTCAGCCTGGGACAGCTGCCTCAACTCCGAGCCGTCCGGCCGGACGCTCCAAATCCGCCACGGACCGGAGCGATCGCTGGAAAAAACGATCGTCCCGCCGCCGTCCTCCGCCGTGGCGGCCGCAAACTTCGCTGAGGTCGCGCCCGCCACACATGACCACAGTGTACATGCCATGAGAAATGCGCTAGGATGCTTCGTCACGGTTTTCTCCTGATTCGCTGGAGAGGATAGCGTAGCAGGAACGTGACGGCAAAAAAAGGAAGAGGCAGACAGAAAAATGGGGTGACAGAAAAATGGTCCTGAAGGGGATGATTCCTCTTCCGTCTTTCATTTTTCTGTCAGCCCATTTTTCTGTCTGCTGCATTCTTCTGCTGTCCGGCTCAGTGCCGGGCGTAGAATTGGTATTCCACGCCCGGCTCGAATGCCTCGCCGGGCGGGAGCGTGGTTTTCCAGAAGACGGTCGAACTGTTGTTGACCGCCGGGGAACCGCGGTAGTTCTCCCAGTCTTCGGCCCGGAAGGGGGCGAGCGTGATGCGGCCGTCGAGCGACGCCTGTTCGGCGCGGCCGCCCAGTCGCAAGGTGATTTCTACATCCACGCTTTGCGACTTGTTGTTCCGCAGGCTCAGGCTGGCTCGGTTCCGGATCTTGGCGTAGTGACAGCTGTCCCAGTTGAGCGCCTGCAACTGGCGATCGATCTCCTGTTCCGCAAAGCTGCCGCGAAGATCGACGGCCACGGTGACCGGCACGCGGCAGAGGTCTTTGGGCGAGGTGTAGGTGAGCAGCTCTTGGGCCAGCGGCTGCCGGCCTTGCACGATCATGGCCGCGCCGGTGGTCCAGGGCAACTGGGTGGCGTTGACCAGTTCGATCTGCCGCCAAACCTGGTTCTCGGACAGCACCAGCGGCGACGAGACGCCCGCCCCGCTGGGCGCGGTGGCGATATCGGCACGCCTGGGATGCAAGTCCCACGTGTACACGTCGCGGTAGGGGACCTTCGCGGTCAGCACTGGCACCGCCGCCCGTTCGCCGCGGCGCAGCGTGAGCGGCGTCAGGTGATAGACGAACAGCTCTTGCGCGGCGCCGGCGGTCAGCTCCGGAGGCAGTTCGATCGTGCCCGCTGGGGGTTGCTCGGCAGCCGCCGCCCGCTCGCGGCGAAACTCGCCGGCGCGCTGCGTGAACAGGGCGTTCGAGAGGGCGTTGCTGTCGAACTGGCTCATCAGTTGCGGAGCGGCTTGGGCCAGCGCGTTGCGCAGGGTCTGCTCCAGCGTCAGCGGGCTGGGCAACGTGCGGAAGCGGAAGTTGGGCACGCCCACGACGATGTCCAGCGGTGCCTCGATCAGGTCTTCGGCTTCGTTCAGCAACTCGGCCTGCATCGCGATGTCGGCCGCTTTCTCTTTGCCGCCGGGCTCGCCCAGGTCGATGCGGTACGTGGGGATCCAGCGCACGCCGGGGCGGAAGTAGGCGATCAGCAGTTCACGCCGCTGGCCCGGTTCGGCAAAGCGGAACGACAGCCGCTTGGTCCGTTCCGTCCTGGTCAGCTTGCGGCCCAACGCAGTCTTCATATTGGCGATGGTCAGCCGCCGGA
>CAZAQY010000438.1:0-4443 GCA_964486845.1 uncultured Pirellulaceae bacterium
CTGGAACGACGTCCTCACCGCCACGAGCAAATAACCCACCGTTACCCGCTCGCCGCCACCTCTTCCAGCCACTCACCAGTCCCCCCTCATCCATCACCCCCGACTGCGCGCCGCGTGGCTACCAGGAACGAAGCACAGCCGGGTCCACTGATCAGAGCGGCGTCGCACCTAAAAAGGCCACCTGGTGGCCGCTCCCGAATTGCCAACAACTTTAGGTCAATTCACCCTATGGGAATCCGGGCTAGCCGCTGAACTTGCCAGACATGGACGCGGGCGATCGCCGCAAAAACCATAACGAAGCCTGGCGGGGTTACCTCTACGGACCGTGTTTGCCGCGTGGCCGCGGTCCCTTCGCGACCGCGGGCGCCACACGGCCCACTTGGAATCGCACGAAAAACAACCCCGGTGTTTCAGACAAATGGCCGTTTAGCCAACAAGTCTCAGTGGACAGTAACCCGAAGCGTCAGCGAGGGACCGAACTGGCCCCGCAGGAACCTGCAAAGCACGTGCAGGCCCGAATCCGGTCGCAACGAATGCTGGCGATGCAGGCCGCGCCGGCATCATCCTTCGCCAACTCTTCGGCTTACTTTAGATTCGCAGTTACCCGAGTAGCAGAAGCTCCCGATGCATCCAGGCGACCATTGGCTGCCATCGCTCCAGTTGTGTGGTTGCACGCAAACGGGACACACGTCCAACGTGGGAGGTGGGGCCGCGGCGCGAACAAGTGGGCGAGAGCCTCTGAGCGGAAAGAGTTTGGGCGGTTCACCTCTTGCCGGCGTCTTTTTTCCAGAGTTCTTCGAGCATTTCCACGGCGGTGTCCACGAGGCGTTCGATGCCTTCGAGCGACACGAAGTTTACACCCGCTAGGGGCTCGTAACCTTCGTGCTGGAAAGCGAGTGCGGTCGGTTCATAGCCGACCCAATCGTTCGTCAATTCGCACAACACGGTATGAGGAAAGGGTGATCGCCGTTTGACCGAAATGCCCCATTCGACGAACAACTCGCCTCCGTTCGTGGCAATCGCGAAGGGGCCGATCCGCGCAGCGCTCACCGGTACGCTGAACGTGCGAGGCATAGCATCCGCCGAACGCTTCGCGCCGGCGAAGGTCTCGGGTCGCCAGCCGAGCCGGGCAACCGCTTCGGGGCGTTGCGCTTCGGCGTCGCAGCGAGGCACCGCCACGTCACGCCGCGCGAAGTCCACCACCGGCGTCTCGACGGGAAGGCTCTGCTTTGCGGCATGGACGGCCGCCTGCGCAAACACCGCAGCACGCTCTTTCCAATCCGGCGTCCAACACACGGGCGGCTGGATGTTGCCCGAAGCGCCCTGAGTGAACACGCAAACCGCCTGCTTCCCGAATTCCCGCGCTAGGTGCTCGACGATGACGCCCGGATAATCCGCCGACCACGTATGGATCGTGATCCGGTCGTGCAAACAAGGATGGCAGGTGAAGTTCACCAGCGAGCCCAGCATCTTCCCATCGGAAGAATCGAAGCGGACCAGCCACAGCTCCGGATCGATGACGCTTTCGCTTCCCAACACTTGCGGCACCTGCTCCAAGTCGTCCAACTTCTTCAGCCAGGTGTTCAGCGCAAGTCCATCGGCTTTGGAGATGACGCGGCGGTTGACATGGCCTTCGTACACCAGCGAGCGCCCGATGGACATTCGCGCGGGCTGTAAGGCCTCGTTTGCTTGGACAACGCTGGTGGCAATCCGCTCCGGCAGCGCATCCAAGTAGGCATTGTTCGGCGTGGTTTTGTTTCCCGGAACGGGGATCAGTGGCGAACTATGATTGTGGCTCGGACAGATCAGCACAGCGTCGTGCCCGATACCCGTCCGCCGTGCCGCCAAAGCGATGGCTTGATCGGCCAAGTCGCGGCGAATCTTCACCAAGTCGATGCCCACGATCGCCAGCTTTCGGCCCCCGCTCTGTACCACCATCGCCCTCGCCATGAGGGGATCGTCCGTGCCTGTGCTCGTCGGTCCGCGCGGTCCCGTGATGATCGCCCCGACCGGTGGCGTGATATCCACTTGGCTGAAACCGGCCATCAACCCTTCGTCGGCGGCAACACATCGATCGGCTGCCGCAACAACACAGAGGAGCATCAATACCCGAAAGATTACCGCGTGTTTCATAGATGCTGTACCTCAACCGCACTTCGGACGCACGGCTTCTATCTCGAGTTATTGATGTGGCGACGGATACCAGGCGTCCCCAAACGATGTGGAGTTCTGGATGAATCCGCCTTGATCGACGTCCGCGTCAAGCGCGGATGGACGCGGAGGTTGTTCATTTCGCAGCACTCAAACCTTGCAAGATGTCCAACGAGTTGCGTTCGATGATGTTGCCGGCCTGCGTGGTAAGCAGGGAGTGTTCGCCGAACCACGTTTCGTAGCTGCCCCCCTCGAACGCTTTCGCCGAGGGCACGTAGCCGTAGCCGCCGTTCGTTTGCTCCACGACCATCGTGTACTTGAACGGAGATTTTTCCTTGATGCGCATCCCGATGGAACAAAACAGCTCGGTTGCGTTCGTCACCAGGGCGAAGTCGTCGCCGAGTCGGATGCCGGTCATGGGATATGGATAGGTCGGCTTCGCCCGGGTCTTCATTTCATTAAATGCCTTGCGGTAGTGTTCGAGCTGCGCCGGCCAGTTGCGGGCGACCTCGGCTTCCTGGAACTGTGGATTCTCGCGCCCTGCCATCGGGAACTCACGGAACTCGACCCCGAGCGAAGGCTTCGCGATCGGCGAAAGCCGTCCCAGGCAGTGGAGGATCTCGTCGCCGAGTTTTTCGCCGAGGAGCCCACGTCGCCGCCACGACCCGAGCACGTTCACGTCCCCACACGCGCCGGTGAGGAAGAACACGGAGGCGTCGTAGCCGAGCTGCTTGCGGACGCTCACTTCCACATCGCCGGGAAAATCGGCCGAGATCCGTGGCTCGACGTTCGCAGCCGCGTGGCAAGCGAAGTTGTAGAGGATGGCTTTGTGTTTACCATTCCTTCCCGTGAGCGCAAGCACATCGAATGCAGGGTCGTAAGGGCCTTCTGGAGGATAGTTCGCGTCTTCGCCCGGCGGCAGTTGCCAGCGGTTCCAGGCGTGCCCGTCCTTGATCACGCGGCGGCATTGGCTGACGCCGTCAACCACGCCCTCGGCCACGCCCACCGTGCAGGGAGCGAGATCATGCATCGCACGCGTCACCGCGTCGGGGATCACGTTGACGAGTCGGTCGTCGTAGTAGGACCACAATGGCCCGGAATGTGTGTGCGATGCGCAGACGATCACATGCGTCGCCGGGATTCCGGTGGCTTGCTCGATCTTGACCCTCCCTTGCCGCGCGAGTTCGTAGGGATACTTCAGCGTGTCCACGGTGACGATGGCTACCTTTGTGCTGCCTGCGGACAACACGAGCGCTCGCACGTAGAGCCGCGTATTGGCCCCTGACGCCGGCTTGGGAACCGGCGAGCCCCTCAGCAAGATCGGTTCCTCCGGCGTGATATCCACGCGACCGACGCCGGCCTCGAGAAAACCGCTGACCGGAGCCTGCTTCTCATCGGCGGAATGCACCGGCGATACAAGCGGACACAGCACGGCGACGAACATCAGCACACACGTCAACCAGCCCGGTTCCGCAAGGCATTCGCAGATGCGACTTCGTTCGCGCCGCGGCCCGGATCGTAGTTGTTGCCAGGCGGCAAACGGCGGCTGGGGAATATGTTTGTCGTTCATGGACCTCCTCACCCGTCAAGATGGTGAGCGCTCACGCCTCGCTCCGACAGGGCTCGCGCAATAGGCGTTGTCGCGCGTAACACGACCGCCAACACCGCGGTCGGGGCGCAGGTGCCACCGATCGTGCTCGAACAATCGGCGACTTTTCGCCTACGTTCCGGGCCAGCGGACAAGCCACAACGGACCATTATAGGAAACCGATCACCGACCTCAACCGGCGAATCGGCGGCGGGGAAACGCCAGGCGGCAGAAGGCGCAAACACCTGGGGCCGTCGCCTCGGAGACCCGCAGGACCAGCGCGTTGGATACCAGCAGTGAGGTGTACCTCAGCGTTTACTTTCCTGGTGTGCCCCCCCACTAGGGTTTACTTCCCGCGCTAGGATTTACTTCCTGCGCTGAGTTTTGCTTCCCCCACTGGGGTTTGCTTCGGTATTTCCTTGACCGTTTCTTTGGTGGTTGGAGACAAATCTGAATGGTATCTTTCTCTGTCTCCTTCGCCTTTCCCCGGATTTCTCGCCGGGCGAAAGACTTTGCCTCCCGCCGGAAGTGGCGTGGCTGGCAAGGCAGCGGCCGGTTCATGCGGAGACGTTACCAGCGTCAGATCCAGGGGATTTCTCGTCCGAGAGCGTGGCAGAGATCGACTATCGCAGGGTGCAGCTTTTTCCCTGCGACGGCGGCCCAGAGTTCCAGTTGGTTGCCTTGGCTGTGGCACTTGTGGCAGT
>CAZAQY010000439.1:0-4373 GCA_964486845.1 uncultured Pirellulaceae bacterium
GGCCTCTGTTTGTGAACAAGCGGCCAATGGTAGGCTGTCCTAAAGTGCAATCGAGGGAGACCGTGGTCGAATGCAGATACCACTGTCCTTGCCCGTAGCCAAACGCGCCGCACTTCGGCGATCGGTAGAAGTCGATTGTGTACTTCGCATTTGGCTTGCCAACGAAATGGACCAGGATGCTGTTCTCCGTCCCCATGGTCGCCGAGAGGATTTCGGGAAAGTTCTGCAGGTCATTGGAACCGGAGTCACTATCTTGCGGGTCGTTCAGCGTGATGCCGTCGCCGCCCAAATCAATTCCCAACACCGCGTTGTCGTGGATCGAATTGCCGCGCATGGTAATCTCATACGCCCCCGCCACCACGATCCCGCTGCCGCCACTAAAGGCGATGGTGTTGGCCTCGGCGCCAGTGATCCCGCCGATGGTGTTGTGGTAGGCGTTGCTCTCCACTCGGATACCGTCCTGCTCGTTGCCTAGCGGGCTGGAGCCATCCTTCTGCACACCGATCAGATTCCCCCGCACGACATTCTGTTGCGTGGTGATGCCGTACAAGGTCAGGCCCGTTTTTCGATTGCCGGAAATGAGATTACGTTTGTCGGGCGTTTCGAAGCCCGGGCTCAATCCAATCCAGTTCTGGCTTGTCTCGACCAATTCGAGCCCGTCCTCGTTGGGGATCGATTGCATGCCCGACTTGTCGGTGCCGATGAAGTTCCCCTGGACGACGTTCGTGCGGCCGCCGACAATGCTTCGTCCCGACTTAGTATTCCCAGAGATGAGGTTTCCGTCCGGGTCGCGCGCACCACCGATGAGGTTCTCCGAGGCCGCATACAATTGGATGCCGTACAGGCCGTTGCCCCGCGCCGCGTCTCCACGCAGATTGGTCCCGACGAAGTTGCCGCGCACGGCGTTGAACCTCGCCTGCGGGCCCTGGATGAGAATCCCGTTTCCCAGGTTCCCGGAAATCACGCTGCCCGCGAAGTTGCCGTCCTTGTCGCGACCGATTTGGTTGCCTCCGGAGTTACGAATCACGACCCCGTTGCCGCCGTTGGGCAAGGCCTTTTCGGCGTAGATGTCCAGACCGATCACGTTTCCACCGATGTTGTTGTTCTGACCAGCATCGATCACGATCCCATCGGTGATGTTGCCGGAAATGATGTTGGTGTCCTGGGCGCTGGATAACGAGCCGATGATAGTGTTTCGAGATCGTTCGACGCTTATGCCCAGGAGATTGGGGCGCGGTTCGCCCCCGTTGGTGCCGATCCAATTGCCCTGGATCACGTCCAGGCGACTATCGGTGATGCGGACACCCGGCCCCGTCGCGTTGCCGGCAATCAGGTTGGCCTGATTCTGGTCTCGGCTGCCCCCCAGAAAATTCCCCGTGGTTTGTTCGAAGTAGACACCGCCGAGAATATTGGGGAGTGAACCGCCGCCATCTCCCTGGCCAATGAAGTTGTTGTACACCAGGGTATTGTCCGTCCTGACGACATGGACCCCGTAGCCGAGGTTTCCTGAGATGACGTTGCTAACCGTCTCTGGATTCGGCACGCCGATCTTGTTGTAAGGGGCTCCGTAAATCAGGATGCCGTCATTCTGATTGGGGATGGCTGCGGTGCCGTCCTCGTTGGTGCCGATGTAGTTGCCATCGACGACGTTCTTGCGCGCCTGATCGCCGGTGATGTAGACCCCATAGAACACATTTCCGGAGATGACGTTGGCCAATTCTTCTTCTGAGGAGACACCTCCGATCAAGTTCTTGGCGGAATCCTCAATCCTGACTCCACGTGTATTGGGTAGGGCCTTGGCCGCGGCGTTGTCGGTGCCGATGAGGTTCCCATACACGTGGTTTGATTCGCTCCCTTGGATCGACACACCGGCTAACAAGTTCCCCGAGATCAGATTGCCCGCGGTTTTCCGATCGCCGCCGATGAAGTTGTCAATGGCGTCGACGAGCGAGATGCCGTCGTGGACGTTGCCAAGATCGGGCGCGCCCGTTTGGTTCGTGCCAATGAAATTGCCCACGACCTGGTTGCCAACTGCGTTGGCGCCTGTGATCAAGATGCCAGATTCATTGTTGCCCGAGATCACGTTCTCCAAGCCGTCCTTCCCGCCTACCGTGTTCCCCGGAGCACCGTCGATCACCACGCCGCTTCCCCGGTTGCCCAACTTGTTCTGGCCGCTCAGGTCCAGTCCGATCATATTGCTCAGAACGACGTTGCCGGTGGCCGTCGCACCCGAAATGTGGACGCCGTGGCGGTCGTTGCCGGAAATCAGATTACGTTTCGAGGAGCCAGATCCGCCGATCGTAGTGCGCGGAGCGTCCACGATCCGCACGCCGTCGAACTGGTTGGCGAGCCTGGCAAGGCCCGTCACGTCCGTGCCGATGTAGTTCCCTTCGATGAGATTGTCGCTCGCCGTGGCGCCCGAGATGTACACGCCGTACATTTCGTTGCCCGAAATCACATTCCGCTTGGTTCCGCCGATGGCGTTCGACGGCGCGTCGAAGATGGCCACCCCCCGCCTCATTACCCATCGCGGCGGTTCCCGTGACCTCGGTGCCGATCAAGTTGCCCTGCACCTGATTGCCCACGGCCACCATGCCGAAGATGCCGGCGCCGTATTGCTGGTTGCCGGAAATGAGGTTGTCTTCCACGCGGTTGCCCGGGGCGTCCTGAATCTGCACCCCGTCCACGCCGTTGCCCAGGATGCTCGACACAGTGCCCGCGGCGTTCGTTCCGATGCGGTTGTTCTGAACGAGGTTGTTCGTGGCTGTCAGGCCGGCGATCAGGACGCCGCCGCCACCGTTGCCGGAGATGACATTGCCGGCCTCGCGCGTCGGTCCGCCGATCGTATTGTTCGGTGCGCCGGAGATGTCGATGCCGTCGTCGCGGTTCCCCAGCTCGTCCCCGCTGTCGGGAACTCCATCCGGGTCCGTCACGTTCCCGGTCGGATCAGTACCGATGAAGTTCCCCTGCACGAGGTTGCCGCCGCTGGATTCGAGGTCCATGAGGATGCCCTGGAACCGGTTGCCGGACAGGACGTTGCCGGAGCCGGCGGCGGTGCCGCCAATCATGTTCCAACCGGCAAGGTTGGTGATGCGGATGCCATTGTCGTTGGGCAGCCGCCGATCGCCCGCGGCGGTCGTGCCGATGTAGTTCCCCAGGATGTAGTTGCCCGCCGCGCCGGTCGGGACACCGCTCCGCGTCGAGCCGATCTGGATCCCGTTGAACACGTTTCCCGAAATCACGTTCCGGGCTGCGTCCGCGGTGCCGCCAATCGTGTTGTTGTCGGACGCCACGGCGATTCCAGACGTATTCGGCATTGCGGCCACGCCGTCGACGTCAGTGCCGAGGAAATTCCCTTCGACGAGATTGCCACCCTTGACGCCCAGGACAATCCCGAAGCCGGCCAAGCCGGTGCTCGCATCCTGAACGAACCGCTGGATCACCAGGCCGCGCACCACACTGTCGCCGCCCTCGATGGTCAGCCCGTTGGTGCCTGGCGCTTGGCTCCCGTCCAGCACGATATCCAGCGCCGCGTTGCTGCCCTGCTCGAAGGAGTTCGTATTGGGGCTGGCGTTGGGGTTGTCCTCATAGCCGTCGATGATCAGCGGATGAACGGCGGTCGGCAGAGCAGAGCCGGGCTGGATCACATGTGGGCGAGAGCCCCGGATGTTGAATCGGATCTCGTCCTTGTCTACCGTGGCGTTGGCCTCTTGGATGGCAGCACGCAGCGTGCAGGTTCCAGGGACGGTCGTCTCGCACTTGCCGTCGCGTTGCGCTGCCGGCTTATCCCCGTCCTTGTCCGGGTCGTCCTCGACCGAATTGACGATGAACAACGACAGCAGGCGGCGGTCTTCCAGGAACTCGTGCCGCAGGCGGCGGTAACGGGCCGGGCCCATTCGACGCGTTCGACGCTTGACACGACGTGACCGGTGCATGGTGGTCGCCTCCACCGAGAAGAGCCACAGAAGGAACGACGCCACTGCCCCAAGCGGAATAACCGCTATCCTAACCCCCCCTTGACCGCAGAAGCAACCACCAAGGTCCAGTTTTCTCTGGTAGGAGATAATCAGACACCCAGAGATATTGACAGCGAGAGCGGCGAATGGTAGATTCTGGACACTGGACATCGATTTGTCGGTAGCACGCTGAAGCAAGCCGAGGAGGGACGATATGCCAGCGTATGCGCGGAAAGAAATCGTGTGCGAGTCGGAAGTTGAGGTGTTTCACGCCTATACGCGTTGCGTCCGCCGGGCGTTTCTGTGCGGCGATGGTCCGCTGACGGGCAAGAACTTCGACCATCGCAAGCAATGGGTCGGGCATGGGAACGGGATGGAAGCCGTCCGCGTTTTCAGGAGCGTGAGGGGCCGCAGTGG
>CAZAQY010000440.1:0-4330 GCA_964486845.1 uncultured Pirellulaceae bacterium
TGCAGCAGCGCCATGTCGCCCCCGGCACCTACGTGCAAGTCGGCGAACCGATCGTCTCGCTGGTGCGGACGGACCCCTTGCGGTTTCGTGCGGGAATTCCAGAGCGGCAGGCGGCACGGCTGCGGGAAGGGCAACCGGCCATGATTCACCTCGAGGGCCTGGCGACGCCGCTGGAAGGCGTTGTGTCGCGGATTAGCCCGGCGCTGGACTTGTCGAACCGCTCGCTGTGCGTGGAAATCGACGTGTCCAACCCCGGCGCCCGGTTGCACGTGGGGCTGTTCGCCGAGACGGAGATCGTCGTCGCGCCGGACGCCCAGGCGGTTTCCATCCCCGGCAGTGCCGTGCGGGATTTCGCCGGCGTGGAGAAAGTCTGGATGGTCGAAAAAGAACACGTGTCCGAGCGTGTGGTGACGACGGGCCGCCGCGACGGGGATTGGGTGGAAGTGTTGTCGGGGTTGGCCGCCGGCGACGTCGTGGTCCGCCAGCCCCAGGACGGGCTCGCCGGGCCCGTCGTGGTGCGGCAGCCCAACGCCGTCGCGGCGGCGGAGACGGCGGCAAGCGACAGGGAGCAAGCATCGGCGAAGGAGTAACCGGCGCATTTTGGAGCACTGTGCGGTGCCCCAAACCACGCACTGAACTTTGTCCTGAACTAATTGGCACTCGATCTCGGTGCAGTTCAGGACAAAGTCCAAGAAGTAGTTCGGTAAAGGTGTCAGCACGGCGAACGGAGGATGGCAACGTGCAATGGCTGGCTGAAATCTGTATCCGCCGTCCGGTGTTTGCCGTGATGCTGATCTTGGCGCTGGTCGTGGCCGGGATGGCTTCCTACCTGCGGCTGGGCGTGGACCGCTTTCCGCAGATGGACATGCCGACGGTCTATGTCTCCACGATGTATCCGAATGCCGCGGCCGAAGAAGTCGAATCGGAAGTCACGCAGCTCATGGAGGACTCGGTCGCCACGGTGGCCGGGATCGAGGAATTGCGGTCGCTCAGCCGCGAAGGTTATTCGCTGTTGATCATCACCTTTCAGGTCGATCGCGACATCGACTCCGCCACCCAGGACGTGCGCGACGCCGTCAACAGCGTGCTGAACCGGCTGCCGGAAAACGTCTACCCGCCCGTCGTCCGCAAGCAGGACCTGGAAGCGTCCCCGATCATGACGCTGGCCCTGTCCGGCAACCGGCAGTCGCGAGAGCTGTACGTGTTGGCGGACCGCTACGTCAAGGACATGATCGAGTCGGCGCCTGGTGTCGGCCAGGTCAGCATCTCCGGAGCGCAGGACCGGGCGGTGCAGATCAACATCGAGGCCAAACGGCTGGCGGCTTACAGGCTGTCCATCCTGCAAGTCCGCGACGCCCTGGTGCGTCAGAACGCGGATATCCCCGGCGGCCGCGTCGACGCCGGCGCTCACGAACTTGCCTTGCGGACGCTGGGCCGCTTTCACGAGCCGCGCGATTTCCTGGAGATGGTCGTCGCCACGCCGGGCGGCATCCCGGTTCGGCTGCGCGATTTGGGTGAAGCCGTCGACGCGACCAAGGAGCCGCGCACCCTGGCCCGGCTGGACGGCCGCCCGGCCGTCGTGCTGACGGTGCAACGGCAGTCCGGCGAGAACACGGTGGAGGTGATCGAGGCGGTCAAACAGCGGCTGAAGCGAACCTCGCAGATTCTGCCGCCGGACGTCCACGTCGAGGTGATCCAGGACCAGTCGCGGTACATCCTGGCCGCCATGCACGAGATCCAGAAGCACCTGATCGTGGGCAGCCTGCTGGCGACGCTGGTGGTGCTGATCTTCATGCGCTCCTGGCGATCTACGGTCATCGCCGCAGTGGCGATTCCCACGTCCTTGATCGCGACCTTCGCCATGATGCGGGCCCTCGATTTCACGCTCAACAACATGACCATGCTGGCCATGGTGCTGATGGTCGGCATTGTGATCGACGATGCCATCGTGGTCTTGGAGAACGTCTTTCACTGCATCGAAGAAAAGGGCATGCCGCCCATGCAAGCGGCGGTGGTGGGCACGAAAGAGATCGGCCTGGCCGTGCTCGTGACGACCCTGTCGCTGGTGATCGTGTTCCTGCCGTTGGCCTTTTTGTCCAGTATCGCCGGACGGATGCTGTTCCAGTTCGGCATGACCGCCACGGTCTCGATCCTGGTTTCGCTGCTGGTCAGCTTTACGCTCACGCCGATGATGTGCTCGCGGCTGCTGCGGCCGTTGAAGCTCGCGGAGGGCGGGCCGGCCTCGCGGCGTGGCTTCTATCACTGGATCGAGGTGGGCTATCTGGCCGTGTTGCGTTGGAGTCTCCGCTGGCGGTGGGCCGTGCTGCTGCTGTCGCTGGCGGTGATCGCCGCCAACTGGCCGCTGTACAAGATGGTCAAACAGGACTACATCCCCACGAATGTGGACGAATCGGAGTTCGAGGTCGAAGTCGTGGCCCGCGAAGGGACCTCGTTGCGTTCGATGGAGCAGCTGGTGCGATCGATCGAGGCCGAGCTGCGGCAGTTGCCCGGCGTCAAGCTGCTGTTGGTCAACCTTGGTTCCGGCGGCATGCCGCGGGTGAATGCCGCCGTGACGTATGTGCGTTTGCAGGACCTGGAAGAACGGGTCTTCTCCTGGGGCCGGTTGTGGCGCGAGACGTTGGCGGGCGAGCCGGGTAAGGCTTTCGAGGGAGGCTTCACCCAGCGGCAGAAAATGCAGGAGATCCGCGAAATCCTGACAAGGTACCGCCGCCAGTACCCGGAACTGGACCTGGACTGCGCAGTACGCAACCTGACGTCGATTCGCCACGGAGCCCCGGTCGATATCGAATTCTCGATTACCGGGCCCAATCTGGACGAACTGGCGGGCTTCAGCCTGCGGCTGCGCGACCGGATGCGAGGCGGCGACGCGCCGTCGGGCATTCCCGGCGTCGTAGATGGCTACGCCACGCTCAAGGCCAAACCCGAGTTGCACGTCGAGATCGATCGCGAACGGGCCGCTTCGCTGGGCGTGGACGTGGAGGAAATCGCGGACACCTTGCGGATCGCCGTCGGAGGCGACGATCGGGCCAGCCGCTGGCAAGACCCGGTCTGGGGCGACGTGTACGACGTGGAACTGCGCCTGGTGGGCGTCGATCGGGGCAGCTCGGAGGCCATCTCCCAACTGTATGTCCGCACCAAGCCCGCCGCGCCGGCAACGTCCACGCAAACGGCGGCCACCAGCGACGGCCAGCGGGAAGCCACGCTGGCGGGCTTGACGCGGCTGGACAACCTGGTCCGCTTGTCGAACGTCAACCGGTTCGCACGCATCGACCGCTTGGACCGCCAGCGGATGGTGGCCGTGCGGGCCAACGTCGCCCCCGGTTTCGCCTTGAGCGACCGCATCCAGGCGGTCGAGGAGGCGGCGCGCGAGTTGGGCATGCCGCCGGCCTACGCCACGCGCGTCCTGGGCCGCGGACGCGAACTGGAACGGACGCTGGGTGAGTTCCGCTGGACCTTCATCCTCTCGTTCATCTTCATGTACCTGCTGCTGGCGGCGCAGTTCGAGCACACCGTCCACCCGCTCACAATTCTCTTCTCGTTGCCCCTGGCCGTGCCCTTCGGGCTAGTCAGCCTGTGGCTCGGCGACGAATCGCTGAACGTCTACTCCGCCCTGGGCATCCTGGTCTTGTTCGGCGTGGTGAAGAAGGCCTCGATTCTGCAAGTGGACCACATGAACCAACTGCGCGCCGGCGGCTTGCAGCGGCATGCGGCCATCATGCGCGGCAACCGCGACCGCTTGCGGCCGATCCTGATGACGACCATCGCCTTCGTCGCCGGCATGATGCCCCTGCTGCTGGGCACCGGTCCGGGCGCGGAGGAGCGCCGCTCGATCGCCGTCCTGGCCGTCGGCGGCCAGACATTGTCCCTGTTGCTGACCCTCCTCGCCGTGCCCGTCGTCTATTCCTTCCTGGACGACCTGGCCGCGTACTTCCGCCGCGGGCGGACTGGGCCGTCCGAGCCGAGTCCGCAATGATGCAAAGTAGACCGGAACAACTCCACGTCACTGGTCACTCGTCAGTGGTCAGTTGTCATTTGTCAGCGGTTCGTCGTCGGCGGACAGTTGGGCGAACCAGGCGTCTAACTCGTGTTCGAAACGCTCCAGGCGATGGCGGCGCGGGACGCGGATTTGCGCCGCTTCGTCGCTCGACTTGACGGTCGCGGCCACGAGCGGTTCGTCCCCGTGAACGTATCCACCGTCGTCCCGTCCGCATCCAGCGGACCCGACGGACCGCTGATTCGGATCTCGTCCCCTTGGTCCGGCGCCGGCCGCACCCGCAAGGCGTTCAGCACCCAGTGCGGGTCCACCCCG
>CAZAQY010000441.1:0-4330 GCA_964486845.1 uncultured Pirellulaceae bacterium
ATACTTTCAATAAGCTAGCTCTGCTAGCATTTCGCAACCTTGTGATCGAGGCCTGTTTCGCCACATCCGAACAGAGGCGGAACGCTGCGGTCAGGCTTACTTCGAGGAGCTGTTCGCCAAGCGCCAGCAACTCCTGAAGCGGGAACAGGATAAGGGCCAGTACGCGTTTCACGTGCGCCGGGAGGCGCTGAATCGGATCGGCTTGCCTGAAGTTCGGCAGCACCGCCTGCGGAGGCTGGACGAAGAAGAGCGGGCGTGGGCGGCCGAGCTGCGCAAACGTGAGCAGGTGCTACCGGAATTGCAGCCTATCATCCTCCTGCGTGTGGAAGCGTCGCATGGCTAACTGGCGAGAAAGCATCCTGAAGCACTTCCACCGACGCGTGGCGCGGCTGACGCTGGTCTCCGATCCAGATGGGCTGCTGACCGAAGAGGGGATGCTCTCGGCCGTGCGTCAACGTGGATTCGATTTGCTCCCGTTCGATGACTCGATCGCCTTCCGCTTTGCCTACGAATCCCAATACCGAAGCCAGTGGGACCAGGGCTTGGACACCGATCTGGTCGTCGTGCTGCGATCGTCGGCACAGCGGCTGGAGGTCCTGCCGTACGACTTGCTCAAAGCGGGGAGGCAACTCAAGTTTGCGCTCCACCAACTGTTCCCCAAGCTGAACTACCCCGTGCTCGCCGCGTTGGATCGGGGACACCTGGATGCCATCGACGAGGCGTACCACCAGCATGACGGTGAGCAGTTGACCGAGCGGGAGACCAAGGAGTTTGTGCTGATGCACTGCTTCGGGATCGTCCCGAAGCTGATCAAAACGCCGGTGGATATTCTCAAAGTGTTGCTGTCACTCCATTCGCGGCAGGTTCGGCTTCCCGACATGATCTGCCAGTTCCTGCTGGAAAGCTTGACCAAGCAGCAGGCCCTGGCGGCTTGGCCACTCTCCCAAATCTTGCCGAGTCGAGAGGCGTTCCTGCGATTCCTGCAGTCGCAATGGCCCGGATTCCTCGCCGGTCTAATCTCGGAAAGTGACGCTGGCTCCGGTGCAGACGACGGGCGACAGTCGCGGCCGGCATGTTTGGTGCCTTTCGGCCACGAAGATGTACGGGTGTATGTCGATACTCTGTTCCTCGAAGGCCAGCTCGCGCCCGTCGATGTCGACCAAGTGACAAGCCTGCCGACCTGGGTTCAGACCGGCGTACGGCACGACCCTCACGCCGACATCGTTCGCCGTTATCGGCGACTGCGGGACCGCTTCGAGCAGGAGCTTCCAGACGCCGAAGCTCCGCACCGCGCATGGCAGCAGGCTGCCGAAAGGTGGGCCGATCTGGTCGTGTTGCGCTGGGAGTGCGACGAATGGCTGGACGCCGGCGACCGCACCGCTTGGGAGACCCTGCAGGCAAAGATCGAAGACGAATTCGGCCAATGGATGATGAGCCGCTATGGCGCGTTGCACAATCTCTCGTACCACCAGCAGCCGGTGATGGTCCATCACATCCCCCGATTCCTGGCGGTCGAGCGAAATCGCAGGAAGCTGGCCAAGATCGCGCTGCTGGTCCTGGATGGATTGGCCCTGGACCAATGGCTGCTCCTGCGGCGCAGCCTGGAGACGACACCAAACCAGTGGCGATTTGAGGAGATGACCGCCTTTGCCTGGGTGCCGACGCTGACCTGCGTCACCCGTCAGTCCATCTTCGCTGGCGAGCCGCCGCTCTACTTCCCAGAATCCTTCGACACGACGGCCAAGGAAAAGGCCCACTGGGTCCGGTACTGGGAAGATCAGGGTGTGTCGCGCGGATGTGCGGACCTGATTCCGAATCTGGAGGCGTGCGACGATCCGCGTCTGGACACCGTCTTGGCAAACTCCCGCCTGTCCGTCCTGGCCATCGTCTGGAACAAGGTGGACGAAATCATGCACGGCATGCAGATGGAGACATCCGGCATGCACAACCAGGTCCGACTCTGGGCGTCGCAAGGCCACCTGCAGCAACTGCTCTTGCGACTTCACGCGGAGGGATTTCACGTATTCCTCACGGCGGATCACGGCAACGTCACCGCCACGGGCATCGGAAGCCCCAAGGAAGGTGTGCTCGCGGACACGAAAGGCAAGCGGGCGCGGGTCTACGACCGCCCTGACTTCCGGCAGGACGTGGCCGCGAAGTTCCCTGATTCAGTGTGCTGGCCGGGTTACGGACTGCCGCCCGCACGGCACGTCCTTCTGGCCGGCGATCTGAAGGCTTTCACCGGCGTCGGCGACCGGATCGTGGCGCACGGCGGCATTGCGTTGGAAGAAGTCCTGGTTCCGTTCGTGGCGATCAGCAGAGTTGACGGATGAGAAACTCCATCGGAATCGACCGCAAGATCAAACGAGCGTGGCTCGACGCCCTGTTGGACCGACTGGTCCAGACCCAGGACGAACCGGAGCTACGGGCATTCCTGGACGATCGCCTAAAGGCCGAACTTCCCGGTAAGGAATCCCGCGCCAAGTCGGCCGGGATCGTGCTGCGCATCTGGTGCGGCATCCCCAAAGATCGGCAGTATCTGCGCGACAAGGCACTGGCGCTCGTTCCCCAGGTATCCGGCCCAGACCGGATTTGGCTGCATTGGGGTCTGACCGTTTTGGCCTACCCATTCTTCCGTGACGCTGCCGAGGTCGTGGGCCGCGTTCTGACCCTTCAGGACGATTTCACCACAGCTCACGTACAAGCCAGGCTACTCACGACCTGGGGTGACCGGGCAACGACCAAGGAAGCTTCGCAGAAGTTGCTGACGACGCTGGTCGATTGGGGCGTGCTCCGATCAACGGACAAGAAAGGCCATTTCCTTCTCGCCGGCAAGATGCGGACCGAATCGCCGTCGCTTCAGCTCTGGATGCTGGAAACGATGCTCGCTGCCGGCACCGCCCAAGAAGTCGAGGCCCAGCAGCTATTGCGACTTCCGGAGGCTTTCCCGTTCGCATTATCGATCGGCGTCGGCGAGTTACGGAAGCACGATGGGTTCCACGTCCATCGCCAGGGTCTGGACATGGAGATGGTCGCCCGGCGAGTGCCCAAGGCCCCTCCCCCGCCCGTTCCTGCTCCGAAAAAGGCCGCCAAGCGATCCGCCGCGGCGTCCCGACAGCTTCCGCTCTTCGACGGCCCAGTCGCCCGAGCACCGGTCCCTGAACGCAAGCCGTCAGAAGCTACGTCGGTGCCGACCACCGTCTCGCGCCCCGCGGAACCACCGCCCCCGGCCCAGCCGGTGCCACCAGTCTCGGAACGCGACCGGGTAGCCCAGGCAATCCAAGACGATGTCGCACGCACCGCATTGGAACGAGCGGACCGCTTCCTGCAGGCCAAGGCCCTGTTCGTCGTCCCCGACGGCCCCTTTGCCGCCCCCCTCGCCGAGTGCGCCGAACTGTTCCGGGACGGTCACTACCACGGCTGCATCGCCCTGACTCAGGCCGTCATAGAGGCGATCGTTCGCCACGTCTGGCAGGCCAAGCTCCCCAAGCGAAAAAAACAACCGGATAAACTCGAAGACCACCTCGCCGCGTTACACAAGGCCAGCTTCATGTCCGCCGACTGCAAGTCGAAGCTGGACGCCATGTGGTCGGCCCGTCATGCCTACACCGGCCTTGACCTGGCGGTCCCAGCCGACCGGCAGGCCCTGTACGACACGGCCCTCACCAATCTGCGATTGCTCGGCGATTTGGAGCAGGAACTCTTTCCGTCTTCACTGCCCCAACCTGGGAACGCAACGGCTCAAGCCAAGCCACATCAGGACGTGCCCCTTTGATTCGATGGAGCCACCCATGACAGACAAGCCGCGGTTTACGAAAGGTGACTCGGTTGTCTTGCGATCTACCCGCGAACTTGGACGCATCGAGCGAGATGCGGCCTTGGATGGTGGTGAATTCTGGTATCGCGTGCGTTTCGTAAAGCGAGCCGAAAACGTGGTCGAGGCCGATCTCGATCCACTCGACGATGCTTGCAGTTCGATCGAGCAACTGGCGAGTCATGGCCGCTGGGGGCGGATTCAGGCGTTCCGCTGCGCACTGGCCATGGAACGGATCACCCAGACCAACCGCAGCACCGTGTACTCGTTCAAAGCACAGCGAATTCTCTTCGAGCCGTATCAATACAAGCCCCTGCTGAAGATCCTTGACTCGTCCGACCGCCGGTTGCTGATTGCCGATGAAGTGGGCCTTGGCAAGACGATCGAGGGCGGGTTGGTTCTGACGGAACTAGAGGCTCGGAGGCCCCTCGACAAAGTGCTAATTGTTTGCCCGTCCCGATTACTTGCACTTTAGGACAGCCTACCATTGGCCGCTTGTTCACAAACAGAGGCCAA
>CAZAQY010000442.1:0-4328 GCA_964486845.1 uncultured Pirellulaceae bacterium
TTCCCAGCGGAAATCAAATCCGGCGTCGCGGAGAAGATCGTCGAGCTCCGGTCGATCCGGCAACGGGGCCGCCTCGGGATACCGGCTCGCGACCCGTTCCCGCACCTGGGCCACCGTCAGCATCCGCAGGCCGGCCAAGGCCCCGTGCGAAAGCAGAACCGCTCGGGCAGCGGCCATTCCGCGCGGGTAGAGTTCCTGCCGGCTGGAGAGCGCAGCGTGCCGCGAAACGGCCGAAGCCAGACGAACGAGCCGGGCGTCCGAGACGTTGACGTCTGTCGGCGGACCAACTTCCCGCAGTCGTTCCACGACCCGCGCGGGAGCCACGAGCGGGTCTTCGTCGGCCAGTTGGTCAGCAATTTCGCCTAGCCGGCGGGCGTAGCCAGCCAAGGAAGCGTCCTGGGCCACCAAGATGCAGACGCCGTCGCGGCGCACCAAGAGTCGGGGTTCGCTCATCGACCGTTCCGCTTCGACCGCAGCGCGAACCACGGCCCCGGACAGCTCCGTGCGCCGCGGTTCATCCTGGGACGAGCCGCGTGCCAGAAGCACGGATTCCACCAGCTCCGGCACCGTCACCACGCCGCCCTGGCCGGCCACGATCTCAACCAGGTCCGAGCGGAGCTGGGTGATTGCCGGATCCTTCGCCCATCGCGTTTGGAGCTTGCCCACGACCTGCCCGATCCTCGCCCGGGTGACGTCGACCACACGTGCCACGTCGGCCTGGCTGGGCCAGCGATCGCTGATTGCGGGATCGAGTCCCAAGAGCGCAAGCACCGTGCGTTGGACCGTCTCGCCCTCCCGCGAGCCAGTCTTCAGAACCCGATCGGCCAGCAGATCCACACCGAGCGTGGTGACATCCGTCGTTTCCGCCGGCATTTCGGTTTGATCCGTGGCGACGGCCGTTTCCCGCGTAGGCGTGCCCAGCCGCTCCCGGAGGATCTTGACGGCCGCGGAAATCTCGCGCCGGGTCAAGTTGCCAACGCCCCGTAGCCGCAGCAACACGCGCACGGGCACGGTCAGCAGGTCTTCGACGGTCAGGATGTTGGCCCGGTCCAGGGCGTTGGTCGCCCGCGTGCCTAGGCCCAACTCAGCGACCGAGGTGTCGAGGGTCGCGGCGGCCAACAACTCGCGGAGCCGCGCTTCGTCGGCCTGGTCGGTGAGCGGCGTTTCCTGGTCGATGTGCGTGAAGCACTCGCGCCACGCGGCGAGCATCCGTTCCGCGTTGTCGAACCGTTCTTTGACGTCGCGTCGGAAGGCCCGTTGGAAAAACGCCGTCAATCCCTCGCGCAAGCCCGGGTCGAACGCCTCGGGGTTGACGGTGATCTCGGTGGTGGGAGGGAGCTGCGAGGGGTCGCTCTTGCCGTCGCCCCACTGCGGCAGCGAGCCGGTGGCCAGCTCGTGCAGCGTCATGGCGGCGGCGTAACGCTCGGCATGCAGGTCCCACCGCGGCGGCTTGCGCAGGGGCAGCAGCGGGTCCAGGTAGCCCGAGGTCCCCGCACGGATGTTGTCCGCCGGCGTGCGCGACAGCGAGAAATCGAACAGCACCAGGTGCAGCTTGTCGCCGCGGCCGATCATGCCGACCGCAATGTTGTCCGGCTTGATGTCACGGTGGGGGATGCCCTGCTCTTCCAGGAAGTTGACCACGCCCAGCAGGTCCTCGCCAAATCGCTCCAGCAGGTCGATGTGCAATCGGCCTTCTTTGCGCAGCCGCTGCCCCAGGGTCTCGATGAGCCGCTTGTCCTTTTCCGCGAAGGCCGGCCACATCAGGAACCCGAATCGGTCGCCGAGTTCCACCGTATCGACGAACTCGATGATGTGCGAATGGCGGAGCTTGCGCATCACCTCGGCTTCGTCCTTCAGCCGCCCGTTGTGATCCGGCTCGCCGGCCACTTTGAGCACGTAGTCCTGGCCGTCGCGTTCGACCAGAAAAACCACCGAACACGCCCCCTGACCCAGTCGCCGGACGACCCGAAAGCCGCCGGCCAGCAGATCGCCCTGCTGCGCTCGCGTCGGGTCCTCGACGTAGTCGTGCTCCGGCGCAGTCAACTCTTTTTCGACCTCGTCCAGGCCGCTGAGGAAATCGACGGCCGTGTCGATGCGGTTGGGAACCTCGGGGTGCGTGCTGTACTGGATCAGGAACTGAAGAGCCTCGCCGGCGCCGTTGAGCACCGAGCTGATCTGGAGCCCCTTGGTCTCGCGGAGCTTGTTGCTCAAGTCCAGGCCGCTGGCGGCCGGGGCCACGCCTGACAAGATGTGGTAGGCGATTGCGCCGAGCGAGAAGACATCGAGGTGCTCGCCCAACTGGTCGTCCACGAGGGCTTCGGGAGCCATGTACGCGGTGCCGGATTCCTCGACCAGCCAGTCGCCGTGCGAAGTGGCGGACACGACTCGCGACACGCCCGATGAACCGCTGCCTTGGCGATAGCCGACCTGCCAGTTGAAGACCTTGATCCGCGGCCGGTCTGCCAACTGACCACTGACCACTGACCACTGACAATTGACCAAAATGCTTTGGGGACACAGCGCCCGGTGGACGATCTTTTTCTCGTGGGCGTAGCGAACGACTTCGGCAATCTGGCGGACCAAGTCAAGTCGCGCGGCGACGCTGAGCTTGTCCTGCTGTTGGGCCAGGAAATGATCGAGCCGGATGCTGAGCGGGTCGTGCTCGAAGATCAACGCGGGGCCGAGTTCGTGCTCGGTGAACCCGTGAACGCGCAGGATGCCCGGATGCTGGAGCGTGTCCAAGAGCTGGTATTCCCGCCGCGCGGCCCGCTCGATGGTCTGGCGTTCCTCGGCCGTCGCCGCCAAGCGGACCAAGTACAGACGGACCCGCCGTTTGGATTCGGCGACGGTGGCATGGACGGCCTGCCAGTCCTGGTAGCCGGGGCCTTCGCCGACGAGTTGCTCCAGGACGTAGTCGCTGACCTTGCGATGCCGTCGCGAAGGGCGGATGCCGGCCTGCTCCATCGCTTGGCTGATGACCTTGGACATCGGCCGGTCATGCGTACCTCGGGGCGAGGTGTCCAGTCCCGGACAATCGCGTTGCATCACCGCAGCCAGGATGCCCGGCCGAGCGGGCGTCTCACCGTCCGGCGGAAAAGGGGTCAGGTCCAATTTGCCGGAACGGCCCGGAGGGTGCTGCGCACAAATTGGACCTGACCCCTTTTCCGCGGCCCGATCCCGCAGGCACACACGCAACCGAGCGTTGCCCTGCAAGTCGCACTCGAGGTCCGGCGCCGAGCAGAAGACCAGGGCCTCGATAAACGGGATGCGACCTTTCTTCTGGCACGCCTTCTGCCGCTGGAGCAGCGAGGCCAGTTTCTTGGCCTTGGAATTGGCTGCGATCAGCGGGTTATCGTCGGTGAACAGACGGCCTTCGTGCTCCCACGTCCAGGTTCCCGCGTCGCCGAACAGCCGGCCTGGACGGCTCTTGATCTCGATCAGGAAGAACCCCACGGGCGTGAACAGGAGCGAGTCCACCTCGTTGATGCTGCCGTCGTCGGCGATGAACTCGAAGTTGGACCAGGCGCGGTACGGCTCATGGGACGGGAATCTCTGCCGGATGAAGTCCAGCGCATCCCGCTCCCAGGGGTACTGCGATTCGGCGACGATGGTCCAGTTGCTGATGGTCATTGGTCAGTTGTCACTCGTCACTCGTCACTGGTCACTCGTCTTCTGCAAATGACAAGTCACCAATGACAAATGACTAGCGGGGCTTCTTGCGTTTCGGGGGCGCACTCGGCGGCGTGAGCGACAGTTCAACCTGCCTATTCACCTTCTCCAACTCGGCCTGCTTGTACATCCGGTAGCGGTTGGCCGGGTGCCGATACTCCGGGATCTTTCCCGCGGCGCCCCAGGCGCGCACCGTGTTTGGTGCCACGCCCAACAGCTTCGCCGCCTCCTTGACACGCAAGTAACCTTGACTTCGCAACATGCGTTCTACCCTCCGACAAAGGGGTCTTCGAGGACCATCGGCGCAACCTTACCAATAG
Organism: uncultured Pirellulaceae bacterium; assembly: GCA_964486845.1. Taxonomy (GTDB): domain Bacteria; phylum Planctomycetota; class Planctomycetia; order Pirellulales; family Pirellulaceae; genus Anammoximicrobium. The sequence continues at coordinate 3,990 of CAZAQY010000442.1, forward strand.
CTCCCGTCAATAGCAATCCCCCGGACCAAGACTTCCACAAAATGCCGTGAAACTGTGAGCATCAAGGGAAAAACGACGGAGATCGCCGGTCGATGGGGGATTACGACGCCACTCCGCCTAGCGAACGGCCGGGGTCAACTGTTGCCCAGGTGGGACGTTGCCCCGCCGACGCCCTGCGGCCGTGGTCCGCGCGATCATGGACACCCTAACAGGCCATCGCTACCGGCATCACGAACTCCACCGCCGGGGCCAACTTCACGTTCTGGCATCGCTCCAGGTAGAACTGCGACGCCGCTCTGATCAGTGGACCCGGCTGTGCTTCGTTCCTGGTAGCCACGC
>CAZAQY010000443.1:0-4326 GCA_964486845.1 uncultured Pirellulaceae bacterium
TAGTTCACTCAGCCACCGCGGCCAAAACGGCTGAATTCTGTTGGCCACTGACATCCGTCGCGCTTCTTCGTCTGTGTCCAAAATCACACTGCGCGGAAAATGGAAAACAAAGTCGGTATCTTCCCCAACGTTCTTTCCCTTCAATGTCAATTCAAACGTGCTTGCCTTTTCAATTGGCGTCTCGAAGATCAGCACTTCTAGAGTTCCCTTACCCGGATATATCGAGGCTGACTCAATTTTTCCCGGATACGTCACGTTGGGACCAAAGTCGATGAGCTTGTACCGATTGCCGAGATTGTCCTTTAGGAAAGCAAAGGCCATGAACATGTTGCTGGACCAACCCTCGAAGTCGATCTTCTTATCATTGCTCTTGTTCCAGACAGAAACCATCACGTACAGGTACTTTTCCTCGGTCACCCGCACCTTCTTTGCGAAAATGTCTTCAAGAGCAAGCCATCCGACTTCTGGCAAAATGGTCACCCTTACGTTGTTGCTTTCAATCCGAATGGCGCGGGGACCGTCTTTCTTTGAGTCACTCGGCTTTGCTGCGTCAGTCCCAGCGCCGGACTGGGTATGCCCCTCCACTGGATTCTCTGACGGTTCTTTCTCAGCCGAGTCGGCTCGCACTGCCGCAGTAATGCAACACGCCAGAACGACCGCGAACCTAATGCTTAGCCTCATCGCAGGGGTCCTTTCATGCACGGTGCGGAATGGGTAGGTCTCCTGAGATACGTGCCATTGTGCGGCATTCACAGTTGCGGGGCCGTTTGGCGATTGGCGGGCCAGTACAGGCCAGCGCTCGGCCCGTTGGTTTCATTGCGTCGTCTGCTCCCCCGCGTCTCAATCCGAGACGACGATGGTGACCATGCCCCCGACTGATCCTCGGCAATGGTGCGATGAATCGCACCGACAGACGGAGACCAAGCGTGTGCGCCGGCACGCCCCTTGCTCTGAGACATTTTACTTCAGGCCGAATTGTGACTTTTGCATGAGCCTGTCGTTCTGAAACATAGCGTTCATGTTCGTCCCGTCCTCATTCTGCCAGACGTACATGACCGTCTCGACGCTTTCCATAACGCCGGGCACGCCCTCAATCTTGTTCCGAGACATCTCCTCGCCCTGCGAGCCGATAATCGCAGCCACTTGACGATAGGACATACCATCAGCAATTCGGTCATAATCGCTTTTCGTCACGACGACTCGTTTTGCTGCGGGCGCGGCTGGCGAACTGCCGCTGGTTCCTCCGCCAGTGGGACTGCCGCCCGTGTCGATGTTCGATGTGTCAACGCTACCGAACGCCAAGACAATCATGACGAGCAGGGCCAGTACCGAAAGGCAGTGTCGTTTCATTTCTCCACCTCACCACAAAAAGTGCCAGAAGAAAGGACGCAACGTACGCAACCATGTCCAAATTCTCGTATGTTCCGGGAACGAACCCAAATAGCTGCCCCAGTTCTCCACCAAGACCGAAAATCACTCCAACGGCTAGCCATGTCCACGGTGGCGTTCCACGCCAGATGAGGATCATCCAGCTTGTTGTCGCGTAAACCCAAAGTCCGTCAGGGACCGAATACAACACCCACTGGGGAAGCCTGACGGCAGACGTGTAGTTTCGGGCACCCGTAATGACTTCACGCAGCCCGAGAACATCTAACCAACGGAACACCAGAAGCCCCGTGCTGCGAAACAGCAGATACACAGACGCCCCCAGTGCTATCGGAAGCAACACATGCACGAAGAAAGCGCCTAACCTACGGCAAAGTGCTGGAGTCTCGGCCACCTCGCACCCCCAAATCATGGCATTTCACTTTGCGCCAGGGGTCCCCCCAGCATTGACCCGTGTCCTGACCCGGCACACGGCCACGGGGACTGCTGTCAACGACATCCCATTGCCCCGATAACGCCCCACATTAACCGGACAAGCTCACTACCATTTCCACCCTCTCACGAAATCCTGATCGGCTGGGCAGAGTATCTCCAGCTTCACGTCTACCGTGGTCTTGTCGCTTTTCTCCAAGGTCACCTTTCCATCCTGCAACTTCACGAACCTTGCCTCCACCTTGTACTTTCCATCACCGGTCGTCCACGTTCGCCACCTCGCTGCCTCGATGGTCTCAGGCGTTTGCGCGCCATCCGGCGCTTCGCTGGCCGCAACTGGCGGTTGTTCGGTTGTCGGTGACGATGTGGCCCTATCCCTAGGTTCAGGGGCTCCGATCGGTCCCGGCGATGTGTTTGGCGAAGACTGCGCGCTTGTGCTCTCTGGCGCTTCCACGGCCACATCGCCAGTTCCTGTCGAGTCGGCGGGGACATCCGCCGCTGGCGCACCTACGGGAATCTCCGCAGGCATCGCCTCTGACGGTGAGCTTGTCCCGCTTGGCGTTGAACTGGCCACGTTTGTTGACGCTTCCCGCGCCGTGTCACGCATATCGAGACTGGCCGACACGACAAGAATCACAACGGGAACGATAACAATCAGGGCGATGACGGCAGCGATGGCTCGAAGCACTCCGCTTCCTCCGCTAGCCACCATCGGTTGTGGTTGATAACGGGCCGCATCCACGATGCAGAGCAGCCAGACGATTGGCCACAAAACGAATCCGACTCCAACGAGGACGGACAGAGCCGCCAGCGTATGCAGACACCACCACACAATCGCGGCAAGCAACCGCCCCTGAATCAACTGACCAAGCCCTGGAAAGCAAAAAGCGTTCAGCAGCGCTGGCAGCGCTTGGCTTTGCCGGGCTTGTACTACGCTCGGCCCCTGAACCACACTCACATTCACTGCCTGATTTACCGCTGGACTGATACCCATCGGCGCCGGGCGAGCGGATTCAGCGGCCCGCCGTGCTTCATCAGCGGCGCGCATCGCAACATCAATGGTTTCTCCACAGTGCTTGCATTTTTTTGCGACCGTCAGAACCTGTTCCCCGCAAAACGGACATGACTTGTATTCAGCAGACGTAGACATTAGTGACTCCCCGGAATTGCGTTGTATTGCCGCACAGACACGACTCGCAAAGACGGTACTTGCAGCGAGCCTTCTCAACTATTCCCCGGCAGCCGGGGCGCGAAAGGTGACCACCGGTCCGCCCGCTGCCTGATTTCCTCCCGCCCGTCTCAATCCGAGACGACGATGGTGACCATGCCCCCGACTGATCCTCGGCAATGGTGCGATGAATCGCACCGACAGACGGAGACCAAGCGTGTACGCGGGCGGGATTCGCCGCCGAACGGCGGCTTCAGCGTTCCCTCGGTATCGCAGGCCGAGCGCAATAAGAAAGGAGCGCCGAATCCAAGGCCGCTCCCTGAGCCCCGACCAAGAGGCACTTCAGAACAGCACCTGGCCGACGCTCCCTTTCGGGAGCGCGGTCCAAGCACTGCCTCTGAAGTTGAAGGGCCTTGCGGTCCAGCTTGGTCGGTTTCAGGGAAGCAGTTCTTGACGCTCGCGCGTCGTTCCAATTGTCGATTCGCCGCCTGCTGCGGCGGCGGCCAAACCGATTCCTCGTCCTTCGTGTTCCTCCTCGTTTACAGGGGACAATTTCACGTGTCGTTAATGTACCGTCCCAGCGACACCTCCGTAAGTCGCTAATTCGGGTGGAAACAGACCATGAGAAGCAAAGCGCTAACGTCGTTTCTGACGCTCCATAAAGAGCCGCCGCTCTACTGACGCCGCAGAACGACAAGGAATCCCGATCCTGCGGAGCAACGATGGCTCGTTCCGCCGGCCGTGACGAGTGAGACTTCACGGAACATCGAACCAGTCGCTGCCAGCAAGCACTTGATCGACATCCGCCAGCGCCGGCAGACGCCGCGTGCCCGGTTGCAACACACCGGCCATCAAGTCGTCTTCCCCATCGAGATCAGCCAGGCCAAGGACGTGTCCCATCTCGTGCATCACGGCCGTTAACAGGTCCATTTGAGATTCCAGATTTGAGATTTCAAATTCGTCCGAAACCTCTCCTCTGGCGTCCGCAACGTACCAGCCGTAGCCGGCGGCGTCGATGTCCAGCACGATCCGGTCCCGCGTCGCCCAGCCCAAGTAGCGCCCCGGCAAGTCCGCCACCTCAAACGACAACGAATGCAACGCCGCGACGCCGGCCGCATCCAGTCCGGCTGATTCCCATGCCGCGATGGCCTGCCAAACCAGCGGGGTCAAGTCGGCCGCGTCCAGCGTGGCGGAAGTGGACTCTCGCTGCACCTCGGCCGGAGCCTGCAACGACGACGCCACTGCCACGCTGGCCGAAAACTCGCTGGTGTTCCCCACGGCGTCCGTGGCCGTCGCCACGATCCGCTGGTTCACGCTCAAGCCGCTCACCGCCAGCGTCA
>CAZAQY010000444.1:0-4304 GCA_964486845.1 uncultured Pirellulaceae bacterium
TGAACTTGCCGTAGCTCAGCCGGAACGCGATGCTGAGCACGTTTTCATCCGGCCATTGGTTGCGGAGGAGGGTCTCCAAGGACGGCACCCGGTGCTCGGTGGCGGTGCCCTGGCCGGTCCAGATCTCGCCGCTGGCCGCCACGTTGCGGAATTCGAACTGGGGGTACTTCTGCGGCTGGCGGCGCAGGACCACCTGATCGGCGCGCCCAGGCACGAACCGTTCGACCTGGAGACCGTTTTGCTCGGCCTGCCATTTCACGCACGCCAGATAGTTCTTCATGAACGGGGATTCGAGGTGAGTCGCGTTGCCGTAGTCGGGCCAGCCGCGGTCGAGCAGCTTGCCGACCTTCACGTCTTCGAGCACGCGGGTGACGCCGGTGAGGGTGTATCCGTGGGGTGAAACTGGCACGCCCGTCGCCACCTCGCCCATGTGATCTTGGTGAAAGTGGGTCAACAGCACGTAGTCCAGTGCCGGCTGCGGGTCGTGCCGCAGCGCGTGACGCACGTAGCGGACAATCCATTCGCCGGCCCGCCGCGTGTCGTCCGGCCGCGCGGGCGTGTGCTTGGGATTCGGGCCGGGCAGTTCGCCCGCATCGACCAGCAAGGTCGTGCCGTCGGGGAAGATGTACAGGCCCGCATTGCCGCGCCCCGTACTGATCTGGTGGACATCGAGCATTCCCGGTTGCCAGGACTCGATGGGACGGCCGACGACATCCCCGGCACGGGCAACCACGGCGGCGACGGCCAGCACAACGATCGCAAGCGACAATCTGAATTTCATCGACTTGACCCTCGGCGTTGGTGTCATAGAAAAAGAGACAGGCCCCAAGTTTAGCCAGCCGCTCTTGCTTGGCCAAGCCGTGCTCAGCACTTCCGAGTTTGAGGCGGCCATGTGAACCTGCGTAGCTGAATTCGCCAGAATTCAGGCCGCTTCCCCATGCTCCTGAACTCCGGCGAGTCCAGCTACGGCCCGAACTTGGAACTACTGATGCTCTTCACTCAGGCCGTCGTCCCTCCCCACACGCGACGAGATCGGCTATCCTTACATGCAGCTTGCTCGCAGCAGTCGGGGTGGCCCAACGTCACCCCCCAACCGGGAGAAACACGCATGAAGACCGCGGCCTGTGCAGCGCTGCTGACCATGCTACTGGGACCAGCCTGCGCGTTGGCCGGCGCCGACGCGGCGCGGCCAATCATCGACAATACGCACGACCGGGTGCAGACGACGCTGGCGCCGGGCTTGAAGCGGATCGGAACGATCCGGCCCCGCGGCGCCAGGGAAGTCGGCCACTCGAACCTGGCCATCGGCTGTGAAATGCTGGACCGCGATTACGGCGACTTCGAGCAGTTCAATGCCTATATCGAACCGTTGGGAATCATCCGCATCCGCCTGCAGGCCGGTTGGGCCAAAACCGAAAAGGTCAAGGGCGTCTACGACTTCGCGTGGCTCGACCGTCAAGTCGACTACCTTCACGCTCAAGGCCTGAACGTGCTTCTCGAGACATCCTATGGGAATCCGATCTATCCCGGTGGCGGCGGGGCCTCGCTGAGCGACGGGCTGCCGTCCGGCGCCACGGGACTGGCCGCGTGGGATCGCTGGATCGACGCCCTGGCCGGCCACTACCGGGGCCGCGTGCAGGACTGGTCCACCTGGAACGAACCGAGCAATAGCAAGGGCAACACGCCCGAGAGCGTCGCCGACAACAACATTCGTACGGCCGAGATCATCCAGCGGCACATTCCGGACGCACGGATCGCCGGCCTGGTGCTGAGTTCGCCCAACGTGCGTTTTGCCGAGCCCTACCTGCAGATCCTTCGCGCGCAGGGCAAGACGGGGCTCTTCCACTGGATCATCTACCACGACTACTCCCTCAATCCCGACGCGGTGTTCCCCCGCGTCGAGGAGTTTGTGAAGACGGTTCACCGCTATGCGCCCGACGTGAAGATCTGGCAGGGCGAGGCGGGCGCAACGTCCAGTTCCCACTACTCCGCGCCGATCTCTTCGCAAGCGTGGAACAGCGAGTTGACGCAGTGCAAGTGGAACGCGCGGCGGATGATCGGCGATCTGGGGCATGGCCTCGAGTCGCTGGTGTTCACCTTCTATGATCCCGCTTACGACCAGCCTGAACGCTACTGTAAACGGATCGACCCGCTGTGGGTCCGCACGCGCCCGGATCGGTTCATGAAGCGGATGGGATTGATCAAGTGCAACGAGGACGGCCAGGTGCTGAAGGTCAAGCCGGCCTACTACACGGTCCAGAATATCGCCTCCGTCTTCGACAGCTCGCTGCAGGCCGTCCGCGGATTCTCGTGTGACGTTCAATGCGCGAAGCAGACGGCGGCTTACCTGTTCCAGAAGGCCGGCCGCGACCAGTGGCTGCTGGCCTTCTGGGACTGCTCGGACCATCCCGACAACGGGAACGAGACGACGCCTGCCCAGATCACGCTGACGGGCGTGACGTTTGCGGAGCCCGTCTGGGTGGACACGGTCACGGGCGCGATCTACGAATTGCCGCCGGACCGCGTCGTGACTAAGGGGGACAAAACCGTGCTGCGAGACATTCCTCTCTACGACGCGCCCGTGTTCATCACCGACAAGATCGTCGTGGGAGCAGTGTCGCAGTAAGGCGACCGGAAGAAACAAAGCAACCCGAAGCGTGAGCGAGGCGGCGGCCGAATCGGCCCGTTCTCTCGCTCACGCGTCGGGTTACGACAAGTAATTCGACAATAGGGAACTCCACGATGCATTCGCCCTATCATCGCCCCGCTCTGATGTTGACGATCGCGCTGGCGGTATCCGCTCCGACGATGGCAGCGGACGCACCTCCAGTTCCACGCTGGTCCGTCGAGAAGGCCAAACAATGGTACCAGGCCCAGCCCTGGCCGGTTGGATGCAACTACATCCCTTCCACGGCGGTCAACCAGATTGAAACCTGGCAAGCCGAGTCGTTCGATCCCCAGACGATCGACCGCGAACTGGACTGGGCGGAGGACCTGGGGTTTAACACCGTGCGAATCTTCCTGCACGACCTGGTGTGGGAGGCCGATCCGGTCGGATTCAAAGGTCGCCTGGGACGGTTCCTGGATATCTGCCAAAAGCACCACATCCGGGTGATCGTCACCTTCTTCACCAATGGATGTTACGGAAATGCCGAGGAGGCTCACCTAGGCAAGCAACCCGCTCCGGTGCCCGGCGTGCACAATTCCGGCTGGGTGCAAACCCCCGGCGCCGCCAACGTGAATGATCCGGCGAAGTGGGGACGTCTTGAAAAGTACATCAAGGATGTGGTGGGCGCGTTCGCCCAAGACGACCGCATCCTGCTATGGTCCATTTACAACGAACCGGAGAATCGCACCAAGGGAGCTCGGAGCCTGCCCCTGATGCGCAACGCCTTCGCGTGGGCGCGGAGCGCCGGCCCCTCGCAACCGCTGACCGCGCCCATTTGGGCGTTGCCATCCGCGACCTCCACCTCGCTCGACATCGTGTCCTTCCTCTACGAGAACTGCGACGTCATGAGCTTTCACTCCTACCGTGGCCCGAAAGACGTAGAACGATTTATCAAGCTGCTGCAGGCCTTCGACCGGCCGATCTTCTGCACCGAGTACATGGCTCGTCCCCACTCGACGTTTCGAGACATCCTCCCGATCCTCAAGCGGGAGCACGTCGGAGCGATGAATTTCGGGCTGGTCGCGGGCAAGGGGAACTTCTACTACCCCTGGGGAAGCAAGCCGGGTTCGCCGGAGCCGAAGGTCTGGCACCACGACATCTTGCGATCCGACGGGACTCCCTACGATCCCCAAGAAACCGCCTTTATCAAGCAACTCACCGGCCGCGACCGCTGAGAATTCCGATTCCCGCAACGGTGGCCACGCGACCACGACAGGGGGAAGTTGATTTCATGAACCACCGCCATACGAGCATCAAGGGCGTCCCGGCCATCCTGTCGCTGCTTCTGTTCGCCTGCCCGCTGGGCGCCGCGGAGTTCCGGCCGGTCGCCGTGTGGACCGATGCTGAGTGTTACTCGAATCCCCCGGGCAAGTACGCGGCGGAGAAGATGATCGACGGCGACCTGGGCACCTACGCCTGCCTGCTGGACGACACCCGCACGGGAAAGGCCCCGACAGTCTGCCCGCCCAAGGCGGCGCCGCCAGTGACCGCGACCTTCGTCCTGGATCTCGGATCGGAGCGGACGGTTTCCGGGGTGCGTTTCGTGGCGCGAAACGCCTGGGTCTATGTGCTGGCGAAGAACGTGAGCGTCTTCGCTTGTGCCGACGCCCAGGGCCGTGGGCCAACCCGGACGTTG
>CAZAQY010000445.1:0-4255 GCA_964486845.1 uncultured Pirellulaceae bacterium
CTCCGTAACCCCTTGCGAGGACGGTACATCCGAAACCAAACTGTAGAAGACGGGCCTAACACTTCCAGGAGACCGCGCTGTTGCACACCTACTCCCTTACCGAAAAATGAAGCGGCATTCACGTGGCCGAACCGTTGCCTCGAGAAAGCCTCGAAACAGGACGACAGGTGATTCCATGATCCAACTCAATACGCTCATCGCGACATGGCTGTGGACCCTCATCCTGACGGGCGTCTGGATTGGTATCGCTCGAGCGCCGGCCCCTGTGCCATGCAGGTGGGTGGTGTGTCGTTCGCCCGCGCCTTCGCGGCAATGGTGCGACAGGACGCGGCAGGTTCCATCGTGGCCCAGGGTGCCGTCAATCCATACGCCAGGTCGCGGGTAGAAACGGGGAGTGGTTTGGTGTCTGCCAGGTGGAGATGCTGTAATCGCCGGAACAGAAGAAGTTTCGTTCGTGGAATCCCTGCTTCACTCAGTCGTGTCTCCGCCGGAGCGATTGCGGCGGCGGTACTCTCCGGGGGAAAGGCCGATGTGCTGGCGGAAGACGCGCGTCAGGTAGGGAACGTACTTGAACCCGCAGCGGAGGGCAATCTGCTTGATCAGCAGGTCGGTGTGGACCAACAACTGCCGGGCCTGCTCGACCTGGACACGCTGGATCTCGGCATGAATCGTGCGGCCCAGGGTGGCGCGGAACCGGTTCTCCAACGTCGAACGCGACAGCGGCACGATCCGGAGCACGTCGGCCACGCTGATCGGGTCGCAGGCGTGCTCGCGCACGAAGCGAATCGCCGCCGCCAACTGCGCATCGCCGCCAGCCAGCACGTCGGTCGATTGCCTTGCGATCAACGACTCGGGCGGAATCACGTGCCGCGCCGGGCGCGGCGCCCGTCCGGCCATCAGCCGGTCCAGCAGGGATGCCGCCTGGTAGCCGATCTGGCGTGAGCCTTGCTCGATGCTCGACAGCGGCGGGGTGGTCAGTTCGCAGATCATTTCGTCGTTGTCCACGCCGATCACGGCCACCTCGTCCGGCACGCGGATTCCGCTCGTCCGGCACGCTTCCAGCACCTGCCGGGCGCGGATGTCGGTGCAGGCCATCAGCCCGATGGGCTTGGGTAGCGACTTCAGCCAGGCCGACAATTCGCGCAACTGCTGGAGCCAGTGGTGCGCGTCGGCGTGGCGACCGTGGTACACAACACACAGGACTTGGGCGGCGGCCGCCCGCCGGCCGAACGCCTGCTCGCGCTCTTCCGACCAACGCGCCCGCCGGCGCGGCGGGTTGCCGTAGAAAGCCAACTGAGTGAACCCGCAGTCCAACAGGTGGTCGGCCGCGAGCCGGCCGATGGCTGCGTTGTCGGTTGTAAAGTAGTGAGCACCGCAAGCCGGATCGTACCAGCCTCGACCGCCACCAAAGCCGATCACGGGGATGGTCAGCCCGCGCACCGCCACGGCGATCTTGCGATCGTCCAAATCGGCGATGATTCCGTCGCCGTCCCACTGCAGGAGCTTGGGGAGCTTTTGCAGCGGGTCCTCCTCGACGTACAAGCTCCATCCTCCCCGCTCCCACATGTAGGCCGTCACGCCTTGGATCACGCGACGGTCGAAACGTCGCGAGACGTTGGCCAGCACGGCGACGCGACGGGGACGGTTCATGGCGGTTCCCTTCTGCGGTGAGCGGAATGGCAGTAGCCCGCTAGCCACCGGTTCCTGATCGTCGGGGCTGGCTGAGTACCGGCGGCTAGAGCCTTGCCGCTGACTGCCAGCCGACAGTCACGGCTCAGACACCGCTTGCCAAAAAGCATAAGAGAATTACCAGAAATCGTAAATCGGCACGGCTATAATCCGGATCGGCTTTGAAGTTCCGCATTCGGCCCGGGAGTAGCCGAATTCGTGAGAATTCGGAGGCTGCGGCGATCGCTGGGCGTCCCGGAACACTCCCGAATTCTCACGAATTCGGCTACGCGCAACTTCAAAGGCTTACGACGGCTCCCACCGAAGATCGCGTTGGTGGAAGCCATGACTGACAAGCTGAGGATTCCCCCGTGCCAAGTTCCGAGACCTGGGCCGAGCCCTGCCGCCAGTTGGCCACCCGCATCCGCGAACACTGCCTGCGAATGACGCACCGGGGACGCAGCGGCCACGTGGGCAGCATGCTGTCGATGGCCGAGATTCTGGCCGTGTTGTACACCCGCGTCCTGCGGGTCGATCCGCAGAACCCCGGCTGACCCGACCGCGATCGGTTTGTCCTCAGTAAAGGCCATGGCGGCGGGGCCGTCTACGCGGTCCTGGGCGAACTGGGGTTCTTCCCCAAGGAGTGGTTTGAAGGCAAAGGCGTCAGTTGGATGAAGAACACGGTCAGTTGCCACTACGGGTCGGTCACCGGCGAGCAGTTGGCTCAGGCGTTGAAGGAAGTAGGAGCGGCCTCATGAGAACCCTGTTCAATCGAGTGCTGGTCGACATCGCGCAGCGCGACGAGCGGATCTGGATGATCCTGGCGGATATCGGTTACGGCGAAATCGAACCGTTCCGCGACGCCTTCCCGGATCGCTGGTACAACTGCGGCGTGGCCGAGCAGAACATGACCGGCGTGGCTTGCGGCGTGGCGATGGAAGGAAACATCGCGATCACGTACAGCATCGCCAATTTCCCCACGCTCCGCTGCCTGGAGCAGATCCGCAACGACGTCTGCTATCACAACGCCAACGTCAAGATCGTGATCATCGGCGGCGGCTTGGCCTATGGGCCGCTGGGCGTGTCGCACCAGGCGACCGAGGACATCGCCATCATGCGGGCGCTGCCGAACATGGTGGTCTTTTGCCCGTGCGATTTTGCCGAGGCCGAAGCGGGCGTCCACGCCATGATCGCCCACGACGGCCCGTTCTACTACCGCTGCGGCTACAAGAAGGAACCGCCGGTGCACGCGGGCAAGATCGCGTTCTGCTTGGGACAGGTTCTCCAGGTCCGCGACGGCAGCGACGCCACGATCTTCTTCACCGGCACCATCGGAAATCAGGTGCTGCCCGCGGCCGAGACGTTGGACCGTCACGGCATCCACTGCCGCGTCGTCAGCCTGCACACGGTGAAGCCGATCGACCGCGCGGCGATCGTCCAAGCGGCCCGCGAGACCGGCGCGATCATCACGGTGGAGGAGCACCAGTTGCCGGGCGGCCTGGGCAGCGCCGTGGCCGAGGTCCTGTGCGACGAAGGCGTCGCTCCGCGGAAGTTCCTGCGGATCGGCTTGCCGGACGAGTACGTGTCCCAGGTCGGCACACACGAATGGCTGTTGGACCAATACGGCCTCTCGGCACCCAAGATCGCCGCCAGCGTCCGAGAACTGCTGAAGTAAGTATCGTTCGAGGGATAAATGAGCGGAATGGCGCTAGCCACCGGTTCCGAATCGTCCGCAAGACCGGCGGCTAGTACTACAGCGCCTACGAGAATTGACCTTTTACGCAATGCCGCGATTTTGTACAAGAGCAACCGTGAGGTATCACTCGTTGGACCGTGTGGAGGCATCTCATGGACGGGAAGCAATTGCGTCGGCTGAAGCCAGAGTTGGATACGTTCCTCAATCGTTACTTGCCGTTGTTCGGCCGTGACGAAAATCATCAGCATGCACAGCGATTCATTCAAGGCTTGCTGGGTGGTCAAGAGCGACGAAACACCGAGAACATCGCAGAGGTCGCCGAGGGCGGCGTGGTGCGGACGATGCAGAAATTTGTCGCGCAGGGTGTCTGGGAAGATGCCCTGGTACTCCAGGAAGCGCGAGCGCATGTGGTCGAGGCATTAGGCGACAAGAAAGGGACCGTCAACGTTGACGAAACGGGCTTTGCGAAGAAGGGAAAGAAGTCCGTCGGCGTAAAACGGCAGTACTCCGGAACTCTGGGACGTGTCGACAGTTGTCAGGAATTGTCAGGTTGGCGTGTTTGCCAATTACTATTCCAGCAAGGGCCATACGTTCATTGATCGCAGGATTTGTCTTCCTGAGGAATGGTGCCAGGACCGACAACGGCGTGAGGAAGCGGGCGTTCCCGAAAGCGTCGTCTTTCGCACGAAGCCGGAGTTGGGTCTGGAAATGATCCGCACGGCCGTGCGAGAAGGAATTCTGTTTCAATGGGTTGGCGGTGACTGCGTCTATGGAGACAGTCCCACATTCGTCCAGGGCGTGCGAGAACTTGGCAAATGGTATGTCCTGGACGTTTCGTCTGCGGATTCCGGCGAGAAAGGGAACCAGTTTTCCGGCGGGGAGGTAGCCGGT
>CAZAQY010000446.1:0-4214 GCA_964486845.1 uncultured Pirellulaceae bacterium
TCAACGGCCATGCCCACGAACTGGGCATTGGTGGACTTGCTTGCGTCGCGGGTGGTACGGATTGCGGTACGCAGCGAATCAGGGAGCCGAATTACCCGGAATCTCATGTCGGCTGCGGTCATTTGAGTGGTCTCCTGTGCTTGGGGTACGGTCTCGGATCATGAACCACATCCAGGGGAGCACGCCCCAGGTGGTCTCGAAAGAGTTCCACCGAGATACATCCCGTTTCGTGTTGCGATCAGGGGGCCGCCGTTAACCGACGAGATGCAGAAGACAAATCAGAGTACAGCCGTTCGCAGATTCATACTCTGGAACTCGAACCCGATGTCTTCCGCATTGAGAGAACTAAGCAACCAGGGCGGCGTCGGCGTTGCCGGTCAGTTCCTTCAAGAGCCACTGAAGTACGTTCCGTGCGTCGGCGATGACGGCGTCATAGCTCAGAAAGGTGATGCCGGTTTCCGAATAGACTGCCGACATCGCCTTACCTGCACTCGCTGTCGCCTACGAAGAGACGCCTGGTTTTCTCTTGCGGGGCTTGAACCGCCGGGTAGACCACGTTCGCCCTTCATCAGGCAGTTGTTCAGTGTCCCCCAAGAAATGCGCAAGGCGCAGGGCGCGCTTGTGTCCCTGTTCGGGGGGATGCTTTATAGCCGGACGCTGGCTGATTTTCGGCGGGAGGGGGTGGGCACCACAGATGCTATCTGGCAACTAGCAGATATCCCCTCCTGTTGTGGTTTCATAAAGCGTTCTTCCGCCAATGGTTGCGCTCGCGTTTACCGGTTCGCGAGAGTGCCTCTCAGTCTCGCCGTTCTCGTGCCCCTTTACATATAGATTCCGCGCTCCAGCGTGGGGCGCGGCAACCGGCTGATTGCTCCGCAATATGCCACCTTTGAGCCATTTGGTAGGGGGTGTTGCGGAGCTGGTTTCGCGTCTTTCTTGCCTTAACCCCTTACGTGGTATGGGTTAAGAGAATTTGTTCACGGGGGATGCTCCCGACGTATTTATACCCCTCAGCGGAGAAGGGGATTCCGCCTTGCTCTCTGACAATTCGGTGCTCGTCCGGCTCGCGGGGCTTTCGTTCGCCGCGATTCTGGGGGGTGTTTGGTCCGTGGGCGTTTTCGCGGCTGGGGCTTGTCGCTCCTGGCTGCTTTTCGTTCAGCGGGGGGCGTTCCTCCGTTGGTTTTCTGTTTCTGCTTCAACGAAAGGAACCAGTCATGGTTCGATTTTCGGCAGTTGGTCGGCGGATTGGTCCGCCTGGCCGTCATCGTGTCCGCTTGGACGCGATTACTGAGGGTACGGGCAAGTTTGGTCCCACCCTCGAATGGCACTTCGTGATTGCGGGTGGCTTGCATGCGGGATGCTACTTCGTGAGAACGACGGGTCAAGATTTGACGCTTGGCACGGTGCTCGGTGACATGCTCGAAGCTCTGTACGGTCGTCGGCTCAGTGAGGGTGATCAGATCGACCCGGTGGTTGATCTGGTTGGCCAAGAGTTCGAGTTGTTCGCGGTCCCAGGTTCGGGGTCCGGTGGTGTGTTCCAGTCTGTTCGTCCTGTTTCAACGAAAGGTGCTAAGTAATGAGTGGTTTGTTTTCAACTCTGTCGGCTCGGTCCTTCAAGAAGGCTGAGACAACCAAGCCCATGACGCAGGCGGAGAAAGTCCGCAAGCTGGCGGGCTTGATTCTCATCTTCCTCTATCGCGATGGCGTCTGTGCTTTAGACGCTCTGCTGGCGGCTGCCAAGGAGGCTGGCCTGTCCGGCAGAATCGGGCTGCAGCTCGGTGCAGGCGTCGGTGGTGAGGGAGGGATGCGTCTGTTCCGCAAGAAGGACAAGGGCGTCCTGTGTTGTGCGGACAACGTGGTCAACCTCGTTACCTGCTTGGGTGAGGCTGCGTTCGAGGCGTGGCTCCAGGAGAACGAGATCACGCCGGAGGCGTTCGACGAGTGGCTGAATAGACAGCCAAGCGTCAATTAGTGTCCCGCTTGTAGCGGGTTTCAATTCCAAAGGGCTGGTCGGCTGCATGGTCGGTCAGCCCTTTTCGTTTTGGAGATTCTTAATGGCCAGATTTCCTGCTGAGACACTCGCAAAAGACTTCTTGCGGCGAACTCGAAAGAGGGGCATCGAAGTCGTCTGCTATGCGGAAGACGTTTACGAGTACGCTCGTGGTCTGTGGACTAGGCGTTCTGAGCAATGGTTGTGCAACAAAGTGCAGAGACTCGCAAAAAGGTACGAGCTTGCTTACACGTGGCGTGACATTGAGGGAGTGGCCAAGCTGGTTCAGACTTCCGCGTATCTCGATGAATCGGTGCAACCTCCCTTCTGGCGGTCAAGCGGCAAGAACGCCGATGTGATCGTCACGGCGAATTGCATCCTTGAGTTGGATGTTCGTGGCTGGGTCAAATGTCGCTCCCACGATTCCGACTTGTTCGCGTTGGCGGGTGTTCCGTTCCTCTACAATCCGACAGCCGCTTGTCCGGATTGGGAAGCGTTCGTGCTCTGGATGGTCGGTGGTGACGAGGAGCAAGCTCGCTTGCTCCAGCAGTTCTGTGCTTGGTCGCTGATAATCCCGCGTCTGCCGCTGGAGTATATGCTGTGGATGGTCGGTTCCGGGAATAACGGCAAATCGACCTTCCTGAAGATCGTGAATTACGTCCTCGGCGAGGATTCGACGACAGCCCTGAAGATTGATGCCTTCAGCGGAGCGTCGGATTTCCGGCTGTGGCCAGTGCTCCATAAATTGGCGGTCTTCTGTGCGGAGGCAGATCCCGACAAGCTGCGGTCTGTCGCGAACCTGAATTCGTTCGTGAGTCATGATCCGATTAGCGTCAATCGGAAGATGCAAAAGCAGGTGACGGTACGGCCCTACACGGCTTGTTTCTTCGCAAGTAATCAGCTGCCGATCGTGGATGATGCCAGTGACGCTTTCTGGCGACGTTTGCTGCTCATCAAGTGCGAGCAGAAGCCATCCGAGCCTGACCCAACTCTGGAAGACAGGTTGAAGACAGAGGCGTCGGGCATCCTGAATTGGCTGCTGGAGCCGATTCCATTGCTCATTCACCAGAAGCGATTCGATGTTCCGCTCGTCGTCCGTCAGAACGTGGCGGGCTGTCATGCCGAAGTGAATGCGGCACGGCAGTTCATCAGCGAGAAGCTGGAGCGTGGCGACGAGAAAGATTTCATCCCTGGCGATCAGTTGCTTGGTCTGTTCGCTGCTTGGTGCTCAGTGAACGGGTACCGGCAAGAGAAGCTGCCCGTACTGAAGGCCGAGATGCTGCGGTGTCTGGGAAGCGAGTATGCACGGGTGCGGCGCGGCTTGAAACGAGGTCGGTATTGGCTCCGGGTGCGTTGGCAAGAGGACGAGAAACCGCCGAAGCAGCTGAATGTCACAGACCTGAATGAAGAGCTTGGAGACTTGCAGCTTCAGGTCTCGAAGAAGAAGGCGGAGCTAAATCGGCTCCGTCAGCGGATTACGGACATCGAGAACGGGACTATTACCGCAGCGTCGGTGACTGCCACAGGGCGGGTACAGGCTAAGCGGTCTAAGAGTCGGGTCGTAGCTGGGTGCTGCGAGGACGGCGGTGAGGAGATAGAGCGGTTGATTCGAGAAACGGAGGTAGATCTGGCATGAACAGATGGGAAGAAATCGAGGTCGAGGTATCGCAGGTTTTCGAGGGTGATGATGGCTACTACCCGGCTGACATGACGCGGCAGAAACCGGTGAAAGCGAGGGAACCGCTGACGCCGGAGCTTGTGCTCCTGCGTGACTACCACGTAGCGGAGTTGCTCAAAATCGGCGTGCGTACGGTCTGGTCGTGGGCGTCGTCTGGCGAGATCCCGAAGCCCATCCACGTTGGTCGGCTGGCAAAGTGGCGACGAAGGGACATCGAAGCTTGGCTAGCTAGGAAGCGGTGAATTGCGAGTTGCAAGAATTGTGGCCAACCTAGCGCCTAGTTCAACTGGGGGCTGAGTCGTACAACTTCACCACCAGTAGAAAGGAACGAGGACATGTACCAACGACCGTTTCCGAACACTTGGCGAGCTAGCTCGGAGCACGCTTACACCGTGTCATTCCGGTATCGCAAGAAGAAACACAATCGGACTGCGTTTCGCGATGCGAAGAAGAGCTACCAGCTGCTCTGCCAAGTGCAGGAGGTCATCGAATTGCACGAGACGAACAGCCCGATTCATACCGAACGCTTACTGGATCGGGCTGTCG
>CAZAQY010000447.1:0-4142 GCA_964486845.1 uncultured Pirellulaceae bacterium
TTGGCCTCTGTTTGTGAACAAGCGGCCAATGGTAGGCTGTCCTAAAGTGCAAAGACGATCTGGCGGCGGAGAAAAGGAGGATGGTGGGGGGATGCGGGATGTGTGGGTTCGCACTCAGTGCTGGCTGCATCCCGTATCTCGCATCCCGTATCCCGCATCCTTTCTCTCTCCCTGGCGAAAGCGGCGAAGCCTGCTATAATCTTTCGTCCTGACCATCGCCTTCTACCGAGTTCTGAAAGGGACGACCTTGTTATGGAAACGCCAGAATTTCAGTTGACCGGTTTGGGGAGCAAAGCCTTGCACGCCGGCCAGCGGCCCGATCCGGCCACCGGCTCGCGGGCCATGCCCATCCACCAGACCACCAGCTACTGCTTCCGCGATACGCAGCACGCCGCCGATTTGTTCGCCTTGCGCGAAATGGGCTGGATCTACACGCGGCTGATGAATCCCACGACGGACGTGTTCGAGCAGCGGATGGCGGCTCTGGAGGGCGGCGTCGGAGCGTTGGCATTGTCCAGCGGCCAGCAAGCCGTCACCGTCTCGCTGCTGAACCTGGCGCACGCCGGCCAGCACATCGTCAGCGCCGAGGCGCTGTACGGCGGCACGATCACCCTGTTGGGCCAGACGTTCAAGAAGCTGGGCATCGAGGTCACGTTCGTCGACGCCACCAATACGGCGAACATCGCGCGGGCCATCCGTCCCAACACCCGCGCCGTGTACGTCGAATCGCTGGCTAACCCCAAGAACGACGTGCTGGACTACGCGGCCATTGCGGACACGGCGCATCAGTACGGGCTGCCGGTGGTCTGTGATAACACGGCGCTGACCCCCATCCTGCTGCGGCCCTTCGAGCACGGGATCGACATCTGCGTGTACAGCGCCACCAAGTTCATCGGCGGTCACGGGACCAGCATCGGCGGCTGCATCGTGGACAGCGGCAAGTTCGATTGGACGAAGGAGCCGGACAAGTGGCCGCAGTTCACTCAGCCCGATCCGTCGTACCACGGCGCGGTGTTTCACGAGGCCGTTGGGCAGTTGTGCTACATCATCACTTGCCGCACCCACTGGCTGCGCGACTTCGGGGGGGCGCTGAGCCCCTTCAACGCCTTCCTGTTCCTGCAGGGGTTGGAGACGCTGCACCTGCGGATGCCGCGCCATTGCGAAAACGCCCAAGCCGTGGCGGAACACCTCGCGGCGCATCCGCGGGTCAGCTGGGTCAACTACCCCGGCTTGTCCTCGCACCCGCACCATGCCCTGGCCCAACGCTACCTGTCCAAGGGCTGCGGCGCGATCCTGGGCTTTGGCATCAAGGGCGGCCGGACGGCCGCGCAGAAGTTCATCGAGTCCGTGCAGATGGCCTCGCACCTGGCTAATATCGGCGACGCCAAGACGCTGGTCATCCACCCGGCCTCGACCACCCACAGCCAGCAGACCGCGGACGAGTTGCGAGCCGCCGGCATCACGGAGGATTACGTGCGCATGAGCGTCGGCCTGGAGGACATCGCCGACATCCTGGCGGATTTGGACCAGGCGCTGTTGAAGACGAAGCAGTAGGAGAGGAGCACCGATCACCGACCACCGTGCCATGACCGACAAGAGTGTGTTCGACAGCAGTGACAGTGTGCGGAGCGCCAAGCCGCTGCGGTACGCTCAGCACGCCAACTTCGACGGGCCGTTCCACCTGGAATGCGGCCGTCAGCTGCCCGCGGTGACCGTCGCCTACGAGACCTACGGCACGCTCAATCCCGCGCGGGACAACGCGGTGCTGATCTGTCACGCCATCTCCGGCGACTCGCACGTCGCCCGGCACGACGAGCAGGACGATCCCGGCTGGTGGGACATCGCGGTGGGGCCCGGCAAGCCGATCGACACCGGCCGCTACTTCGTCATCTGCCCCAACATCCTGGGCGGTTGCCGCGGCACGACGGGACCCATCAGCGTGAACCCGGCCACCGGCCGCGCCTACGGGCCGGACTTTCCGTTGATCACCATCGGGGACATCGTCAAGCTGCAGAAACAGCTGATCGATCATCTGGGGATCGACCGGCTGTTGGCCGTCGTGGGCGGCTCGCTGGGAGGTCACATGGCCTTGACCTGGGCCACGCAACATCCCGGCGCCGTGGCCGGGTGTGCGGCGGTCGCCACCAGTCCGCGGCTGACCAGCCAGGCGCTGGCGTTTGACGTCGTCGGCCGCAACGCCATCCTGCACGATCCAGGCTACCATGCCGGCCGGTACTACGACCGCGGGCCAGGGCCCAAAGTCGGCTTGGCGATCGCACGCATGCTGGGACACATCACGTACTTATCGCGCGAGTCGATGATGGAGAAGTTCGATGCCAACCGCCTAACGCCGCGCGACATCGCCACCCAATTCGAGACCAAGTTTTCGGTCGGCTCGTACCTGGCCTACCAGGGCGACCGGTTTGGCGAGCGGTTCGACGCCAACAGCTACATCACGCTTTCGATGGCCATGGACCTGTTCGATCTGGGCGCCACGCCGGAGGAACTGGCCGAGTCGCTCCGGCCGTCGACATGCCGCTGGCTGGTGATCAGCTACACGTCCGACTGGCTGTTTCCGCCCTTTCAGTCCCAGCAACTGGTCGACGCGCTGGTGGCCGAGGAGAAAGCGGTCAGCTACTGCAACGTGGAAAGCTCGTGCGGCCACGACGCGTTCTTGTTGCCCAACGAATTGAAGAGTTACGGAGCTATGCTCGCCGGTTTCCTGGCCAATCTGGACGGAGCGGCCGTTGCGAAATCATCGCGGCTCCGGTCGGGGCAGGGCGCCGCCGACGCGGCGGATGCGCACTCCGCCGAGGCGGCTCCGCTGGTTCCGCGCGAACACGCCGCGCACAAGCCGACCAGCATCTTCCACGACCCGCAGCGGCTGGACTACGATTCGATCGTCGAACTGATCCCGCCGGGCGCCAGCGTGCTGGACTTGGGCTGCGGCACCGGCGAACTGTTGTCGCTGTTGCGGCGACGGGACCACGCCCGGCTGGTGGGCATCGAGTTGGACGAGATGGCCGTGGTGGCCGGCGTGCAGCGAGGCCTGGACGTGCTGCAAGCCGATTTGAACCAGGGGCTGTCCCTGTTTGCCGATGGCCAGTTCGACGTGGTCGCGCTGTCGCAGACGCTGCAGACGATCATCGACGTCCGGCGGGTGATCAGAGAGATGCTCCGCGTCGGGCGTCGGGCCATCGTCAGCTTTCCCAACCTGGGCTATCACAAGCTGAGGCGGCAGTTGGCCGAGGAAGGCCGCGCGCCGCTGGTTTCGCTGGGCGGCGGCAGCCGCTGGTACGACACCTGGAACGTCCGGTTCCTGACCATCGCCGACTTTGACGACTTCTGCCGCGACGAGGGCGTTCGCATCCACGACCGCGTGTTCCTGAACACCGAAGCCCGCCGCCGTGTGACGGACGACCCCAACCTGAACGCCGACCTGGCGATTGTGGTTCTGAGCCGCTAAGCAACGCCCCAGAAATGCCTTTTGCCCCAAAGGCGAAGGCAGAATCGATTTGGACACGGACGCGGCGCTACTATGGGAACCCCCGTCCGGGAGGTCCGTCGAGGTGAGCATCAACCATAACCTAGACCAACCAATCGTGAGGTTCCTGCCGCGGCATTGGCTGCGCAAACCCCGCCCACACTTGGTCTTCTTGCATGTCAACCTGGACTCTGGGTGCGAACCGAAGTGCTGCCACCCGATCACCCTGTCGTGGACGCATCCGGCTCTGATTGACGATATGCTGCCGTTCACGCGATTCCAGACGCTGTGGCACTGGATCGTCGAGGCGATACATCAGAGCGAGCCGCCGACCGTGCGATTCTGCGTTAATGACCCTCAGAAATCCTGGAGGCGGACGCGGGGAGGAAAGACGACCCAGGCGGTTCATGGCTGCGGCACGACGATCTACGCGGACGACGTCGGCGCGCTCTTCCACGAACCGCAGCGGAGGATGAGCGCCTGATCGCGGCCGTTGGTCCGGCTGGATCGTGAGGACCATGTTGAGCTGCGGATTGGGAATCCAGGCAAAGGGCCTCTCGCGGCCGGAGAAAACACCTTTCCGTGTCGTTGCTCTTGTCGGCCTGAGCGTGAGCAAGATAATCGATTGGCGTTCGGGCGGGGTATTTGATAGTTCGTT
>CAZAQY010000448.1:0-4115 GCA_964486845.1 uncultured Pirellulaceae bacterium
ACTCGTTCCCGAGACCTAATGCCGCCTGAAATAAGTCTATATCTTTCATATATTGCGATCATATACTACCCACACGTTTTAGCGAAGAGCCAATTTTATTACCTTATACATTTAATTTATATCTTCTTTAAATTTCCAATATTTCAAAAATATCATTTGAAAAATTATTACAATATGTCTCATATTCAGATTGACATATAGAAATGCATAATAAATGTGTTGGTCTTGAAAATGCAACATGTGCTATTTTTAATGCGAGTGGTTTTACTTCTTTTTTTCTAAGATTAGGCGTATTGCCATTATTAGCAGTTAATTCTCCTAAAAAATATTTAAGACTATTATCATAATATTTTGTTTCTAAGTACAGTGTAGCAGTATGAGTTTCCCCTTTTACTCCGTGAACGGTATCTATAGGAATAATAACTTTGGTTCCATTAAATGATGCTTTATAGATATTGTACTCGTCTGTAGGTTGCATATTAGGAGCATCTTTTAAGGTCTGTTCTTTTAAATAATTAATTGAACTTTGATTAAGCTTTATTTTTAACAAGTGCAAGCAATCGATAACTGCATCTGAATATTTCTTAAAATCATGTTCAATGTAATATTTAGTAATAGATGTTAATAATCCATTTAACAGATTCTTATCAGTTTTATTTATTAAACTTATAAATTCTGACATGCTATATTTTCTATTTTTAGATGAAGTTATAGCTGAAAGATACAATGCTTCCAGAATACAGGATATAGTTCTATTTTTAAATAATCCTGGACCGACATTTTGCGAAAGTTCATACATGGTAAATAGATTTGGAAAATAGATTTTATTGACATTTGTTATTTCCTTATTAAAGTACGGGAAATAAGATTTAATAATCAAGCCATGCTTTTTTTCTTTGCGAATCCATCCAACTGCCTTTATTGGATATCCGGAACATAAAGAAATGTCATATAAACTTTTTTCTTCATTATTGTAGAAAGCTTTTTTAGCAATAACAAGTTCTGCGAATTTATCTAATATTTTTTCCTTTGCATTATCGTCAAACACGATCATAATTGGTTTTATGGAAATAGTATCGCAGCCATGTAATTCATTATAAGGCTTTATTGCTACATTTTTTACCACATTTGCAATTGGTTGAGAAATTCTATGTGATTTTGTAAGATTCATTACCTCATATCTACTATTTTTTTTAGGTTCCCATGCTGTTTCTGTATAATTCTCATCTATTATCCCTTGATTTACATCTCCTATCCATTGAATGACTACATTCTCGTTAAAACATTTTTCGATAATTTGTTTTTGTATGGCAGATGTATCCTGTGCTTCATCAATAAAAACATATTTGAAACGGGATGAGAAAATATTACTTAGTTCGGGAATTTTATCAAGGTACAATTTTGCTAATAAAAAAGCATCTTTAAACCTGATGTACCCGTCATTAAAGATATTGCAAAAAATATTTTCAATCTGTTCATATGTTTTACTTTTTGTATCTATAACTTTAAAATTTAGATTGATTTTATTTGACCCTAATTTATCAAATTTAACATCAATATCTGAAACAAAATCTACAACTGAATCATAACTTCCTTTATTTTTTTCTAACCATGTATTGCTTTCGAGTCCTTTTTTATATTTCAATATTTTTCCACAAAAAAGTTCAGTATCAATATAATTAGGTCTATATCCGAAACATTTGATATATGCAGGAATAGCTAAATATCTATCTACAAACGATTGTATAGTACCAAAGAAATTAGGATGGTTAAACATCTTGTTTGCTTTTTCGCCCATTTCCTTTTTAATAATATCTATAGCAACATTGGTATGTGTCAAAACACAAATGCCCTGATTATTTTCAAAAGGCATTTTTTCTGATAAAATATATAATTTAGCAAGCAAGGCTGTAGTTTTACCGCTACCAGCACATGCCTGCAAATGCAATGACTTATCTATGCACTTTATAAAGTATCTACGCTCTTCATCAAATGATTGTCCATTCTTAAGAAAAATCTTTTCGGCTTTATTAATATCATCTTCACTTATAAGCATATTCTTTCCAATTTATTTTTTCGGTTACATGTTCAATAGCTTCTATTAAATATTTTATACCGGTATCCTCGGTATAATCTTTTCTAATACAGGTTAGCGCTTCATCTTTGTCATCGTTCAATAATTTTGAAAACCATTGAGCTGTTACAGATTTTGAAGCCTGATTTTTCTCTAAGGGTTCATAGATTATCTTTGCTCTTTTATGTTCATCCTTCTCATTTGAGAAATCATGTACTTGAATATTTTTAACATCGTCATCTGTAATCCAATCATTGTTAGATTTTATTTTCTTTGCAATTTGTATTGCCTTATTTATATCCTTGTAAAGACTACCCATTGCTATGTCGAACTCCAGCGTTTTAAGAGGAGACACAAAGGCTCTAATATTTCCGTCGATAGAATTGAATTTTATTTGTATGTCCTCCGGCCTTTTGCTTATATTCCCATTTTGAGTATTAATCTGGCCATTTTCATCAATTTTATTGTCTAAATCTGTAACTATGGCAACCTTAATAGGTAAAGCATTCCCGTCTTTCCTTTTGAAAATATTGGCATAGCGTAGCAATGCTGTACTTCCCACATTTACAATAGAAACTCCATACTTATGTAATGATCTATCCAATAATTCTGCTAATGTTGGAATTAATATATTTTCTGCATCACCTTCAACTATCATCACTCCTTTTGCAAAGAATAAGTTGGCTTTCGTTGCATCTAAAAATCGCTCTAAAAATTTATAATCATCCTTACTTAATGCTGTTGAACTATTATCTAACGAATAAACATTGCTATTAAAACATAATTTGATATGTTCCAAAGGAACACTCGACCCTAATTGAGTACTGTGTGTAGTAAATATATATTGAACCTTACTGTTTTCATCAGCAAGCAAAGATTTTAAAACACGTAATTGCGCCTGTGGATGTAGATGTGCTTCCAATTCTTCGATTAATGCTAATCTTAATCCTAAATATCCTTCACGATTTAAATGAATTAATTCGGTCGCCATATAAAGTAGGTTCAAAGTACCCAATCCAGCTTTGTTTTCTTCAAGTAAAAGCTCGAGTTTACGAAGTATTGCATTTAATTCAGCAGGAGCTATTTTTATCTCCGGATTTCTGCTATCAGCTATTTCGAGAAATTTTTGGGTTTGAGATTGGAAGCTCTCTTTAATATTTTTCCCGCCTAATTCTTCTCCAGTTATTTTAAGTTCTTCATTTTTGTCCAATTTGTCTTTTTCAAAAAAATCTATTGTTAATTTATTGGCTTGCTCAAAATATTTTTCTAAAGGATGTTTATCATTAACATCTTTTTTTTCAAATACAGGGTGACTTCTTAATACTTGATATAATCTTGAATGATAGCCTGGTGAAAGTTCATTTTCTGCATCTCGTAATGGTTTTAAATAAGTTACTCTTAACAGGTCTCTGGCGTCTCCATCCAAAAGCTGGCCTTCGTCATCAATACCAGCCTTTAGATTGGTAATTATTCGATTATTTCTATTTGTAGCAGTAAACCAAACTATTAGTTCCTTAATGGCCGGACTGGTATCCTTATCGATATTAATCCATTCAAGAAATTGTCCAGCTTCTTCATCGGTAAATTCTCCTAAGGTACATTCTATCTTAAATTCGTTTGATCTTTCTTTTGTCTGTGGATTTTGATAAAAATCTTCTATATCAACTCTTATTGAATCATAGGTGATTGTTCCTAAACAGTATCTTATAGCGTCAATAATTGCCGTTTTTCCTGAATCATTGGCCCCGATCAATAAATTTAAGTGAGGATCGAAATCAATTTCTAATCCCGGTTGTTGATCATCTTTTGAACCGATAGATCTAAAATTCCATATTCTTAATTTTTTCAGAAACATGTTATTCCCCTCCAAAAGTTTTTACTTTCAAAGTTAAATATTTTTCTCTCACTCTCCACTTCCCACTCTTCCGGCAGTGCTCCGAGTTCTGTCATTCTGTATCCTTGTGGGATTATGTTGTTGGTGGGTGTTTTCATATACTTTCCCCATTTCCATATTGCTTTTCAATTGCCTGTCTCACAAGAT
>CAZAQY010000449.1:0-4071 GCA_964486845.1 uncultured Pirellulaceae bacterium
AGCGGTTGGATTTGGTCCGCATCCACGGTCACCAGGGTCTTCCGGCAAGGCGAGAATGAAGGCCCGCCCCGCAATCTCGGTGGCCCGGAAGATGGCCACTACTCGGCTCGGAACGGTCATCCGGCCTTCCACCCGGAACGTGGCCTCGCCGATGTGCGGAACGGCCCCCTCATACGAACCGACCTCCAGCGTCGTCGCATTGTCGAATCGCAGATACTTGCCGTTCTCGCCGCCGATGTACAGCAGCAGATCACGCCCCTCCCGCCCGTCGTGGATTGGATCGACGGCCCACCGATGAGCACTTTCTCGCGTCCACCGCGTCCAGGCGTCGAATTCTGCTGGCGTCATTTCTCCTCCGCTGCTTGGTCACCAACAACGCCAAGCCGTTGTAGCCAAGCCCGATGGAACTCGATGACGCCCTCGCCCTCGGCGTCCTGCAGGTCAACCGACAACATTTCGCCAAGATCCAGGGCGTACTCCGAACAGATCGCGTCCGTGAGCCGGGAATCGTCATCCGTAAACTCGTCCCGCCCCAGTTCCGCGTTCAGGTGCTCGGCAATGGTCTCCCGCCTGATGTAGCCGGTCGGGAATTGGTGGACGGCGGCGACAGCGTGGGCGAACGCCGAATCCGGCCCCTTGATCTTGGCCAATTCCTGCTGGACCAGCGGCCACGCCGATCGGATGCACCCTCGTGCCTGCGGCGTCAAGCCGTCACAGATGTTGATGACGGCGAAGGCCGTGTCGGCTTCGTCCAACGCCCGAACCAGGTCGGCAAACTGCTCAATCGCCACCATGGCGTCGCGCATCGCCTGTTCGTTCGTCCTGCCGCCGGGCAGAATCACATCGTCCGATGGGCCGCACTTGACGCGGCAGATTTCCAATAGTTCCTTGCAGCTGTCGAAAATCGTCATGGTCCCTCCGCAGCAAATCGCCGGATTGTCGGCGTGACTGGCCCTAGATCATCCCGCTGTGGCAGAAAGCGAGGCCGCGTCAAATGGACACGACCGCCGCCGACGCCGCGTCGGTCAGATCGAAGTCCTCGAAGATGTAGATGTCACCGGCCAGCGAATGAATCGCCCGATCCAGACCGAGCCGACCGACTTCGTGACCGGCGGCATCCTGGAACGCCACCTCCATGCAATCCAGGGTTCGGCCCCGTGGCGGTTGCCCCGCAAGCCGACGACGGCGGTTCCCCGCGTCCATGTCGCAGAGTTGCGTCCCGATTTCTTCCAGTAGGGCCAGACGGCGGTCTTTGTCCATGCGGTGCTCCAGATGAAAGGGCGATGCCTCCCTGTGGCGGGAAGGGACCAGCCAGTCAATCCGGTTCGTTCATCCAAGCCGCCAGGATTTGCCGCACGACATCGGGATCAGCGTCTGCCGGGATCGCCGTTTCGACGAACACGGTGATCTGGGCGTCGCTCTCCGGCGGAAAGCCGCCGCTCCAGACCAAGAAATCCTCGCGAATGGAATCACTGTCTGGACACCGACCTTTCCCGACCTCCGTTGCAGATTCTCGATCGTCCGGATCTTCATCGCCTTCCTCGTCCTCGAAAAAGCCAGGATCGTGCTCGCTGATCGCGTCCACGCCGTAGTGCTGTTCGACCCGGTTGAGGATGGCCTCGGCATCAGGCTGTATCCCGTACCGCGTGCAGCACGTCGCCGCGCCATCGACAGTGTCAAACCAGAGGCCACCCTCGCAGTCTGGCGCAGCTTCAGCCAGCTGGATAAACCGGTTCGTTTCCGTGGTCTCGGTGGTTGGTCGCTCCTTGAGACCGGCGTTGCGGAGTCCATCCAGGAACGCTTGCCAGGGCAGGTTTGGCTGTAGGCGGTAGCAGGTGCTCATGATTTTCGCTGGGCTAGTGGTCAATGGGGTAGGTCGAACTCGTCGAGCAGGGCTTCGAGGCAGCCGAACTCGTAGATGCTGTTGTCGGGGTCGACCAACTCGTGCATGATCTCGGCAAGGGCCTCGTCCGCCGTGTAGACCGTGAACCCCCGGCAGCCGTTCTGTGACCAATCGGCCAGCAACTCGACCAGTTCGCTTTGCTTGCACTCGCCGATGCTGCGGACAAAGCTGGCCATCAGAATCGAGGTCAGCTCGCGGACCTGGGTGTTGGGCTTGGTTTCCTCGACGTAGTCGGATCGTTCAGCGTCCCACCGACGTTCCGTGTAGGTCGGCTCCTGTTCGACACGCCGTTTGGCCCACGTCAGCAGATTTTCGCGGGAAAGTTCTGTCACTGTTTGTCCTTCCTGAGAGTCGGAATCCGAGGACCATCGTTCCCTCGATGTGGCAGGGAGCGACCAAGCATTAACAGGCGTCGTCGAACGCCTGACGCGGACCATACGGGCTGGCTGTGTGGTGGTGGCCATTCGCGACGATGTAGACGAAACGCTCCTGTTCCTTGCCGTCGTCCGGCGTCCAGCCACACTCCGGGCATTCGCCGTCGCTTAGCGGGCGACCGCATTCGCCGCACCGCCCCTTCGGCTCGTCTTCCGGTGTCCATACTCCGCCGACTGTTTCTTGCAGCGGATAACGTGGTTGATGCACGACCAGGACTTCGGTTTCGCCATGTCCGGCGTCCGCAAGTTCCTGTAGTCGTTCGATCAGTTCATTGAGCGTCATCACCTATCTCCTGGTTCGTGACCGACATCGCTGTGATCAGCCCGTGGCGGTAACCGGCCTGCCGGTTAGACCGTCTGCCGCAAAATCTCAGTACCGCCACGACCGTCCTCGCCCAGCACGTCCACGACGACCAAGCCGGTTTCCCGGTTCAGAAAGAACTGAACGGCACGGCCATCGGGCAGCTTGGCCCCGGCGTAGAAGACCTCCGGCGGTGGCAAATCACCTGCCGTCGCCACGGCGTACGACGCCCAAACGCCGTGCTTGGCGTTGAACACGGCGGCCCCGCCCTTGGCCGTGACGGCGTTGATCGTTAGCCCGTTTCCGGCGATTTTCTTCTCGGCCATGTCGCTTCCTCCATGACCGTGTGGCAGATCCGCGTGGGCCGTTCACTGCTCGGATTGCCGAAATGATCCGCCGCGTCGACGCCATGCGCGCGACGAAGCAATCGCGATCGAACGTGGCTGCCAAGGTTCCCGGTATCGGCTATGGCCTCTTTCAGAATTCCGAAAAAAACTTACGGCGGCGGGGAAGCGGAAGCTGTTCGGCGCCAGACCGCATGGGATGCCGGTTATATCCGATCTCGCGATCACGTGACTCGCCGTAAGTGCATGTCGTACAACAACCATGACTTCTCACACTGCTTCGGGCGGATACAATTCGGCCATTCTTCATCTACGCACTTTTTCGCAGGAGCATACCATGGCAGTCTTGAGTGTAGGACCGCGAGCGTCGTGGGTTGATGTTGCAGGTCGAAGGATCAAGCTCTTTCAGATGGTCCCGAACGGGATGCAGAGCATCAATGTCTGTACGTCCCAGAACAAGCCGGGCAAGTACGAGCAGACGTTCTACTTGGCTAAGCAGTTCCGAGTGACGCCCCAGGAGATTGATCGCTACACGTCTCTAATATCGCTTGTGAAGTTTCTCAGGAAGCGTGACTACAGCCAGACGCGCAGGATTTGAGCACCGATGAATGCAAACGTCGGCGGAACGAAATCGACCGGACGCTTGACGATCTGTGGTGGGGCATCGCACCTTACACCGATCGAACTAAGCCGAAGCGAGAACTTCTGTGGGAACAGTCCCAAGTAGTTCGTCAATGCTGGCATCCGGCACTAGGAATGCGTCGGCAACGGTAGCGAGGCCAGCAGCCGCCCGATCGAGAATCCCTGGCAATTGCGGGCTGGCCCCCGACTGCCGCTCGATCTGCTGGATGACTTGGCGACGCCGGACAGTCAGGGCCAGGGCTTCGCGGAACAGCATCCTCGGCGGCAACCAGTCAGGTGAAAACTCATAGAATTCCACCAGCCGAGCAGCCAGCCGGTGGATTCGTGGCAGATAATCAGCCGCACCTTGCGACGGCGTGAGCGATTCCAGCAGCAAAGCGTTCATGGCCACGACCGCGAAACCGCCCTTGCCGCAGGCCATCACCAGCGACCGGCCCGGCACAATCC
>CAZAQY010000450.1:0-4065 GCA_964486845.1 uncultured Pirellulaceae bacterium
GCTGGCCAGCACCAGGGACTGGGCCGCCAGGTGCAAGACCACCTCCGGGTCGGATGCCGCGATAGCCTGGGCCAGGCCTGATGCGTCCCGCACGTCGGACTCGTAATGCCGGGCCAGCAATTCGCGCACGCGCGAGGCCGCGAAGTTGCTCGGATCGGTCGGTGGAGCCAGCGCATAGCCGGCCACCTGGGCGCCCAGGCGAGCCAGCCAGATCGCCAGCCACGAGCCCTTGAACCCGGTATGCCCGGTAACCAAGACCCGCCGACCGGCGAAAACATCGCGCAAGGGCACGTTCATTTCCACACCTTCCAGGGCGCATCCCCGGAATTCCACATCTTGTTCAGGGCCTCGTACTCGCGATACGTGTCCATGGCGTAGAAGAAACCTGAGTGCCGATAGCCCATCAGTTGGCCTTCGGCGGCCAGCCGCTCAAGGGGCTCCCGCTCCAGAATGCAATCATCACCCGTGATGTACTCCAGCACCTGCCGCTGGAACACGCCGAAGCCCGCGTTGATCCAGCCCTCGACTTGCGGCTTCTCCGCAAAGTTGGCCACGCATCCTTCGTCGCTCAGATCGAGGACCCCGAACCGAGACACCGGGCGCACCGTCGTCACGGTGGCCAGCTTGCCGTGCGACTGGTGAAATGCCACCACGTCCCGAATGTTGACGTCGGACAAACCGTCGCCGTAGGTCAAGAGGAAGCTGTCATCCGGCAGATATCGGGCCACCCGTTTGACACGGCCGCCGGTCATGGTGTCCAGACCGGTGTCGGCCAGGGTCACGCGAAAATCCTGCTCTTGGTGACCGTTATGGTACGCAATGGACGAGAGGGCTCCGAGGCAGACCGTGAAATCGCTGTTCATCGCCTCGTACTTGAGGAAATAGTCCTTGATCATGTTGCCCCGGTAGCCCAGGCAAAGCACGAAGTCCTTGAACCCGTGCTGCGCATAGATCTTCATGATGTGCCAGAGGATCGGACGTCCGCCGACCTCGACCATCGGTTTGGGCCGGAACTCGGTCTCCTCGCGGAGCCGCGTGCCCAGCCCGCCGCACAGAATGACAACTTTCATCACAGGTCCCTCAGCCGCATCGTGGTCCACGGCAACTTGGGGCGAACGGCCCCGATGATTTTTCCGACGTAGCCGCCCTCCCGCTGATAGTCGTGGACACGGAACGACACCGCGCGTTGAGCATTGGCGGCCCATTGAGTGGTGTTCTGGATGGCAAACGCGGACATCGAGTGCAGGCCGTCGTTCAGGAAATTGGCAGGGATGTGAAATCTGGCGCGGTACAGGCCCGGGGCCACCAAGCCGTCCTCCTGGGGCCGGATGGGCGTGCCGCCGACGAACAGGCACAGGTCATCTTGGTTGTAGACGTGCATGCTGCAGGAGATGTCCGGATGGGGACGGAACAGCCAGAAGTCCATCTCCAGCGTAATGGGCTTGGCGATGTCATGGTGATGGTGGACCGCCCCGTCTTCATCCACAACCCGCAGCGCGCTTAACCGCACGACCTCATCGCCGGGACCGCTGTCCCGCGGCCAAGTGCGTTCTGCCGTCTCCACCATCTCGTCCGATCCACCGGCCAGATAGTACTCGACGACCGACCGCGGATCGCCTTCCAACGCTTGTCGTCCATCCACGAGCAGAATCGCGCGAGTGCACAGCGTCGTTACGGCCTGCATGTTGTGAGACACGAAGAGCACCGTTCGCCCGGCCTTCGCTACACCGTTCATTTTGGCCAAGGACTTCTTCTGGAACGCCGCGTCGCCGACGGCTAAGACCTCGTCGACGATCAGGACTTCGGGATCCAAGTGCGCCGCCACGGCAAACCCCAGCCGCGCGAACATCCCCGAACTGTAGCGTTTGACGGGCGTGTCCAGGAACGAACCAATCCCGGAGAACTCGACGATCTCGTCGAACTTGGCGTCAATCTCGCGTTTCTTCATCCCCAGGATGGACCCGTTCAGGTAGACGTTCTCCCGCCCCGTCAGGTCGCCGTGGAACCCGGCCGCGACTTCGATCAGCGCCCGCAACCGGCCGTTGGTGCAGATGCTGCCCCGCGTCGGCTTGAGGATCTTCGATAGGATCTTCAGCAACGTGCTCTTGCCGGCCCCGTTGGCGCCGATGATCCCCAGCACTTCGCCGCGACGGACCTGGAAGCTGACGTCGTTCAGGGCCCAGAAGTCGTCCTGCTCCAGCTCATCCCGCCGCGGCCCGCGGCCGAGCAACCGCCGGGCGAGCGCCGGCACCAGGTCCCGCAGGCTGTCGTGGAACTCGCCCCGGCGGAATTTCTTGTACACGTGATTGACTTCGACGGCGATGGGGGACATTGTCAGTTGTCAGTTGTCAGTTGTCAGTTGGCAGTTGGCAGTTGGCAGTTGGCAGTTGGCAGTTGGCAGTTGGCAGCGATCACCGGGCTCTGTCTACTGCCCCTGTCCTCCGCTCAAATAAACTCTGCGTACACGAACTCCAGCTTGTGGAACAGCCACCAGGCGCCGAAGAAGCCGAGCACGGACCAAGCGCCGGAGTAGGCCAGGTACCAGGGGGTCCAGGCCAGAATCTGGTCCCCGTTGGCGGCGGTGATGGTCAACGAGGTCAACAGGTTGTGGTGCTCGACGATGGCCAGCCGTAGTCCGTCCAACAGCGGGGCCAGGGGGTTGAGCATCATCAGCTGGCAGCCGACGCGGCCGAAAAACTGCGGCTCGTAGAACACGGGCGTAAAAAAGATGCCGAAGGTCAGGATCACCTGCACGATGTACTTCACGTCGCGAAAGAACACGTTGGCGCAACTGAAGAACAAGGCCACGGCCGCCGTCAGCAGAATCAGCAGCGCCACCAGCGGCAAGGCCCACAGACATGTGAGCGAAATCCCGATGCGGACAAAGACCAACAGGATCACGGCAATGCCGATCGAGCCGACGGACGAATCGACCATTTGAGTAAGGACCGCCGAAAAGGGGAACACTTCGCGGGGGAAATAGATCTTGGTGACCAGACCTATGTTCCCCGTCAGGCTGCCAACGCCAAATCCGACGGCGCCAACGAAGAACGCCCAGCCCAACGCCTTGACCGCCATCCCGGAAATCCCCGGCGCCATGATTTCTTCGCCGGCCACCTGCGCCATGGCGTATTTTACGAGAAAACCGGAGCCGACGATCATCAGCGGCATGAAGATGGCCCAGCCAAAGCCCATCACGGCTTGCTTGTAGCGAATCTTCAGATCGCGGACGACCATCTGCCAAAGCAGTTCGCGGTACTGGATCAGCTCGACGATCATTTCGCGGAACTGCGCGCGCAGCGATTCCCGGCCGGCATCCGCCGCAGGTTCGTCCGCGGGCACGGCCGGAGTCGGATCCATGACAACACATCCCAGTTCTTCTGTCGTTCGTTGTGACGTTACGGTGGACATGGTCGGGGCTCTAAGGACGGTGATCGGTGGCGGCAGTGGTCAGTGGTCAGTGGTCAGTGGTCATTGGTCAGTGGTCAGTGGTCACCGGTCACTGGTCACCGATTACCGACGACCGGTCACCGATCACCGACACCTGTCCTCTGCTACTGCTGCTCGCCGATTCCGAGTTCGTCCAGCGTGCGGGCCGTCACCAAGCGGTCGAGCCAATCGTCGAGCTGGTCTACGTTGTCAGTGGCTTCCACGACGCTGACCACTTCCGACGGGATGTCGCCAAACCGTCGGCCAAGCAGTCGGATCAGCGTTTGCCGCCGGGTCTGAAGACCGGCTTGCTGCGCGCCTTGCTGCGCACCCCTCTCCATCAATGCCTCTGCGCCTGTTTTCCTCATCTTCACAACCTCCTGACGAGTGGCCTCGTCTTGAACCGAGTTCTCCATGATCTCCTGCAGCCTGCGTTGCTCGCTTTCGCTACGTTCATGATACACCATGGCACGGATGTAGGAAAGCAACTCGCTCAGCCGCTGCTGTTCCGCCGGCGGCATGCGGTCCAAGTGGGCAACGACACGCGCCAGTAACTGCTCGAACTCGCCCGCACGCGTCTTTCGCTCCTGCAACAGCCGCAACACCCAGCCGAACTGGCCCCCTTCGCGCTCCAAC
>CAZAQY010000451.1:0-4029 GCA_964486845.1 uncultured Pirellulaceae bacterium
GGGTTTTCGGTCAAGATCAGTTTCTTGACTGGAACATTTCTCCTAAAGTGCAAGACAGTAGCAATCATGCCCATATTGTTTAGGACCACAAATCTGGTGAAAACTACGCCGTCAAATACCGGAAACACAGCGGAGTCTTGGAACCGACGGTGGACGTCGTCGGGCCCACGCCTTACGAGCAAGTAAGTCCCGTTGTAAGTGTCGATGGCGCAGGACGCGTTCACGTTCTTTGGTGGCGCAGTTCAGCGGCCCTGTGGACCCCAGCCTGTTGAACCTGTACGACTCGGCCTCCGGATCGTTAGGTCCGGCCGACGTCACGCTGGCGGGCGCAGGCACGGGTCCGGTGCCGGGCTCGATCGTGCTCAGCCAGTCGAACCACCAGCTGACGTTCGTCGCCGGCGGCGGACTGCTGGCGGCGGACACGTACACGGTGACGTTCCGCAGCGCGGCCGACGGTTTCGGGGAACCGGGCGGCGACCTGCTGGACGGCAACGGCGACGGCGTGGTGGGCGACAGCTACAGCGCGACGTTTGCGATCGCCGATCGGCCGGCCGGAACCGTGACGGTCAGCGTGCCCGACATGGCCCGAGGCGCGGGCCAGCCGGTGAACGTCCCCAACTCAGCCGCCGGCCTGCCGATCCGGATCAGCGACGCGGTCGGCGTTACGTCGCTGGCCGTGGATCTGCGGTACGACCCGGCCCTGCTGTCCATCACGGGTGCGACATTGGCCTCCGGCATCCCCACCGACTGGAGCGTCGGCCTTGACACCAGCACGCCCGGCGTGGCCCGGGTCGCCGCTTCCGGGACGCCGCTGCCGGCCGGGACCAACCTCGACCTCGTGCGGCTGACGGCGGCGGTGCCTGAGGGCGCTCCTTATGGCGCAGTTCAGGCGATTCGGCTGGAGAACATCTCGGTCAACAGCGGGGGGATCGCGGCGGTCGGGGATGTGGCGGTACACAAAGCCGTCTACCTGGGCGACGCGGACGGCAGCGGGATTCACAGCTCGGCGGACGCCTTCTTGACCGTGCAAGCCGCGTTGGGTTTGGCCAGCGGGTTTGCGGCCCATGCCTGGACCGATCCGCGGATCGTCGGCGACGCCGACGGCTCGGGCGTGCTGTCGGCGGCCGATGCGTTCCTGATCGTGCAGGAGGGGCTGGGCCTTGACGAGCCGTTCGTGCCGGACAATCCGGACATCGGCGTGACGCAGGTGGGCGGTGGAGTCGATCCGCAGTTCCGGATCGACGTGAATCTGCCGGCCATCGCGGGCGGTTGGGTGAGCGTGCCGGTGAAGTTGGCCATCGAGCCGGAGGCGACGAATGTGGGCGCGCTCGATTTCGACCTGTACTTTGATCCGGCGCGGCTCACGATCCAACTGCCGGGCGGCGTCTTTGCGGGGGTTGGCACGGCCGGGTGGGCTGTGGCTGCGAGGCTGGCGACGCCGGGGCAGTTGCGCGTGGGGATGGTGAGTTCGAACGGCCAGCCGCTGGCGGTGGGGCTGCGCGAGATCGCCCGGTTGCGGTTCCACGTGGAGACAGCGGAGTCCAGCAGGATCGGTTTCCAAGCCGTCCCGGGCGGGTCAGAGATCCAACGCGTGTCGGACGGGTCGGAGATCCATCCTACATGGCTGGACATCGAGCCGGTCGATCCCCGCGCCGGCGGCTACACGTGGACGGACGCTGACGGCAGCGTGCTGATCCGGCCCGCGGAACGCGCGCCGACCGGCGCGGCGCCGGAGCGGGTCTGGCGCGAGTTGGATGCGAAAGCAGACCTCCTGGAGGACGTGCTCGGGGATCTGACGCACGAAATTGCGTCCGCGTGGCGGTGATCATGCACGGGTGCGGAGCACGGATGAGGGAAATCGGAAGGCGAGAGAGATTATCCCAAGCCAGTACATGTAGGGTCGAAGTTCCCGGATATAGCTCATCCGGTTGGGATACGGAGGCGACGTCACAACCCTCGTGTAACAGCGTTCGGGGAGCGCACGCTCCAAGCAGCGAGAGTCGCCGAAGAACACTTTGCCTCCGGCGTCGGGTTGATCTTGGTCCAGACTGGCTGCCATTTCCTGCACCGCGGCGGAGAACTTGCCGAACACGTCGTGGCCAACTTCACGCAATTCGGAAGCGCCAAGTAGCGACGGCGTCTCCAGAGCGGGCCGCTTCTTGAAGGACATGGACTGATGCCCAAAGCTCAATCAAGCATGACGTGGCGGTGATCGGGGCTTACGGAGACGGCATGGCCCGGTAAAATCGGGCGCATCAATCAGCTCGGCTCGTGCGCCAGAAGCGTTGAGATCGCGGCCCGAATCAGCCTGCTGGGCAAATGGGAATTCGCCGGGCCGGAAGCCTACGAATGATTCTCATTGGAGGTGATGTCTCATGAACGGAAAAACATCGTCAAACGAGAAACCGAAGGAAGCAGCCTCTCCAGCCAGGCGTCGCTTCCTCCAATCGGCGCTGGGTGCCGGTCTGGCCTTGGGGGCAAGAACCGCCGTCAGGGCTTCTGAACCACGGCCCACTGGAGCCGCCAGAGTGCGCGTGGGACTGATCGGCACCGACGGACACACAGGTGTCATCCTGGGGAGCATTTCTCAACTGCCCGGCGTCGAATTGACCGCCTTCGCAAAGAGCTTGCCGGAGGACGACGTCGCCAATCTGAAGCGAGCCAAGGCATTTTCCGACAAGACCCGCGTCTACGACCACTTTGAGCAGATGCTGGAGAAAGAGGAGCTGGACGTGGTCGGGGTCTGCCTGCCCTACTATCGCAACGCCCAGGCGTCCATCGCCGCGGCCCGCCGAGGCGTCCATGTCGTTTCCGAGAAGCCGGTGGCCACCACCCTGGAAGATCTGGCGGCTTTGAAGGAGGCGGTGACCCAGGCGAAAGTTCGCTTGACATCGTTGATGAACATGCGTTGCTTTCCGCCCTATCGGGCGGCCAGGAAGGCGGTCCAGGACGGACTGATCGGCGAACCGATTCTCTTGACATCTCAGAAATCGTACCAGTTTGGGTCCGCGAGGCCCTGGTTCTACAAGGACTTGAAAACCTACGGCGGGACCATCCCGTGGGCCGGGATTCACTCCATCGACTACATGCGATGGACCTCTGGGCGGAAATACCTGCGTGTTTCGGCCTGGCACGGAAACAACGACCATCCCGAATACCCCGGCTTTCAGGACCACGCGGGCGTCCTGTTCAAACTCGACAACGGCGGGACGGCCATGACCAACCTCGACTACCTGCGACCCGAAACCGCTCCCACTCACGGGGACGACCGGTTGCGGATCGCCGGAAGCGAAGGTGTGCTTGAAGTCGCAGGGTCCGAGAATCGGGTGCTGCTCATTACGGCCGCCGACGGTCCCCGCGAACTGGAGTTGCCGGAGCAGGTTGACTTCTTTGCCGACTTCCTGGCCGAACTCGCGGGCGGGAAGGAGCACCTGATCAGCCAGGAGGATGCGTTCCGCTTGACCGAAATCTGCCTCCAAGCCCGTGACGCAGCGGAGACGGGCAAGTGGATTGACCTTTGACAGCGGCCGCAACCAAACGGATTCAAATCCTAGAACAGGAGGAAACAGAGGAAACGGCGGGTGGTCTCTCTCTGTTGCCTCCTGTTCAAAATGCGCGCAGGAAAACAAGAACTCGGGAACTAATAAGACAAGAACCTCGGAAAGAATCGGACATGCTGGACAGGTTGCAGCAGAAGCTCAAGGAATTGGCCGCGATGGCGCGGCCGACCATCGACCCGGCGCAGTTCAACGACCCGCTGGCGGAGCAGGTCGAGTGGACGCCGCTGAAGGAGGGCGGCGCGAACTTTCGAACTCACCAATTGGTGCCGGGACTGGGAAACCGCATGGAGTTTCGGGCCACTGCCGGAGCCAGGCTGTTCTGCCTGCTGTTCCTGCTCGTCGGCCTGGGGGTGCTGGCCGGTGCGGTCGTGATGGCGGTCAAAGGAACCGAAGGCGTATTTCCCGTCATCGTCCTAACGTTCCTCGGTCTGGTGTTTGCCGGGATCGGCGGAGGCATGCTGTACGCGAT
>CAZAQY010000452.1:0-4027 GCA_964486845.1 uncultured Pirellulaceae bacterium
GGTGCCCTGGGCCCGCAAGTTCCTTCGAGAATGGTGTACCTGGACGATGCGGAGCAACGCACCACATCGCGAGACCGGCGTATGGCGTGGCATTGGCAGCCTGCGCGATTCGCGCCGAACGCAGACTCTGAAGTAACACTCAATCTGCCTCAAGCCTTGAGCCCTGAACCCGTTACAGGGATTTCGACGTGACACCGTTTGGGATTGCACCCAAGTCCAACAGTCGGACCAACAACGGATGCCACCACGTGCGCGTCTTTCCCGGACGGTCGGCGAGTTCGGAACCGGCGGGATTCTGAGGTTTGGTCATGGCGACAGCCTAGCACATCTGGCCCGATGCGCCGAGAACCGGGACTCCGCCTGCCGCGCGAAATGGCTTTTTCTCGGTGAGGCGAGAGCGTATATTGGAAACTCGGTCGACTGAGTCGACGGCGCAGGAGTTGGGGTCCGCCACAGAACCCCGGCTGAGCGGCGGCCCGCGCGGGAGGCTTCCCTGATGCGCTGGCAGACTCCGGACCTAGACTCGATGTTGACCGGGATCGCAACGGAGATCGCCCTGGGCTGGACCGCGTCGGCCTGAGAAATGAGGAGAGTCAAATCATGAAACGCCGCGGAAATCTCTTGCTTCAAGTCCTACTGATCGTGGCTGGTTTGGAGGCCGGCCTGTCGTCTCACGCGGCCGAGCCGAAGGTCGCAGGCACGTTTCAGACCGAATATGTGAAGTGGGCGATCAGCGTGGACGGCCGCAGCGTGGGCTGGGTCGATCTGCGCGATCAGCAGGACTACTGTCCGCCGTCGCGCCCGCCGGTAGCGACGGTCAGAAAGGCCGGCAAGTACCACGCCGCCACGGCGGCGAAAATGGAGGACGGGCTGCTGCAATTACAGTTTGGCGATGCGGGCGTGCAGGTGGTGCTGCGGGTTACCGCCAAGCCGGCTTATGTACTGGTGGCAGTCGTCTCGCTCGCCGGCGACGGGGCGGAAGAACTGGTCTTGGTCGATCTGCCGCTGACGCTCACGGGGCAGTCGGGCGAACCGCTGGCCGCCTGTGCCTTGGCGTTGAACCTGAAGACCAACGTCCAGGCCTTGCCCCAGCCGAGCAGCCGGCTGCGGGCGGTCTGCTACCCTCGATTCGGCTTCGCGGGTGCCCAGGTGGCACTGATCGGTTGTCCGCCAGACGCGCTCCGGAAGACGATGCAGGAGGTCGTGTCGGCGGCCCACGAGTTGCCCAAGTCGCCGCTGGGTGGTCCCTGGGCCCTCGGACAGCCGATCAACCAGGGCTCGTACCTGTTCAACTTTGCCGATATGTCCGAGGACAAAGTCGATGGCTGGATCAAGCTAGCCAAGCGGCTGGGCATGACGCAGATCGACTTTCACGGCGGCAACTCCTTTCGCTTCGGCGATTGCCGTCCCAATCCGAAGACCTATCCCCGCGGCTACGACAGCCTCAAGGCCGTGATCGACCGGTTGCACGCGGCGGGGATCGCGGCCGGGCTGCACACCTATGCCTTCTTCATTGCCAAAGACTGCCCCTGGGTGACCCCCGTGCCCGATCCGCGGCTGGCCAAGGACGCCACGTTCACGCTCGCGGAACCGCTCACGGCCGAGGCCACGATGGTGCCGGTCCTGGAAACGACGGAGAAGATGTCGGCGATCACCGGGTTCTTCGTGCGCAACAGCGTCACGCTGCAGATCGACGACGAGTTGATCACCTACACGGGCGTCACGAAAGAGGCTCCGTTCCAGTTCACCGGCTGCCGCCGCGGGGCCTGCGGCACGCGCGTCGCCGCGCACGCCCAGGGGGCCCGGGTCCATCATCTCAAAGAGTGCTTCGGCCTGTTCGTGCCGGACGCCGACTCGACACTTCTGGCCGAGGTGGCCGGCAAGACGGCCGAAGCCTACAACCGCTGTGGCTTCGACATGATCTACCTGGATGCCTTGGACGGCGAGGACATCCTCGGCGGCCAGGAAAACGGCTGGCACTACGGATCGAAATTCGCCTTCGAGATCTTCAAGCGATTGGAGAAGCCGGCCCTGATGGAGATGAGCACCTTCCACCATCATCTCTGGTACATCCGCTCGCGGTACTGCGCGTGGGACCATCCCACGCGAAGCCACAAGCGATTCGTCGACATGCACTTGGAGGACAACCTCCGCAACCGCCGCATGTTCATGCCCGGCGAGTTCGGCTGGTGGGCGTTGAAGAATTGGAGCGGCGCCCAGGGCGAGCGCACGTTCCCCGACGACATCGAGTACTTGATGGGCAAGTGCTTGGCGACGGACACGGGGATGGCCATGATGGGCATCGATCCCGGCAACGTGGACCAGATTCCGGCCTTGCCCGGCTTGGCCGACATCATCCGCCGTTACGAAGACCTGCGCCACTCGGGCCAGGTCCCCGCGGCAATCAAGGAGCGGTTGAGCCAGCCGGGGGCGGAGTTCATGTTGATCGGCGACCTGGCCGGCGGCTGGCAGTTCCGGCCCGTGCAGTACACCAAGCACCGCGTCGAGGCAGGCGAGTGGAGCCGCGCGTGGCGAGTGGAAAACGCATTCGCCCGGCAGCCCGCCCGGCTGCGGATCGAGGCCCTGATGTCTGCCGGTCCCTACGACGCGCCGGGCAATGTCACGGTGGCGGATTTCACGAAACCGGAGGAATTTCCGTCAACGTCCGCGGCGGGCGATTTTCGTGTGGGACTGAAGCCGTCCGAGGAGCAAGTCAAGACGGGCGGCGCCAGCGGCTTGTATGCAGCCACGAACTCCGGCGCAACACCTCGCGGCGCATGGACGCGCGTCGAGCGGCCGTTTGACCCGCCGTTGGACCTGAGCAAGCACCAGGCGTTGGGCCTGTGGGTCTACGGCGACGGCCAGCAACAAGTATTGAACCTGCAACTCCGCAGCCCCTCGCACGTCTCGCACGCCATCGGCGACCACTACATCCCCGTCGACTTCACGGGCTGGCGGTATTTCGAGCTGATCGAACCGGAAGGCGAGCGGCACGCCCAGTACGCCTGGCCCTACGGCGGCATCTACTCGATCTACCGCGAGTCGGTCTCCTACGGCCAAATCGCCTCGCTGGGCCTGTGGTACAACAACCTGCCTCCCGGCAAACGGGCCGCCTGCTACTTGAGCCCGATCCAGGCCCTGCCGCTGGTCTCCACCAAGCTCGTGAACCCAGCCATTTCCATCGGTGGCAAACGCATTGTCTTCCCTGTCGAGATCGAGAGCGGCTGCTACCTGGAATGCAATTCGGCGGAAGACTGCCGGCTGTACGGCCCGCAGGGCCAGCTGCTGCGTTCGATCGCGCCGGAAGGTGAGATCCCGTCCCTCGAAGCAGGCACCAACGAGGTCCGTTTGGAGTGCGACGTTTCCGCCGGCGCAAGCTCGCGGGCGAACGTCACCGTCGTCAGCTTGGGCGAGCCGCTGAAGTAGCGGAGCAATTTTTGAATTAACCGATGACGCCAGGGGCCGGGCAGCGAGGCACGAGGCCAGCAGGCAGCAGGACGAAACGATGCTGAGGATAGACGGCATGCGCTTTAGTGGGATCATGGCGTGTCTGCATTTCGCCCTCTCCCTGGACGTGGTGATCAGAAAGTCGCCGCGCTGGGGAAACGTCCAGGAGACGCGCACCCCGTGCGGCCAATTCGTGCCGTTCGTCTCCTCGCCCTCGCACTCCACTTCGCACGTGTCGGCTTCGTACAGCTTCAGCGCCCACACGGCGCCGTCGGCGTTGTGACAGAACCAGTCACCCAACAGGCCCGTGCCGTAGTCGATCCACCCTCGCCACTTGGCCGGATGAATGCCGCTGCGATATTCCCGCGCCTTGACCGGACCTTGCCACAGGTCCCAGTCGAAGCCTTCCGGCACGGGAATCGGCTGGCCGGCGTCGCGCGAGCCGTAGTCCATCTGATTGAAGGGCGGCCGGATATGGGCCTCGGTCACGTCGCCGAGGCGGGCGTGGCCCTGCTCGGTGTGGCACGGCTTACTTGTTAGCCGTGCCGGAAGTGCGCACGAAGCCGGGCTTGGGGGAATC
>CAZAQY010000453.1:0-3962 GCA_964486845.1 uncultured Pirellulaceae bacterium
ATACTTTCAATAAGCTAGCTCTGCTAGCATTTCGCAACCTTGTGATCGAGGCCTCCTTGATTCTGGGTTGCGCGGAGCATATTGAACCTGGGGCGACGTCTACCGCCGAATTATCGCGTCATGTGGAACTGCCCTGGCTGGCGACCGACCAGATACCAACGGAAAGACTCGGTGACTGGCAAGCTACGCGGGTCGAAGCCCAACACACGGCTTTTCTGCAATACACATCGGGCTCGACGTCTTCGCCCCGAGGAGTGATCGTCAGCCACCGGAACCTGATTTCCAATGCCGCCCTCATCCGTCAGGCGTTCGGTACGACGGCGAACAGCAGTGCCGTGTTTTGGCTGCCGCTGTTCCACGATATGGGGCTGATCGGCGGCGTGATTCAGCCCGTATACTGCGGCGGCACGTG
Organism: uncultured Pirellulaceae bacterium; assembly: GCA_964486845.1. Classification (GTDB taxonomy): domain Bacteria; phylum Planctomycetota; class Planctomycetia; order Pirellulales; family Pirellulaceae; genus Anammoximicrobium. Next base: position 413 of record CAZAQY010000453.1, read on the forward strand.
CACCTTGTTGGCGCCGGTTGCCTTTCTGCAGCGTCCGGCTTTGTGGCTTGACACCATCTCGCGGATGCGGGCCGAGATCAGCGGCGGGCCTGACTTTGCGTTTGCTCTGTGCGCTCGGAAGGTGTCCGAGGAGGAACGTAAGGCACTGGACCTGAGCAGTTGGCAGGTGGCCTTTACCGGCGCCGAGCGAATTCGATCCAGCACGCTGGAGCAGTTTGCTGAGACCTTCGCGCCGTGCGGATTCCGCCGCGAATCGTTCTTTCCTTGCTACGGACTCGCCGAGGCGACTTTGATGGTCTCAGGTGGCCCCCGTGATGTTCCTCCGACAGTGGTTCACGCCGCCGCTTCCGCGCTGGAGCAACAGATCGTGGAAGACGCACCTCCCGGCGACGCGCATGCTTGCAGCCTGGTCGGAAGCGGCGCGCGGATTCCTGGTCAGCGAGTGGTGATCGTTGCGCCCGAGGAACGCAAAGCCTGTCCCGACGGGCGTGTCGGCGAGATCTGGGTGCAAGGGCCCTGCGTCGCGGCCGGATATTACGGCCAACCGGAGGCCACGCGGAAGGTCTTCGGCGCACGTTTGGCCAGCACGGGAGAGGGACCCTTTTTGCGAACCGGGGACTTGGGATTCCTGCGCGACGGGCAGTTGTTCGTGACGGGACGGTTGAAGGATCTGATCATTGTCCGAGCCCGCAACTACTACCCGGAAGACATCGAACTTGCCGTCGAAGCGGCGCATCCCGGCTTCTGGGCCGGTCACGGTGTGGCGTTTTCCGTGGAAGTGAAAGGGGAAGAGAGACTGGTGATCGTCCAGGAAATCGAACCTCGAACACGATCCCTTGACGGTGACGCCGCGTTTCAGGCGGTCCGCCGAGCGGTCTCCACGGCCCACGATCTCGAAGTCTACGCGATTGTATTGGCCAAGGCGGGCACCATTCCGACGACAACCAGCGGCAAACGATGCCGAGGCGCTTGTCGCGATCTGTTTCTACGGAATGGACTCGAAGTCCATGCCAAATGGGTCGCCGGACTCCATGACAAGAAATCTCCTCCACTGGTCCCCCAACGGCTTCAATCGGTGGGGCAACCAACAGCGAAGGAGATCGAGTCTTGGTTGAAACAGCGAATCGCCGCACAAATGCGAGTGCCGGCCTTGGAGGTCCAGGTGAACAAGCCGTTCATGGAGCTGGGAATGGGCTCGCTGGATGCGGTCGAGGTCGCCACGGACTTGGAGGCTTGGCTCCAGCGAGAGTTGTCGCCCACGGCGATCTTTAACCATCCGAACATTGTCTCCCTCGCGACTTGGCTGGCGAATCCCGACAGTGTTTCGGAAGACCAGACAGTCGCGTCCCCGCTGCCCGCCCTCCCCATAACGACGTTTGACTCCAGCCAGTTGCTCCGTGAGATTCAGCAGATGAGCCACGCCGAGATCGAAGCATCGCTTCGTCAGGAAATGGCAAATCAAAGACGCTGATGGTCCCGATGTCCTTGCATCCTACCTACAGCACCTCTCGCGGCCGAAGCCGCCCGTTGTTGCAGCATGGGGAAGTTCGGATTTGACAGCATTTTCTGTTTGTGAGTACCACGCCCAAGCAGGCTACTTAGATCGTCTATATTGCATCAATTGCCAATCATCTCCACGTTGATTAAGCTATCTGAACACGCCAGAACAGTACACCTTGGGAAAACGTCAACCGAGGGGGATTTGGTGACGCGAAATCGGTGTGTTTCTGGCTGTTAGTTGCCTCGAAATAAGGGATTCCAGTTCCCCTCGGATTCGTGCGAAATCCGCACTGGTGGCCTATTCGCCTAATCGACTCGAGCGATCTGCGACGTTTTTTGACGGGGCCTGCAGCTCTTGGCAAGCAGACGCGATGTTGCCAGATCACCGAGCGACGGAGACTGCACGGGTAATGGGGGTGGAAAAATGACGGTTGAAACGCCACTCGAACAACTGACATCGCTGCAAAAGGCGTACTACTTGCTCCGGCAATCCCAGGCAAGACTGGCGGAGTACGAGGTGGCCCGGTGGGAACCGATCGCTGTCATCGGTGTCGGATGCCGATTCCCTGGAGCGGACAGTCAAGCGTCGTTCTGGAGACTGCTGAGCGGCGCAGGGGATGCCATCCGCGAAGTCCCGGCGGATCGCTGGAACATCGATGATTATTACGATCCAGACACCTCAGCGCCCGGGAAAATGAATACGCGGTGGGGCGGATTCCTGGAGAAGGTGGATGAATTCGACCCCGAGTTCTTTGATATCTCGCCTCGCGAGGCCGTGCGAATCGATCCCCAGCAGCGGCTGCTCTTGGAGGTTGCCTGGGAGGCCATCGAGGATGCCGGATTGTCCGCTGACCGACTCGCCCAGACCATGACGGGCGTGTACGTGGGGGTGCTGGGCTTTGACTATGCCATCCTGCAATCCAAGGACATCTGCGACGCGGACATCTTCTCGGCCACTGGCAACAGTCACGCCATTATGGCCAATCGCCTTTCCTACTTCTTGAATCTCCGCGGACCGAGTCTGGCGTTGGACACCGCCTGCTCTTCTTCGCTGGTGACGGTTCACTTGGCCTGCCAGAGCCTGCGGCGGCGCGAATCGGATCTGGCGCTGGCGGGAGGCGTCAACTTGATGCTCAGCCCGGAGGCGACTCTGATGCTGACCAAGGCCCACATGATGGCCTCCGACGGGCGCTGCAAGGCGTTCGATGCGGCGGCCGACGGCTACGTCCGCGGGGAAGGCTGCGGCGTGGTCGTGCTCAAGCGATTGCGCGAGGCATTGGCCGACGGCGATCGCATCGCAGCCGTGATACGCGGGTGCGCGGTGAATCACGACGGACGCAGCAATGGACTGTCGGCTCCCAACGGTCCCGCGCAGGAGGCGGTGATCCGCGCTGCGTTGGCCGATGCCCGTTTGCGGCCCGACGATATCAGCTACGTGGAAGCGCACGGCACAGGGACGCGACTGGGTGATCCCATCGAAATCGAGGCCTTGAGGGCGGTCTTGGTCGCGGGACGTTCCGCCGAGCGACCGTTGGTGGTCGGGTCGGTCAAGACCAATATCGGCCACCTGGAAAGCGCGGCGGGCATCGCGGCGCTGATCAAGGTGGTCCTGATGCTGCAGCACGGGAAGATCGCGCCGCACTTGAATCTGCAGACCCCGAATCCGTTGCTGAAACTGGAAGGTTCGGGACTGGAGATCCCCACCAAGTTGCGCGAGTGGCCGCGGGGCGCAGAACCGCGGCGTGCAGGCGTCAGCGCATTTGCGTTCGGCGGTACCAACGCCCACGTGATTCTGGAGGAATCACCGCAGCGCGACCAGGCGGATAAGGAGCGAGGAAGCCAGCGGGAAAGGCCGCGCCACGTCTGGACAATGTCCGCGAGGTCGGCGGAGGCGTTGCAGGCTTTGGCGGGCCGCTGCGCGGACTTCCTGCTGGAACAACCGGACCAGACGCTCGCGGATTTGGCGTTCACGGCCAACACGGGACGTACGCATTTTGCTTGCACTTTAGGAGAAATGTTCCAGTCAAGAAACTGATCTTGACCGAAAACC
>CAZAQY010000454.1:0-3961 GCA_964486845.1 uncultured Pirellulaceae bacterium
AGGCCGCGACCGCCATCATCAGGTAGAGCAGCGTCCACACCGGGCCGAAGATCCAGCCCGGCGGCGTCCAGGTCGGTTTGGCGAGATTGGCGTACCAGCCGGGGATCTGGGGCGTCGTGGCCAGACTGCCAATGCCGGCCGCGGCGAAGCAGATCAGGATGGAGACGACGAGGCCGATCCAGCGGGTTGTTTGGTTCATGGTTTTGTCCTGTCTGCCCTGACTCGCCCATTGGCCGCCGTCAGCCAGCGATCGAGCTGATTGGCGAACGCCTGCCGGTCCTTGGCCGTGAAACCCACCGGTCCCCCGGTGATCTGGCCTCCCCCGCGAAGTTTGTCGAACAGGTTCCTCACGGCCAGTCGCTCGCCGACATTGGCCTCTGTGTACAGCTCGCCACGAGGATCGAGGGCCTGTGCGCCCTTGGCGACCACTTGCGCCGCCAGCGGGATGTCCGCCGTGATTACCAGATCACCGGGCTGGACCAACTCCACGATGCGTCGGTCGGCCACGTTCATGCCGACGGGGACCATGAGGCTGTCCACGAACTCAGATCGGGGTGTACGCATGGACTGGTTGGCGACCAGGGTCACCTTGGTCTTCGTTCGGTTGGCGGCGCGAAACAGCAGCTCCTTGATCTCGCCCGGACAGGCATCGGCGTCAACCCAAATCTGCATTGCGTGCGTCCTCTGTCACGACGGGGAAGGGCTGGTGATCGTCAACGCCCGCCGCAGCGGGCAGGCCGGGTCAGCTTCACTTCCGGCGCAGTACCTCTCCAGCAGTCGCCGCGACTGCTCGGCCAGCATCCGGCGGACCTCCCGGCGTTTTCCTTTGATCCGGGGGATTTTCATGTTGTCGTACGCGGTCGTCGCGTGCCGCAGCCAGGCAATCACGGCAGACTCCGCCCGTCGTTCGATCGGTATCCGCTGCGTGCGGGCCACTGTGCCGCTCCCCACGGGCGTGGCGTGCTGGGTCACGGCATCAGCGAGCTGCTCGGCCAGGCCGGCGTGACAGGGGGCAAAGTCCAGGAACGCGAGGACCGCCCCGCGGAAATCCTCGACGTATTCGGTCTGCTTCCGCTCCCGCCTGGCCGTGTCTGTGGCCCGCCGCTTCGCGTAGGCGTCGGTCGAGCGTTCTGCCTCCAGCTTGGCGCGGACCGCGGCGAGCCGGTCTGCCGGTGCCCAGACACCGCGGGAAAACGTCTTGCGGCCCTTCTTCTCCTGGACCGTCCAGGTGGGGCCGGCGGCCTTCACGCGCCGCGTGAGGCCGGCATCGCCGGGCGGCAGCAATTCCCAGCCGGCCGGGGCGTGCAGGATCTGGCCGTCCGCGGCGCGGACAGTGCGGTCAGTGGGGCCGGGCGCAACGATTCGTATCTGGTTTGGCATCCTTGGTCTCGTCTCCAAGAGTTCTGTTGGTTGGCTGGTGCCCCCCCGTCGATGAACGGTGCGTAGTAGGCCGACGTCGCTGGCAGCCGCATGGAAGCCTATGACTGCGGATTCTAGCGTACCTTGGGTTGGAATAGGCGACTGGTTCTCCGTGCCGTCTGGGAGCCTGTCCGTACGGTGCCCTATAGACAGCCCGACAGCCGGGTAACGAACTGTACGGTGCCTTACGGCGAGTTCCGGTCTTACGCCGCCGGCTTTGAACCGCCGTTCAAACGCTGTTTTCGCGGCATTACCTGCGCGAGCCGGTACCCGAGTTTCTTTGCCGACACGCCAAGAACCACCCCGAGGCACGGCGATGCAAAGGGCAAGATGCAGTTCCACGTCTGCTGGCGCCATAGAGCAAACTTTGCTCTACTACTACATCGTCTATTCTCTCCTTCGGAAAGTAGACCACGGGCTCCTGCGTTGCCCCGTGTGGTCTACATTCCGAAGGCTCGAATTACAATGGGTTTGGGTTTAGACTCTCGGCGTATGCTGCCGTTGATTCAAGAGGCACGCCCAAGATCAGACTGGGACTCGCCGCGGATCGCCGGTTACGAAACCTGCTGTGGCGCTCCGCACAGACAGTTTCGATTCTCGGTGCCGGAAACTAGCTGTAGCGCTTCGTACAGCGAGTTTCGATTCTGCCGGGAACTGTCTGTACGGCGTCACACAGCGTGCTAGGGATTGGGTTGTTCTTCATGGTGTCCCGCCGTGGCTGCGTCATGGTCGTCTGCCGCAGGGATTCTGCCCTCCTGATCCCGACGATGCTCATCCCGGCCTGCCGGTTTGGTGACTGGCTCCGCCATCCTGCTACCCCTTGAAAAGCTCCAGGATGCCGCCTAACGCGTTCGGAGTTGATCTGGCTGGTTTGGCTCATCCGATATCTCAGCGGCCGTCTGCGGGCCGCAGAAAAGCGCAGAAGGTGTGTCCGTCGTGTGGCCCGGGATTGCTGCGGACAATCGAGGCGTCCCCTGGGCGCCCGGCGGATGATCGCGGTGGGGGCGCGCCCCCAGAACGATCGCGGCGGGGGGCGTAGCCAGGATGGTGACGCTGACCGACCGATTGTTGCAACGTACCGAACTTCATGTCCTCGCTTGGTGGACGGTCCGGCCGGCCAGCCAGTATAAAGGACACCGCCGGCCAGCACGACCGGCCGACGGTCGTGCCCTGAACGCCACCGCCCGCGTCCATTATCGGGGATGAACCCATGAACCGATTCCTGCCGCTGCCCGTCATCCTCCTGGTTCTCCATGCCGGCCTGCTTGCGCACGCCCTGGAGCCGGCCAATCCGCAGACGAACGCCAAGGCTCGGGCGGTCCTGAACTACCTGGAGAAACTCCCCCAGCAGACCGACAAGCGGCTCGTCTCCGGCCAGTTTACCAGTTACGGCCCGCGCGCCAACGTGGCTGACTGCCAGGATGCGTTCGACAAGACCGGACACTGGCCGGCCATGATCGGCCTGGACTACGCCGACTTCGGCAAGGGCGGTGTCGAGACCAAGACGGTGAACCGCGTGGCCATTGACTACAGCCGCCAAGGTGGGCTGGTGACGATCAGTACCCACCTCTACAACCCGGCCAATCCGAAGGGCGGTGGACTCCGCGACCAAGGCGTCGATCTGGAGTCGATCATCACGCCGGGCAGCGAAACGTACACGCGGTGGATGCAGGAACTCGATGCCTTGGCCGACGGGCTCAAGGAATTGCAGGACGCCGATGTGGCGGTCCTTTGGCGGCCGTTTCACGAGATGAACGGTGGCTGGTTCTGGTGGGGCGCCAAGGACCCGGCCGTGTTCATCCGCGTCTGGCGGCACATGTTCGACTACTTCACGAAGACCAAGGGGCTGAACAACCTGCTCTGGGTCTACGGCCCCAACCACGGCTCGAAGACGGCGGCGTACTACGCCGGCGACCAGTACGTGGACGTGGTCGGCCTGGATGCCTACACCGATTTCGTCGATCCGCAGCACATCCGGGGCTACGACGACGTCGTCCGGCTGCCCAAGCCGTTCGGCTTCACCGAGTTCGGCCCGCACGGCTCGCAGAAGCCGCCCGGCGACTATGACTACCTGCGGTTCATCGCCGGTGTGCAGACGCACTTCCCCAAGGCGAGCTTCTTCCTCGCGTGGCACGGGAACTGGGGATTGGGCCGGAACCGAAACACCAAGCAACTCCTGGAGCACCCCTGGATCATCAACCGCGAGGACCTGCCGCCCGAATTCGCATCCAGCAACAAGCAGGTGACACCATGAGCGCCGCGACACCGTTTCGCACGACCGCATTCGTCCTCGTTGGTTTGGCTGCTTCGGCATCGCTCGGAATCGCTGGCGAGCAAGCGGGACCCGCCCGGGACCGGCTGGCCCCGACGATCTCGCCGCAGGGCTTTGATTCTCAGGCCGTGGCAGCGGCCATCAGCGGGGCCGCGCCCGGGGACACAGTCCAATTAGCGGCCGGGACCTACGAGTTGCATGAGGCGATCCGGCCGAAGTCCAAGATCCGGCTGATCGGGGCAGGACAGGAGAAGACCACGCTCGTCTACC
>CAZAQY010000455.1:0-3872 GCA_964486845.1 uncultured Pirellulaceae bacterium
CACCAGTCCCTCAGACTAGCACGGCCTGCAAGATGTGGTTCGTAGAACGGTCACGTTGATTTCAACGACCGCGATGCACGGCTCGTCGGCGTAGGCCGCGCTGGTGTACGGGTTGACGCGGCCGAGCAACTTGCGGGCGTATTCCTTTTGCAGTTCGATCATTCCGGGAATGAAGTTGTCGACTCCCTTGTTCATCCCGGGGCCTTCGTCGACGAAGCCGTCGCGGGCGTCCAGATGCCGGGCAACGTGCAAGTTGACGTTCACATAGATGCCCCGCTTCTTGAATGCAGCGATCATGTAGTCAAGCCGGTCGAGCATCGCGGGATCGAGGTTGCGCCGGGTGGTCGGATCTTCGGCCACGATGCTCGGCTGCTTCTCGTTCCGGAAATTTCCCTAGGGCGCGTCCATGTAGTGGAGCCGGACGCAGTTGATGCCGAGCCGTTGATGAGCAGGAACTCCAACAGCCGGCATGCTTGAACATGATCGGTGTTGAGGTCCAAAACGCGCTACAGATGCGCCCGCGCCTGGTCCTCTAACTTCCGGTCCACACACCCGTTGGCGAGTTACAACTGGCCGGGGACGGTATGGGGCGACTTGGCTCGCATCTCGCGATACCTGACCAGGGTGTCATCCTTGGCGCCGCTGGCGATCGTGTCGTCGAACTTCCGCCATTCCCGGTGCTGGGCGTCGTACACGAACCCGTTTTGCCAACGGGCCAGCGGATGATCCGGCGCAGCCTCCAGAGCGGCCTGCAGCAACTCGCGCCGGTCCTGCACTTCCTCCCGCGTCTCGCGCTGCAACGTCTGCACGACGATGTCCGACGCCTTCTGTATTTGTTCCGGACTGTCCTTCGCGGTCGCGGAGCCCATCCCATCGCCGACAATCAACGCCACAGCCGCCAGCATCTCCAGAGTGCCGAGCCGTTTCATGACGCTGGCCTCGCAACGAAAAGTGACTCGCCAGCAACGTGCCGAGGGGGCCTCCAGGCTGCCGGTTCTGCGGTCTCGGAAGCTCATTTCACGCTAACAGGCGTTCTACTCTTCTCGCGGCGCAGCCGACAAGGGTTTCGCCCGCAGTTGCATACCGAAAGGCGAACGGCCGGCGCGAGCCCGCCGGTTCTCGGCTGAAGAGAAGCCCGGCTTGTCCGAAAGCGCCCGGCTTCTGCGCCGTCCTACCGCCTCTGATTGCGTGTCTACCCGGAGCCGGGGGGCATCGTCTTTCCGGCAATCAACGTGGCTACGTCGGCGACGATGCGGGGCAGGGCCAGACCACCGGGGGACACCAGGTACTTCGTCTCCCAGACGGGTGCGAACTGCTCCTTGAACCGCCGCAATTCCGGGAGACCAGAAAAATGTGCCCCGTGCCGGAACGTCAATCCGGCCGTTCGAGTCCATAAAGGCGCCAGCGGCCGGTCCTCGACACCCGCCAGCGGCCCCATCCCCAGATTGAACCAGCGGTAGTCTTCCTGCCGGCCCCACCGCATCAACTCGACGAACAGGTACTCCATCAGGCCCGGCGGCGCTCCGGGCCGGTAGCGGATCAAATCCACGGACAATTCGTCCTTCTCCGCTCCCAACCAGAGATTCGCAAAGGCGATGACTCGGCCGCCCTGCCGCACGATCGCGCAGGGGAAACGACTCAAGTACGCAGCCTGGAAAGACGCCAGCGAGAATCGCTTTTCGACCAGTTGCCGCTGGGCCAGCCACGCATCGGAAATGCCCTGGAACTCGGCCAGAAAGCCCGGAATGCGTTCTGGCGGCAGGATCTCAAGGCGGCAATGCTCCCGGCGGACGGTGTCGTGCGTCTCGCTCAATTCCTCCCGCTCCTTGGCGTCCAACGTGAAGGTATCCAGCGGCACGCGGGCCTCTTCGCCAAGCTTCAGCATGTCCAGCCCTTCTTCCAGGTAGAGCGGCAGATGCTGCTCGTCGACCTGATAGAAGACCGGCCAGCCATCGGCGCGTTCGACCAGTTCCAGGTAATTCCAAACCAGGTCGATGCGCTGGTCGTCCGGCCCGATCGGATCCCCCAGGCTGACCCACGAGCGGCCTTGCACGGCGTACATCACAAAGGCCGTGCGTTGCTCGCTGAGCAGGAAGGACTTGTCGCCCAGCAGCGCCAGGTTGGCTGCCGTTCGAGGCGAGTTGCGGACGATGGCCTCGACGGCGGCCCGGTCTGCCTCGGGCTGCGGCACGGCTTCCCATGGCCGTCGGCGCGCCGCCCGGCGGACGACGATCAGCAGCAACATGGCCACCACGCCCATGCTCGCCCGCAGGAACCGGGACGCATCGGCGTGCCACGCGACGTGGCTCCACACGCCAGCCAACTCATCGACGTGCCGATAGGCGAACAATCCCAGCCAAACGGATGCCAGGACGGCCAAGACCACGGCGGTCATCCAACCCGTGGTGAATCGCAGGTGACTTAAGGAACCTTGGTGAAAGAACTCCTGCCGGCAGGCGGCGATCACGGCCAGCACGACGGCCAGCACGAGGGCTTCTTCGAAGTCAAAACCTTTCAACAGGGAACAGGCGATTCCCACGGCCAACAGCACGATCGTCAGCCGCCAAGCCGAGTCCAACCGCCGTTGCAGGCCGCGTGCGAGAACCAACAGGCCCGTCCCCGTCAGGCTGGCCACGAAGTGTGACAACTCGATGATCGGCAACGGAACCAGGAGTTCGAGTTGACCCAGCCGGGCTGGAATCACGGGCAGCGCGCCGGAGAACAGCAGGATGGCTCCGGCCGCAAAGGCGGCGTAGGCCAGCAAGGAGGGAGCCGCCGCGCTGGCGGCGGCGTACAATCCCGCCAGCAGACGCTCCGTGGCTCGCCGCCGCAACACCAGTTCGTGACCGGCCAACAGGACAGCCGCGATCAGCAGCGGCAACAGGTAATAGATCGCCCGGAAAATCAACAAGGCTGCGACCAATTTCTCGTTCGACTGGGCGCCCGCCAGTTTCAACACGATGAGTTCAAAGACGCCTACTCCGCCGGGCACGTGCGAGAAGATGACCGCGACCACGGCCAGCAGATAGATCCCCAGGAACTCGAAGTAATCCAAGCCGAAATCGGGAGGCAGCAGGACGTAGAGGATGGCCGCCGCGACAATCAGATCGGCCGCCGCAATCAGCAACTGCAAGGCGGAGACGCCCGGACCCGGCAGCGAAATCTCGGTATTCCGGAAGCGAATCGGCTTCTTCCAAAACGCCGTCAGAGCGAGGTAGCCGACGGCCAGACCCAGCAGCCCCCACCCCAGCGGCTGCACCGTGGTAAACGGCAGCGAGAGTCCCGCCGGGATCGGAAACGGATCGACCAGGAACAGCACGCCTGCCAGGGCGAAGATGCCGAACCAGAACGTAAAGCCTAGCATCAGCACCAGCCGCACGATGTCGACGGCGGACAGCCCCCAGGCGGAATACAGGCGGTAACGGACCGACGTTCCCCCCAGCAAGGCGCCAAAATTGTAGCTGGTCGCGAAGCCCGTGAACGACGCCAGCGCGATTTGGCCCAGCGGCAACGGATGCCGGATCGAACGGACCGCCAAGAAATCATAGCCGATCAGGACCAGGTAGTTCAGGGCCGTCAGGCCGATGGCCAGCCAGACGCGGCCCGCAGGAATCATGCCCAGACTGTGGCGGATGTCGCGCACCCGGTAGTGCTTCAACTCGTGGTACAACAACCAGGCAGCACCCGCGAAAATCAGCACCACCACGACGGAGCCGATGAGGTGCGAGAGCTTCTCCAGCCGGCTTGGACCGCCTGAGGAAGGACGCGTTTCTTCCAATTGCTGCGTTTTCATGAAAGTGGTGCAGGTTTCCCAACCTGCCATGATCCAGGCAGGCTGGGAAACCTGCCCCACGTAGAGGACCAGTCGGAGC
>CAZAQY010000456.1:0-3864 GCA_964486845.1 uncultured Pirellulaceae bacterium
GTTTCCCAGATCGCTTTCCTGTAAGAGACATCGCTTGCCCTCGCTGCCCAATGAAGCCTGTCAACCATCCGGGAATATTTACTCCGGTGGCATGGCTTGACACATTCGCGCGGGAGGCCAAGGCAAACGATGCAAGTCACCATCAGCCCGGACTGGTTTCAGCGGACTCTTCGCGACTACGCCGACTGGCCTCGGGCCATGATCCGCGAATTTGTGGCCAATGGCGTGGATGCCGGGAGCAAGCACATTTCAATCAGCATCGAGCCCTGCAGGAGCGGCACCAAGATCGTTGTCGAGAACGATGGTCGCCCCATGGATCGGGACGAGTTGGTGAACAAGCTGCTCTCGATTGGCGGAACCAGCAAGACCTGCGACGGCACCGTGGGCGGATTTGGCGCGGCCAAATTGGGCTGCTACCTCGCTCATCAGTCGTACAAGATACAGACGGCGAACCTTCTGGTGTCCGGAGTCGGGGGCAGTTACGACCTGACGGAGACCGGTGAATTCCTTTCGGGTGTGCGGTCGGAAGTCGTGGTCGCTGGTGACTACGTGGGCAGGCTGACACGTGCTGCCCGCGAGTTTGCCGCCGGTGCCCAGTGGAGTGGCGAACTCCGACTGAATGGCGAAATCCTGGAGACCAACCTGCGCAAGGGCAAGCCGCGTCGGGACCTGGGCTTTGGCGTCGTCTACACGAACAGGACGCATCCGCACACGATGGTCGTCCGGATCGGCGGCATCCCGATGTTCACGGAGTACGTGGCCGCTGATCGGGGTGTCATCGTTGAGTTGAAGGGCAAGTCGAACGAGGTCCTGACGGCAAACCGCGATGGTCTGGTCCGGCCTTACAGTGGCCAGTTGTCCGCGTTTGTCACGGAACTGGCGGTCGACAAACGCTCGGCCCTGAAAAGCCGTGATCCCGACTACCGGCACTACGCGGGTGACCGGCTTCGGCATTGCAGCCAGCGGGCCGTCGATGTCCGCGACTTGGTAGCGGGACCGGCTGCCGATGTCCCTGCGGCGCAACCCGGCTGCGGCGGTGCGCCAACACCAGCATCAGTCCGAGTCGCGGCTCTCGCTCCCGCCCGGCAGGCTCCGCCGCGTCCCACGGCCAGCATCGGCCAGGAATTCTTGGTCAAGAACGAGACGGGGCTGGAGATTCCCCGGTACTTCCTGCCGGACACCGGCGAATTCAGCCCATACAGCCGCAAGCTGGTCCGGGCCTGGGGTCGGATACTGCTGACGCTGCATCGGATTTTCGAGCACGAGGCCGAGTTTGCCATCGGCTTCGTCTTCACTGCGGACGACGAGGCCCAGTTCGAGGAGGGGCAGTACGGCAAGGTCTACTTCCTGAATCCGGTCGTCCTGGTCGAGCAGAAATCCAGCGGCAGCCGGTCGTTTCGCAAGCGGTTCAGGCTGACAGAGCGGGACCGTTTAATCGCCATCGCCGCCCACGAGTTCATTCATGGCGGTCTGGGTTTCCGGCACCACGACGAGACGTTTGCGGCTAGGCAGACGGACGTGATGGCGATGGTGCTTAAGAATCGCCGCAAGTTCGGTTGGTGCTTCCAATAGCTCGTCTGCCCTGACCCGGTAGGTTGCTGCCGTCACGGTCTGGCACGATGACACGTTCTCCGCGCGGTGGCTTGACTCGATAGCGGGAAAACGCATAAGATGCACACGTCAGCTGACAATCAATTGGACGCCGAACTTGGACGCGAGAGCGTCCCCAACCAAGACAGCTGTTCCCAGATTTGTGGCCCTTCCAAAAGGTCGCATACTGCCTGAGGAACGCTGGGCGTCCATCAAACGAAAGCCCCCGCTGGTCCGGACTGGCGGGGGCCTTTTTCTTTACCGGAAACCTGTCAATCGCCACGTAGGCTGTGCTCGATTTGGGCGGTTCGCCGTAGCCCAGTCGGATGTCGGCAGGCTATTCTCAAGGGGCCGCTTGGGAATCGGTCGGCGGAAACCGCCGGAATACCTGCCGCACCCGTGTCCCGATGGTGGTGGCGACGAACCTCCGAGAATGCCGGGCGAACCTGCGACCTTCGGGAATAGTTGAAGCCGGTGCCGCGTGCTCTGGGGAGGGCGACGGTCGAGTCGCCATGCCATCGCCAAGTACCATGCGGGTGTGCTCAAATCAATCCGCCGAACGATTTGCCACTTGCTGTTTGTACCATACCCTCGCGACGTCCGTGATGTACGCCCATTCCAGCATCTTGGCGTGTGTGCAGACGTAGACGGGCACTCCGGCAAAGCTCCTGCCGGACAGGAACTGAGCGACCAACCGGTGGTTGCCGTCGATCGCGTACAGCGGACCATGAACCACGTCGTTGGTGAGCAACATCGGCTCGAAGCGAGACGCAGTCCGCAGGTCGATCGGCTCCCAGCCCTTCGCCTTATCGCCCTCGACGAGTCGCCTGATCCGCTTCTCGCTGATGAATTCCAGCAGTGCTTCGGTCAGCTTTCCCGACCCGTTCTTGGTGTGCTTCCGAAATTCAAACCAGAGGAATATCCGGTCCACGTCTCCGTCTTCAAGCGTGGCTCGGAACGCGGCATAGCCATCGGCTGGTTTTGGCATCGACGCTACGTCGAGGGAGACGCCGGTTCCATGTGTCCTCAGGTGATCCTGGCAGGCTTCGATAGTAACCGGCTCAAACAGCATCATCAGCGTTCATCCCCGCAGCGAAATCCAATGTGGCCCGTCAACCTCCCGGAACTGTCGACTTGGACAAGAATCGTACGCCAGTGCGTCAGGTCTTGCTTCCTGCGGTCCTGAGAATCGCTCCCAGGTCCGGCGGAGTGTAACCGGGACCCTTATGGGCCTTCCCTGACCGTCCAGCCACAGGCTCCTTGGTCATGTTACTCCGATGGACTTCGGCGAAAAGGGGAGCGGCTGGCAGACCTGCAGCAACCGCGTCGCCGAACAGGACGAACGCCCGGTCCGCCCAGGCGTCTGCCGCCGCAACCAAGTCGCCCTTTGCATGGGCCTGGAGCCACTCGGCCAGTTCTTCGATCGCCATCGCGGCTCGTTGCAGCAGCAAGTTGTCGCCATCGGCGCGGATTTCCGCCTTGATCGCCAGCAGTTGCCGGGCGAGGACTTCGGCGCCTACCTTCCCGCCGGGGAGAAGTCGCGGGCGGTCCGCGATGGGCGAGGCCGTCCTTTCGTGGAAAGCCCGAACTGCCTGGATCGCGTCGTCAATTTGCATGGCTGTTCTCCCGTCTGCCGGTCACGTCTGTCGGTCGTTTCAACACCGGACCTAAGTATTGGTGGAACCCACACGGTGTAATGTACCCTACTGGGTGGGGACCCGCTCTGGCTTCGATACCCCTTCCGCACGTTGCTCTTTCGGGGACTTCTCCCTGTGGCACGTCAGTCCGCCGAGTTTACCGCGGACATCCTGGATGCAACATGCCGGTAGCCGACCCATCAGAATACCGTGGAGGCGATTGCGTGCCTGCGAAATCCAAGAGATCAGGAGGGGAACAGAAGCAAGGAACGGCCATAGTCGTGTCGTACGTCCCGCTCCTCCAGCCGAACGCCTTCTTCGCCTGCACGGCGTCAGATTGTGACAAACCGGAAGTGATGGATCGGCTGCGGGAAGTGGACCGCTGCCCGGACGGGCACGTGGACGGGTGCCTTTGGCTTGCGGAAGGCGACGCCGTCGTGCCGGTCTTCATCATGGACAAGGCTTGGGCTGTCGCCGATCATCTGCTGACTTGGTCCGAGCAGAAGCCAGAGGAGTGGTTCGCCCTGTGCTTCGTCGAACGGGGCGACCGTTACGCGACAGTGCTCTTTCCGAATCTTGACAAGTCGTTCCGTCGCTTCCAGGTCGGCTGGCTCGATCGCTTCGAGGAAGTCGTCAC
>CAZAQY010000457.1:0-3863 GCA_964486845.1 uncultured Pirellulaceae bacterium
GACCAAGCCGTCTACTTCGGTTTGAACCCGCGACGGACCAAACCGACAAACGAGCTACGACCCGGCAAGGCCAGCAAGGACGCAGACGTAGCGGTGCGGCGTTGGTTGCTCGTGGACTGTGACCCGTTGCGACCCGCCGACACGCCAAGCACGGACGAGGAGAAGCGAGCGGCGGAAACCGTGCTCTGTTCCGTCGTGCTGTGGTGCAAGAAGCAGGGTTGGCCCCGCCCGTTGCTTGGTGACAGCGGCAACGGCTGGCATGCTCTGTGGCGGATCGACTTGCCCGCCGACGATGACGGGTTGGTGGAACGGGTTCTTGCGGCGTTGGCGGCTCGTTTCGACACGGCAGCGGCCAAGGTGGATACGCGGGTTTTCGACCCGCCAAGAATCTGCCGGTTGTACGGCACCAGGAACCGCAAAGGGGAGGAATCGCCAGAGCGGCCCTACCGCTACTCACGCCTGTTGCCAAGCAAGGGCGGCACGAAGGCCGTTCCCTTGCCTCTTCTCGAAGGCGTGGCGGCGATGGCCCCGGAAGCCCGCCACAAGACGAACGGCAAAGCGAAGGGCAACGGAAAGCCCGCGACGGCCAACGAAGAGGCAAGCCCGCCCGCCGTGTTGCTTGGAGCGGCCCGCATGGCGGAACTGATGAACGCAGGACGCCCGGAAGGTTGGCCACAAGAGACGGCCAGAACGGTGACCTTGCGGGCTAAGGCTTGGCTCTCGGAGCAACCGCCCGCAATCGAGGGACAGGGGGGTAGTGGCCAGATGATGCGTGCTGCCTGTGGCCTTCTGCGAGACTTTGGCCTTGGTACGGACGAAGCCCGCCCGTTGCTGGAGAAGTACAACGAGCGTTGCGAACCGCCTTGGCTTCCAAACGCGTCCGATGGAGTGGAACATAAGCTCGCGTCCGCAGAGCAGAAGGTACTGGAGGAACCAGAGCGGATAGGCTGGCGGCTCATGCGGCAGGAGAAGCGGCAGCGGGAGCAGAGCAACCAGAGCCACCAGGGCGGCAAGGGGAAGGGCAAGGGGCGAGAGGCAGACCGGCTTGTGTCCTTCGTCCGCGAACGGGCGGAATTGTGGCACAGCCCCTTGGGGGAAGCCTTCGCGACGGTAACGGTGGGCAGCCACAAGGAAACGCACCAGGTGGGTGGTGACGGTTTTCTCGGTTGGCTCGTGTCGGTGTGGCTGGAGCAGGAAGACAAGACGCCCGGCAAGACGGCCAGAGAAGAAGCAATCGACTCGCTCGCTTGCATCGCCAGAGCAAGAGGCGACGAGTACGAAGCCCCGGTTCGCGTGGCGAGCACGGACAACGGCCAGACGGTCTGGCTAGACTTGGGAGACAAGGACTGGCGAGCGGTGCGGATAACGGCAGAAGGCTGGGAAGTAGTGGCGAACCCGGCTGTTCGGTTCGCGCGGTTCCCTGGCGCGTTGCCCCTGCCCTTGCCAGTAGAAGGCGGGACGCTGGAAGAGTTGCGGCCCTTTGTCTCGGTAGTGGATGAAGACTGGCCCCTCGTACTCGCGTGGCTGGTGGGTTGCTTCTTGCCGACTGGCACGTACCCCCTGCTGCTGGCCAGCGGTAGCCAAGGTAGCGGCAAGACGACTATGCAAGAAGCCTTGCGGCGGCTAGTTGACCCTACCGCGATCAGACCGCCCGTGGGTCTGCCGAAAGAACAGGAGGCGTTGCTACTCGCGGCTCGGTCGCGTTTCGTCTCTTGCTACAACAACGTATCGAAGGTTAGCGAGACCGATAGCGACTGGCTTTGCGGTCTCGTGGAAGGGACAACCGACAGCCGCAGGACAAAGTACAGCGACAACGGCCAGACGGTCTTTGCGGCCAAGCGGCCAGTCCTAGCCAACGGCATCGGCTCGTCGGCGGTTCGTCCCGACTTGTTGGAACGAAGCCTACTGGTAGGTGTCTCGCCCCCGAAGCAGCGACTCGCCGAAGCGGAACTGTGGCGGGAGTACGACGCGGCAAGACCAAGAATCCTTGGTGCGTTGCTATCGGCGGTGTCCACAGCGTTGACCCGTGTCGCCAGCGTCGTGGTGCCAGACCCAAAGCCCCGGCTCTTGGACTTCGCAAGGTTCGCCACAGCGGCAGAACCAGCCCTTGGCCTAGCCGATGGTAGCGTCCTAGCAGCGATATGGGCCAGTAAAGAGGAAGCCAGCCAGACGGCGGTGGGAGCGGCAGCGTGGGTTCCGACCCTTCGCAACCTGCTGGAGCGTGGCGAAGGTGGCGAGTGGACGGGGACGGCGACCGAACTACTGGACGCCTTGGCGCTGGAGGAGAGGCGACCAAGGCCCGGCGAGATTCGCCCGAACAGGAGCGGCAGCCCGGCCGACTGGCCTGGTTGGCCCAAGGGGGCGCAGCCATTAAGCAACGCGCTAGCCCGGTTGGCACCAGACCTAGAGGCGGTGGGTATCGGGTTCGAGCGACTGCCAAAGGGACACGGTGGAACGCGCCCGTTGCGGCTGTGGCTCCTGGAGCAAAGCCAGTAGGAGGAAAGGGCGGCGAGAACGAGCGTTGGGCGGCGAAGGCGGCGGAAGGGCGGCGAGACTTCGGAGGCGTTTCGCCGCCCGCGCAACACGGTCGGGAACCGTGTCAGCGGCCATTGGGCGGCGAAGGCGGCGAAAGCTTTCCTTCCTTTAGGAGAAAAAGAAGCGGCCCCTCTTTCGCCGCCTTTTCTCCTGCTTCTGGCCTTCCTGCTGTGGTAGCCCGGAAAGGGTGCGTTCCTACTCCGCCGCCTCCGCCGCCCGTGTGGCTTCTGTACGGTCCCGTCCGTGTCTGTTGGGCGGCGGAATGGTCCTGGTTGTCTCGCCGCCCGCCGCCCCGACCCGCCGCCTTCGCCGCCCCTCGTGTTGCTGTTGTGCCTCTGGCTTCCCCCTCGCGTGCGTGCGTGCGACGGGGGAGGCGGAGCGTTGCCCGCCTGGTAGCCCCGGCCCGCCGTTCTCCCCTGCTTTGGCTGTTCGCCAGAGTGGCAAGCTCGCCAAGCCCGGCCGGTAGCCCGCCCGCCGTTTTTCTCCTGCTTTGGCTGTTCGCCAGAGTGGCAAACCCGCCAGTGTGGCGGTAGCCCGGCCCCGCCAAGGTTCGCCAAGTGTGGCAGGGTGCCCGGTGGGATGGGGGTATAGCGCGAATTCGCAGGGGGTAGGTTCCCTGTCCGCACGGCCCGTTTCTCTCTCTAGGCCGGAACTTCGGAATACGGGGGGGAGTTACTCCTAACAGAAGCGATCTCTAGCGTTTGCGAGTGGCGACGGTTGGCCCGCCGTGGCGTTTCTCTTGCGTCGGGACGAACGCGAGCAGGGCAGCAAAGCCCGTGGCCCGTCGTGAGGCGGAAGAGCGGAGAAGTACAGCGGTCAAAAGGGCGGCGTGTGCGGTAAGTCGGAAAAGCAGGTTACAAGAACCTCCCATAACCGACCTAAAGAGTCGGGGTTGCAGAGTTCGTAGTGCCCGTCGTTGTCCAGCACGAAGCACTCCTCCTCGAACGACAGCCGGTGGAGTCGCCCGTTTCTGTCCCAGACCTCTAGTTTTGGGTGGGCGACGATCGCGTAGAGTCGCACTCGGTAAGCAGCTTGAAAGAGCGCACAGGCGACCTTCGACAGAACAATCTCAGCACATGATGGCCCGTCATTCGTCATCGCTCTACTCTCCGGTGTCTGGTTTCTTTGGGGCCTGCTTGCTTGTCGATTGTAGGGTAGGGCGACACACCAAACAAGCCTGCCAGCGTACGTGCCACAGCCAAGCCGGCTGGAGAGCCAAGCATTGGCGGGGCGTTTCCGCCCTTTGTGCGGCAAGGCCGGAGGGACCCGCTCGTGGTTCGGTGCTTTCTTCCGCGTGTTGCTCTCCGGCTTCACCCCGGCAAAACCTC
>CAZAQY010000458.1:0-3770 GCA_964486845.1 uncultured Pirellulaceae bacterium
TTGCCAACCCCTCAGCTTAAGGAAGCCGTCAAGCATGGCACTGATGGGCGCTCACACGAAGACACCTATCCCATCTCCACTCCAACACCGTTCGGCAAGCGCGTCCGAGGCTTGAATGTGGAGGACATGTTCCGGGGGAATGTAAAGGAACATATCTTCACCTTGCTTCCTGGTGAAGAGCAGGTGGGCGAACTGACAATCCGTCACCAGCAACTGTTCATCTTTAAGTCAGGCGTTACTCGGCTTACTCTCACGACGCAGCGTCTCCTCTATACGGCCACACGCGTATTCTCGCCGATTTACTGGATGTTGTTGGCGTTATTTCCACCGTTGATCTTCTACTATGTCGTGCGGTTGCAGCATAACAGAAACGTAGCGATACCACTAGGCAGCATCGATACTGTTGAGAAGCGATATCGTCCGCAGTGGATCTGGTTCATTCTGGCGGTTCTTGTTGTAAATTTTATCGCGGGGCTTTGTGTGCTGGTCATCGGCAGTATATTCAAAGGCGCGAAGGACTCCTCTGGGGTGGAATTGTTCGTCGAGTACATTGTCTTCGCATTAGCAGGGCCTGTTGTGCTCATCCTGCTCCTCGCCACTCGAATCGTCGGTTTCAATGTCCGAACCGGTGGCAGCAACCACATCTCTGTCCGCTTCAGTCCCGGTGATATCGGCGTATCCGAGGAAGAGTTCGATACCTTCTTTCAAAAAGTGCATGATCAGATGGAGCGTGCCAGGAAAGCGCAGTCCTAACAGCACTACCCTTGAAATAGCCGCAAACTGGTGCCATTCAGCAACCGCAGCGCAAATCGGTAGCGCCAGCGATCGGTTCTGGTCTGATGTGACACACGTGACCCGGGCCCTCCGAGACCGGATGGCAAGCCTCGGAGGCGCTCGCCTACGTGGGCTGAGGCTACTTCCTCCACGGGGGATCACCCAAAATAAATGGCGTTCGCCCATTGGGGCCGAGCGGTCGTCCCCCAACAGAGCGGCGGCGGGCAGCAAGCGGGGTGAGGCGCCAACCGGCGATGCTCCGGGCGCACGGTTGTACGGGCCACGGCGTGTCGCGCGCGGGCGAGAATGGCCTTGTCCGTCGGTGTATGGCAAAGGCGAGCGGGGGGCGGTGTATCGCAAAGGCGGGCCGTGGTCGGCGCGGCGAGGTGGCATTCCGAGCCGCGCGGCGTGTATCATGGACGATGATCGAGCACGTACGACGTGCGGTGCGCGTGCCGTGAACCGCGCAGCGAGATTACCGCCAGCAGGAGCTTTGGACCATGACGCATGATTCATCGTTGACTCGCCGAAGGTTTGTTCAGCAGGCCGCCGCGGCCGCCGTGCCGCTGGTGAGCGTCGCCCGGACGGGACTCGGCCAAGAATCAGACGCGCAACCCGCCGCGGACCCCGTCGAGCGGCGGATCCGTCTGGGGCTGGTGGGCTTGGGCAGCCGCGGAAGTTGGATCGCCAATCTGTTCAAAGAACATCCGGGCTACGAGATCGTGGCGGTGGCCGATTATTTCGAGGAATCGGCGGACGCGGTCGGCGCGCGGCTGGGCGTCGCGACAGACAAACGCTTCAGCGGGCTGTCGGGCTACAAGCGGGTGTTGGACAGCGGTGTCGAGGCGCTCGTCCTGGAGGACATCCCCTATTTCTATCCCGAGCAGACCGCGGCGGCGATCGACGCGGGCTGCCACGTCTACATGGCCAAGCCGTTTGCCGTGGATGTGCCCGCCGTGTTCACGATGCAGACGCTGGCCAAACGGGCGACGGAGAAAAAGCTGTGTTTTCACGTCGACTATCAACTGCCGATGGACGCCGCAAATCAGGAAGTCAAGCAACGCGTCGATGACGGCGCATTGGGCGGCTTGGCGCATATCATCTCGGGAGGGACCTGTGGCCAATTGCCGGATCCGCCGGACGGCCCGACGATCGAGAATTTGTTTCGCCGAGCGTGGTACTCGCGGATCGCGCTCGGAGGAGACTTGGCGCTGTTGTACGACATTCACATCATCGACGGCGTCACCTGGGTTGTCGGCCAGCGCGCCGTGGCGGCCACGGGTTATGCTCGCATCGTTCGCCCGAATCCGCACGGCGATCGGACGGATTGCGGCGGGGTCGTGTTTGAGCTGGCGGACGGAACCTGCTGGACGCATACGAC
This sequence comes from uncultured Pirellulaceae bacterium, assembly GCA_964486845.1. GTDB lineage: Bacteria > Planctomycetota > Planctomycetia > Pirellulales > Pirellulaceae > Anammoximicrobium. Next base: position 2,156 of record CAZAQY010000458.1, read on the forward strand.
CCAGTTGCTGCAGAACAATGCCGTCATGTACAACCTGGCGGCTGACCTGATGGGCCTACAGGCGACGGCGCACATTGGCTATAGCGGCCAGGCCTTCGTCCGCGGCGGATCCAAACATTACTCGGGCGCCGTATCGGGCGGCATCTATGCCGAAGGCGCCAAAGCGAACATCGCCGAGTTCTACCGCTGTATCACGCACGGTGACTTTGGCAACGAGACGGCTCGTCGGTCGGTCGACAGCACGCTGACGGCCATCCTGGGCCGCGAGGCCATGCTGCGGAAAAGATGGTTGACCATGGACGAGCTGATCAAAGAGGGGCAGATCCGCCCGGTCGACCTGCGCGGTCTGAAGGTTTAGACCGCGCCCACGCAACAACAGCAGGCGCAGCCCGCGCAGCGAGCCCACGTGGCAGCGGCACGATGCCGCTGGACGCCGCAAGCTGCGCCCCACGGGCGCGCGGACGGATGGTGCGCTGGATCAGCGGCAAGATGCCGCTGCTACGATGCCGCTGCCACGATGCGCAGGCGGCTGTGCATCCTACAGCTCGCCGACCGAGACCTCGCCCACCGCGGCCTTGGGCGTGCAGATCGCCCGCCAGATATCCAGGTTGATCGTCTCGGTGATGAACCGGACGCTGCCGTCGGCCAACAGCAGGTTCACCCCGCCCGGATGATTGCTGCGGGCGGTCATGGTGATTTTTCGCGTATTCCAGGCGGTGAAGGTTCCCGTGCACGGCGCCTCGGGCTCGCTGATACACCATGCTGTTCGCACGCCGTCCGGCGTCAAGTCGTTGGGCGTGTAATTATGATGGTACAGCGGTCCTTCCGGATAGTGCAGGATGCCGCGACCATCGCCCAGCTTACGGACGGCGCGGATCTCCGAGACCATGGCCGTCTGGCTGGTCCCGTCACGGATGTCCGCCATCGCCATCCGGCTGTCCATGTAAAAGAGGCCGCCTTCGCGCGTGATGGCCGGACTGCCGCGCCACTCTTGCATCGGTCCGATCCCGTTGTTGGCGACATAGTTGCCGCGCGCATAGTAGACCGGCGGATAGGCATTGTTCGGCTCGGGCCGGACGTCCGACGGGCAGTGAAACATGGGCAGCGTGTCGCTCTGAACGGTCACGCCCGCCGGCAACGCGCCACCAAAACTGAAGTTGGTCCAATCGATCTGGTCGTCCAGAGCCGCCTGTTCAACATACCTCAGCAGGTGGGTGACCCAGGTCGAATCGTGGCCGTTCGGGCGACTGCCCGCGGCCATCGACTGGGTGACGCCGCCCGGCGGAAAGCATTTTTTCGTGTCGTGGTGCAGATGCACCCCCAGCCCGATCTGTTTGAGGTTGTTCAGGCACTGTGATCGCCGCGCCGCCTCGCGGGCTGCTTGAATTGCGGGCAGCAGCAGTGCCACGAGGATCCCAATGATGGCGATGACCACCAGCAACTCGACGAGCGTGAATCCCAGTTTCCGCGGTTTTCCCGTGCGAACCATTCTCAGCCCTCCCCAGCGCGTACGGATAAAGAAGATGGTAGGCCTTGCCGCACGCCAGACCTCGAGATACGATACTTCACGCGGCCTGGATTTGCGCTTTTACCTCGCAGACGCGCGCCGCGACTG
>CAZAQY010000459.1:0-3734 GCA_964486845.1 uncultured Pirellulaceae bacterium
GCAGGCCACCGCGAGAACTTGCGTGACTTGTTCGGCCGTGAACGTACCCGGCGAAACAATCAAAGGGTGTACCAGAACACGGCCCGCTGACCGCTTCCCAGGAATTTGATTGGCGGGACGGCCTTTTGGGACCGCGGAGTCCCCAGAACTACTGGGTGGCGGTGGTTCGGGCTGACGCACGCGAAAAACGAATTTTTGTTGGCACCAGCGTGTGTCAGCATGGCCGTCGATCCAGACGTGTGGCAATGGCTCGGATGCGATGGGTTCGTAGCGGTCGGCTGTCCATCGGGAAGGGATGGAGCAGAAGTGACGCTGGCGGTTATTTCGATGTGGACGGTATGATTGGCGTTGGGTGGTTCGCGCGATCGCTACAGCAAGCAGGTGGAAACGGCGGCTCTGACACGAGGGCACCAAAGGAGTCGGCGACGAGGTTCTGTATGCCTACGCGTCCAAACGCTGCTAAATCGCGGTGCTCCCTGCTGCTGTTCTTGGCCACGCCAGCAGAGGAAGTGGGGCTGAAGGAAGCGGCGATGGCACGTGGTCTCCCTTTCGAGCGGATCAAGAAGAATGAGTCAGCTTTGGGGGAGGATTATCACTGGTTGGGTCCTGTGGGAGACGAGATTGTCATTGCCGTTCGCCCAGCGAGGGATGGCGGCCGCTTGGTCATGGGATTGATCGGCGTGTTGGGGAGCGCGGGCAGAGCGATGCGGTTTAAGGTGGCCACCGGGGCACAGGGAATCGTCCAACTCGGGATGGCCTTCGGTGTCGATCCCCGGAACCAAAAGGCGGGCGACGAGCTGGTATCGACGTCGATCATCCCGTACGACAACCGCGATATCAGGCCGGCCCCTCGGCGCTGGCTCAAACGACTTCTGTGTGGGGATGGGTATAGGACCGAATACCTGCAAGTCAACCGAGAACTGCCCCGGCCGGGTTTGGTCGAGTCGTTCCGCCGCGAACAGAGGCGAGGTGGGCATGCCTTCGGTGTCTACCTCGGGGCCATGCTTTCCGGGGCCGCGCGAATCCACTGCAGATTCTACCGGGACGATTTGATTCGGAACGTGCCGGCCGGAGAAGACCCGATCGTCGGGGGAGAGATGGAAGGGGTGGGTCTGCTCGCCGCATCGACCGTCCCCGACGATCCGATCTGGTGTGTAGTGAAGGGGATATCCGATTTCGCAGACGAGGAGCGGGACGCGGTGATCGAAGCCCACCGGCCCATTGCGTGTCGGAACGCGGCCCAATTCGTGCTGTCCGCGCTGGTGAACGACGCAACAGGATGAACTGGTCACGTACGGAGATGAACTCATGACAACGATCGACGACTTCTTCAGCAAACCGACCGAATCCCTGCACCCGCGAGTGCGAAACTGGAAGACCCGCCTTGGGGAGCCCGGAACCTCCGCAACCCTGGAGGTTTTCCGCTCGGAAACTGAGGTCGGTCAATCCCAGCCGGAGATGAACCTCCAATTCATCAAGGAGGGGCATCCGCTGCCTCTGGAAACGGTGCCGTGGGATGACGAGCTAAATGGCGGACTCCTTCGGCTTGCGGTAAAGGCGGTCAGCGCGGAGCAAGAAGCGGAACGATTCGCGCTCGGATTGCGTGCCGCAATGCGCAAGGCCGAGCGGGAGTTCGGGGACGGCTACTTCAACGCGGTGCTGGTTGACCTCATCACGGACAGCGACCTGACCCAGTATCCGCACATCGCTGAAGTCCTCAAGCACTCGACGGCACTATCCGCAAACCGGGACAGCGAGCGGTACAGTCCTTGTCGGGAGATGATCGCTGACGCGATCAGCGGACGGGCGCAAGAGTTGACTGACCTTCTGGGGTACTCCCAAGAGGAAGCCAAGAATATCCTCGTTTCGGCACTCGCACGCTATTTGGACCAACGATTCTCGGTCAGCAGCCGACGACGGTTCGGCTTGCTCTAAGCCCTGGCGGATGCACTGACCACCAAATTGCCGATTGGCTTTGCTCGCGAATCCACTTGCCGAAGGTCATCCGCTGGTCCGGCTTGCTGTCCCCGATCCTGTCAATCTAGATGATTTCACGAAACAGTCAACGAAACCAGGCGACCGTAGCAGCGGCGAGCCGTGGCCTTCGATCTGTGATGGAGTCTGCCATGCCCAGTAAGTTACCGAGACGACGCGACGCAGGTGATCTCGTCCCAGCCATTCCCCCAACTGTGGCCCCGATGGATCCTCAGACGGCGTTGATCCTAGGCGGGGCGCACGTCGCACACGGCACGATTCAGGCGGGCGGACAGGTTGCTTCGGCCGCGATGACTGCGGCCGGGAGGGTTCTTGAAGGCGCGATTCAGACCTTTGGTCAGTGCTTCTGCGCCTTTATGGACTACATGAAGGAGCGAGAAATCACTGCCCGAGTGGTCGCACAGGAGATGGCTGCGACTGCGCGCGTGCAGGCATGGTCGGCAGCGGTGATTGCCGAAGCCGAAGCGCGGACGGAGGAGATTAGGATTCAGGCATCTCTTGTCTTGGCGACCATCGAAGATCGCCAACAGCGGCGTGATTCGAAACTGGAGGTCATACAAGGATTTATGACCGCATATCATCGCTGGAACGTCTTGCTCACCGACGCCTTGACGAGCCGGGCGGATCGAATGCCTCTGGATGAACGGGAGTTGTTGCAGCAGCACATCGAAACGCTGTTGCAGCGGGCGCGGGAAATGGAACATGCGATCACATCCATTGCCGTTACTCTCTAATTCCTTGGGAGCAATGATAGCAGGCTTCGTTCGTGAGGGCCTTACGAAATGTCACTTGGCTCGATCGTCATCGGCGGTGGCGCGCTGCTGGTTGCCGCAGAAGTAGCGACGTGGTGCTTCAGGGCAGCCGCGAAGAGCGAACAGCAGCATCGAGGTGCTTTTGCTCGAAGCGAGCGAGCGCATCGGGCCGCGATTGTTCGGGAGACGAATTGGCGATTGGCGCAGGAAGCATACGAGCAGCGCGGTGCGTGGCTCGATATGCTGTCGGAATGCTGGGATACCGTTTGGGAAATGAGGAATCGCACTCGCGATCTTAGTAAACAGTTCCGCGGGGTCGTTCGGGCCAACCAACTGCTCATCAAGAACTCGCCCCTGACCTTTCAGCAGCAGGAGGCAATTCGGGACTGTATCTTTCACTTGGAGCGGGGTATCGCCCGGCTTCAGGCCTACTCCGGACCGTACTTGCAAGGTTTTATCGAGTCGATTCGCAGGGCCCAAAACGCCGCCTTAGACGACGACTTCATCGAACCGGCGATGCCGGACGCGGCGTTGCCCGACGACTTCCCAGTTGTGGGCGACAACCTTCGCCTGTCCCCGGAAGAAGCCGCGTCTATTCTGCGGACGGGTGCCCTGGCGCTGGGCTGCGATCAGGTGGGGCGACTTGCCAGAATTCCATCGTCGCTCAGTTCTACGGGAGTTATCGATGCGTTGGTTGAGGACTATGTTCTCCCGAGTGCCTGATTCTGTTCCATTGTGGTTTGCGCGGAGCGATCACGAAATCACGGAGGTACTAAAATCATGGCGCATTTCGAGTTCCGAAGTCCCCTGCGGAAACTGGTGGCCTTCTTCAAAGCGAGCCGCGACAAGTGGAAAGGAAAATGCCAACAGACCAGCAATTCCCGGCGAAAAAATCTGTGTGCTCCCTGGACAAATGGTTGGGCAAGTGACTTTGCTCGTTAAGTAGAATGGGTATTCGCAGCGGGGGCGGCCAACCGCCAGCCTCGC
>CAZAQY010000460.1:0-3627 GCA_964486845.1 uncultured Pirellulaceae bacterium
CATGGGAGGCATGGGAGGCATGGGAGGCATGATGGGCGGCGGCATGTTTGCCGTCGAGGACGATTTGTCGCTGGGCGTCAAGAAGGGCCAAGCGGCTTCGCCTGCGTCCGCTGAGGCCGCCGCCTCCGCCGCTCCGGCGAAGCCGCCGAAGGTCGAGAAGATCGAACTGCAGCCGCAGCCGGGCCAGAGCATCGAGGATGCCTGGAATGCCTACTTCGAGAACCTGAAGGAAGCCCCGGCGGAAGCTCAACAGACAGCCCGCTTGGCCGTTCGCGAGACGGCTCGGCATCTGATGAAACGGGAAAAGTACCAGGACGTGACGGTCCTGTTGATGGCCGCTTTGCGGAACGGATTTCCCCAGACGTGGATGTACGAAGGGCTGGGCCTGACGATGAAGGCCAGCGGCGCCGCCGACTCGGAAGTGGAACGCGCGCTGATGTCGGTCGTCGATTTCAGCACCAGTGTCGACGAGACGATGTTCGTTGCCGCGTACATGACGCAATTGGGCCTCGACCGCCGCGCCCTGCAGCTGTTCCAGAACGTCGCCGCCGCGCAGCCGTTGCGTCCCGAGCCGTACATACGCGGTTTGGCCATAGCTCAGCGGTTGGACGATATCCAGGCCATCCAGTGGGCTTGCGTGGGCATTCTTGGTCAAGCTTGGCCTCAGGACCAGCAGAACATCCAGCAGACCGCAGCCCGCGTGACACGCGCGACCTATGAACGGTTGCTGGCCGACAATCGCCGCGAAGAGGCCGAGAAGTTTCACCAGCAGATCCAAAACGCCTTGGTCCGCGATTGTGTGATCCGAGTGGCGTGGACGGGCGACGCCGACATCGACTTGCTCGTCGAAGAACCCACCGGCACGGTGTGCTCGGCCGACAGCCCCCGCACTTCGGGCGGCGGCGTGATGATCGGCGATGTCTTTGCCAAACCGGGCGTCCAGCCAGCCGAAGGATACTCGGAATACTACGTTTGCCCGCAAGGCTTCAGCGGCCGGTATCGGCTGATGGTCAAACGGGTCTGGGGTCAGCCGAGCGCAGGCAAGGTGACGGTCGAGGTCGCCCAGCAATTCGGATCCGACAAACAGCAGATCATGAGCAAGCACGTGCCGTTGGCCGACGATCGCGCCGTGGTTGTTTTTGAACTGACGAACGGACGCCGCAAAGACGCCTTGGACGAGCAGCAAATCGCAGCCGTGGCCCGTGTCCAGCAGGAGTTCAGCCGGGCCTTGCTGGGTCAACAGCTGGCATCCTACGAGAATTCGGACGCCGTTCGCGACTATCTGCGGGACGCGCTGCAAGCGCAACGCGACGGCCGCCTGCCGCGTCGCGCCGGCGTAGGCTATCGGCCGGTGATCACCACGTTACCCGAAGGCGCGCAGTTCTACTCGTCGGCGGTGATCTCCGCGGATCGCCGCTACGTCCGCGTCACTCCGATGCCGGTATTCTCGCTCATCGGTGAGGTGACTACATTCACCTACCAGGGCGACGACACCGGAACGGGGAGAGGAGGAGGCGGCTTTGGCGGCGGTGGTGGCATGGGCGGCATGGGCGGCTTTGGCGGCGGTGGTGGCATGGGCGGCATGGGCGGCATGGGCGGCATGGGCGGCGGCATGGGCGGCTTTGGCGGCGGTGGCATGTTCTAATCGTCGCCCAAGGCCGAGTACGAATCGAGTTCCGGCCGCGATCGGCAACGTCGATCGCGGTTTTTTCGCGCGCACCGGTCGCCGCGGCTCTACGATCTCACCATTCCCGGATACACGTCCAACTCCAGATCCTCGATCAATCCCGCCTTGAGTCGATCCAGGGCGATGGCGCCCATGACCGCGTTGTCCGTACACAGGCCCGGTGGAGCGATCGACAGTTCCACGCCCGCCCGGTTCGACTCCTCCTGCAGCCTGGCGCGCAGCCGGCGGTTGGCCGCTACGCCGCCGCCGACGCAGACGGCCGTCAACCCTGTCTTGCGGACGGCCAGCATCGTCTTGGCGACCAGGCAGTCGACGACCGCTTCTTGAAAGCTGGCCGCCAGATCGGCTACGGTCTGCGGGGCCAAGTCAAGCGAGCGAAAATCCGGCCGGCCCGGCCCTGCAATCTGGTAACGGACCGCTGTTTTCAGGCCGCTGAAGCTGAAGTCCAGGCGATCGTCGTCCTTGAGCAAGGCACGCGGAAAACGGTACGCCCGCGGATTGCCCGACTCGGCGGCGCGAGAAATCGCCGGGCCGCCCGGATAGGGCAATCCCAGCATACTGGCCACCTTGTCGAACGCTTCGCCCGCCGCGTCGTCGATCGTGCCGCCCAGCGGCCGGAACTCGAACGAACTAACGCAGAGATACAGGCTGCTGTGTCCGCCGCTGACGATCAATCCCACGCAAGGAAAAACGTCCCTGCCGCTGGCGACCTGACAGGCATAGATGTGCGCGTACAAGTGGTTCACGGCGACCAGCGGCTTGTTCAAGGCCAGGCACAGAGTCTTGGCCGCCACCAAGCCCACAAGCAGCGAACCGGCCAAGCCAGGCGTATTCGCCACTGCGATGGCGTCCATGTCGTGCAGCGTTCGCCCGGCACGACGCAGCGTCTCGTCGATCACCGGCAGAATGCGCTCGACGTGCGCGCGGGCTGCGATCTCCGGAACCACTCCCCGAAACCGCTCGTGCAGCTTGTCTTGCGAAGCCACGACCGAGCCCAGCACCTCCAGCCGGTCGGTGACGACTGCCGCCGCCGTCTCGTCGCAAGTCGTTTCGATCGTCAGGATTTGCATGTCTCGCGATCCATCGTGCGGGCTTTGGCTTGCCAGGCCTCATCGAGTCATGCGAACTTCGTCATTCCTCCTGCGGCTTGGGTTCCTTCTTCCCCGCGTCCTTTTTCCCCGGCTCCTTCTTCTCCTCGGCCTTGGCGTCCGGCTTTGCCTCTGGTTTGGCGTCGTGCTTGGGCGCCGCCTTGGCCGCCGGCTCCTGGGCCGGCTTCTCCGCGTCCAGTTGCGCGCGGATGTATTCAAGCGCTTTTTGCAGTTGGGGGTCGACGAAATCTGCTCCTTCGGGCGGCTCCGGCGGGGCGTCGCCGTTCTTCCGCACGATGTCCTTCTGGCGCCATTGGGCGGTCAACTGGGTCATGTCCTTGGCGCTCAACTTGACCTCAAAACCGCTGTTGGGAATGACGCCCCAATCGTCGCTGTCCTTGGCGTCCGGAAAGCGGTGGATGTTCTTGCCGTTGGGGCGATGATAGCCGGCAGTCGTCAGCTTTAGCGCGCTGGCGCCACCCTCCAATTCGACGATGTTCTGGACGCTGCCCTTGCCCCAAGTCCGCTCGCCGATGATGACCGCGCGGTGGTGGTCCTGCAGACAGGCCGCCACAATTTCGCTGGCACTGGCGCTGTACCGGTTGACCAGCACGGCCATTGGGAAGCCATCGAAGGTGCCCTTTTCCTCGGCATCCCATACCCTTGGTTCGACGTTGCGGCCTTCGGTGCTGACGATCCGTCCCTTGGCGATGAACAGGTCGCTGACCTCGATGGCCGACGACAGCAATCCGCCGGGATTGAAGCGCAGATCCAGGATCAAGCCGCGCAGGTTCTGTTCCGCCAACTGCTGGAGGACTTTCTGCAGGTCTGCCGCGGTGTGCCGGCCGAAAC
>CAZAQY010000461.1:0-3560 GCA_964486845.1 uncultured Pirellulaceae bacterium
ACATGGGGATCGTGTCCGCCCGCACCAGCTGGGCAGGCGATGAATCGCTGTTGGTCTTCAAGTGTGGACCGTTCATCGGCCACGAGGCCGTGGCCAAGTTTGCCTACGACCCCGGCGGAGGGCACGTGCATCCGGATGCCAATCACTTCGTGCTTTTCGGCGGCGGCCCGCTCCCGGCGCGTTGCGGCAAATTGGACCTGTCCGACCTGTCCCCAGGTGCGCAGACGATCGACCGACTCGGTGGCCGTGACCGCCACCGGCACCACGTTCTGCGCGGCTTGGACCAAAGGCACGTCCAGCAGGGCCGACAATCGGCAGCATGCCCTGGTCTCGGCGCCGGTCCAGTTGTCGTCTTGGGGCAGCTTCTGCTTGGGGTCCAACTCGAACTGGCCCAGATAGAGATTCCAGATCGCGCGGCGCTGCTCGGCATCGGGCAAGTTGAGGAAGAAGACCCCGTCAAAGCGTTCAGCACGACTGAACTCCGGCGGCAGCTTGGAAATGTCGTTGCACGTGGCCACAAGATACACGTCGGTGGTGTGGTCGTTCATCCACGTGAGCAGCGACCCGAAGAGCCGCGCGGACACGCCGGAATCGGTCTGACCGGAGTTGGCCACGCCGCTCAGTGCTTTCTCCACCTCGTCGCAGAACAGAATGCAAGGCGACATGGCGTCGGCGATCCGCAGAGCTTGTCGGATGTTAGCCTCGGTGGAACCGACCAGCGAACCCATGAGCGAGCCGATGTCAAGCACGAGCGTCGGGCGGCTCGTTTCGCGACCAAGCGACTTCGCGAAGGCAGTCTTGACGGTTCCCGGCACGCCGAGCAGTAACACGCCGCGCGGCCGCTTGAGCGGATTGCTCCGTCCGGGCTGAAGCAGCGACCGCTTGCAGAACGGTTTGAGCGATCCGAGGCCCCCCAGGCTGTTGAAGTCCTCGGTGCCGCGGTACAGCGACAACAGACCGCTCTTCTTGAGCATGCCAGCCTTCAATTCCCAGACCGCCTCGGGTGTCACGCGATTGTGACGCACGAGCGACAAACTGAAAGCCGCTTCGGCTTCGTAGCGGGTCAACCCCGCCGCGGCGTCCAGGACGGTGTCCAACTCCGTGCCCGTGGGCAGTTCGTCGTCCTCCGTGGCGATGCCGCGCGCAATCTGGTGCAGTTGCTCCCGATCGGGAAGTTGGTGTTCGATGACGAGGAACAGCTTCTCCAATTCGGTCGGAATCTGTACCAGCGGCGATAGGATCACGATGAACGTGCGGTTCTGCTTGCCGGCCATGATCTGGTGGATCAGGGCCTGGATGATTTCCGGCGATTGGAGAAAGCGGTGGAAGTTTTGCAGGATCAGAAGGGCCGAGCCGTCGCCGCTGGCCAGCGCATTGACCGCCCGGATCGCGGCCAACGGGTCCTGACCGCCAGCGTCTGTGGCAGCCGGCGCCGAGTGGCCGGGGATGTGCAGGCCCCCGCTACAACGAGGCGTCTGTTTCAGTAGAGGACGTGACTGGTGGCCTGGCAACAACGCCGGGTGGTCGCTGGCCAGTTCTTGCACCAAAAACTCCGCCAGGGCCTCGTTGGCTTCGCAATCCTGATTCGGTCGGCGCAGCAACACCCAGCACAACACGAGAGGCAGCAGGCAGGCGATCAGTCCCGCCGCGGCGGTGATGGCGTTGCCCACGATGGCGTCCCAGTAGCGTTCGGTTGCGATCTGCCGCCGTTCGGTCTCCAGCTGATCTCGTTGACGGTTGAGCTCGGCTTGGCTCTGCTGTAAGTCGCGTTGCAGCGACGCCATCTCGGACCTGGCCTGGGCTTCCGCTTCCACGAGACGCCGGCTGCCCTCGGCAACTTGGTTCTGCAGTTGGACCATCTGCTTGCTCTGCTCCGCCTGCCGTTGGGCGGCCTCGTGGGCCACCTCGGCGACCCGATCGCTTTCGCTTTGACAGCCGACAATCGTGACGAGAAGCGTGCAGACGATTATTGCCCGAAGATTGTCACGCATGTGTGTTCTTCCTCCACTTGTCCAACAGGCGGCGAAGCAACACCTCAAGCGCCCGCCGCAAACGGACCTCGCGAATCAAGGCGAGGACCAGGACGACTGCCAGCGCTGAGCTGGCCACGACGACAGAATTGGTCATGAAACCTCCAATCGAACAGGGTGGAACTGGGCCGACGTGAGTCCCCCGACCGAAGAAGTGGCCGCGCGATAAGCACGCAATCGAGTGGTCGCCATGCAGCCAGCCGTCGCCAGGGGAACACACAGCATGAGTTCCCCCGCGTCGGCCAATCGCATTTCGGCCTTCGCGTGGCTACTGGGGTGCCGTATTCACCTGCCGTGATTCCGGCGTGCCGGGTGGTGGCGGCTCCTCCTGCTGCCGTTGGCTTCGAAGCCAACGTCGGGCAAGCAGCAAGGCGAGGTAATCGAGAAACACGTCGAGTTTGGTCTGTGCCGTACGCGAGGAATCGGCGCAAGAGTCCTGAAGCATGGGTTTCACCTCCGAGGGTTACAGATGTGGCCAACACGGCGACGGCAGGTCTCGCGGTGCGGTCCGCATCGAGCAGAATTGCCGAAGCTGCAAACGTCGCAACCCGTCCGCCGTCCGTTTCGGCCTTGGGCGTACATCAATCTGCACGGGTGGGTACGAATTGGCTGGTGGCCAAGCCCGTGCGCAAAAAACAAGGGGCGAGCCTTCACGGCGCGCCCCTCTGCGAAGTCGCGATCAACGTTAGTGGCGTTCAGTCCGCCGCCGTCGCCTTGAGCCCCACTTGAGCGAGTTCTGGGCTAGAAAGACATGGGTTGCACGTCCACGCCGGTCATGCGGCATCCTCCGTGCCGTCTGCGTCCCGCATCTGCCTTCGCACACGGCACACCGTGCTGATACTGCAGCCGACAGTGGCGGCGATCTCCGCCGAATCGCGCCGCTCGCGCAGCAGGGTGCGAATCAACTCCATTTTCTCCCCACCAAGATGTGAGTATGAGCCTCGTCGAACGGCCTTGCCGTGCTCGGCGGCTTCGCGCACAGACTCGATGTTTGCGTGGCCGTACGCCCGTCGGGTCGTTTCCTTCGAGATGCCCAACTGTGCTGCGATCCGAGGGAACGACAGCTTCTCCCGGTCTCGCAGTGCGGCGACCTGCGACGCGATCTCCTTGTACCTGCCCGGTTTGCCGGGACCCTTGCCTGTGCGTTTCCCCGCCTTCCACTTTGGACGTTGGCCCGTATCGGCGAAGTCGATGATCCGCTTCGCATCCACCCACGTCATGCCGTGGGCTGCAGCAATGCTTTGGATGCTTGCCCCCCCCGCCTCGCAGTCGCTTGAACTCGGGGGCCAGCTGTTCGTACTGAGGGACCTTTTCGATCACGACTTCCACCGCCTGTGGCGTCGCGTCCGTGCCGACATCGAGAGCCGCCAAGTCACGGTTATCCTTGGCGACATGCCGCAACAGGCGAATCAGGTCCGGGCTGAATGTCGCGATCCGCCGCGCGCCGCGGTTGCGGCCAGGGACCCGTTCCTGCCTGCGGCGCCCGGCGGAACAGGGAGCCAGTTTTTCGGAGCCAGGGGGTTGGATCGG
>CAZAQY010000462.1:0-3514 GCA_964486845.1 uncultured Pirellulaceae bacterium
TATAGAGCATCGTCGCGGCGCGTGGGGACGGTACACGATGATTCCTGCGGGGCGAAGAGACGCAAGCACTTCCGGGGAACTTCCCCCCTGCTGCTCAGTGCCACGATCCACGACAGCAGAGGGACCAGCTCATCAGGCTTCCGATCGGTCCACCAACAACGTGCGGCCACTCACGAACATCCCGACCAACTCGCCAACTCATCCAACTCCGCCCGCAACTGCCTCGCGGACTTCGTGTCCTTCGTCGCTGGCCGCCGTTTCTTGCCGCGAGGGCCTTTCACTTGGGCACCCGTGGTCCGGTGAACTTTTTCCGGAACCGATTCCCCGGGACGAACCCGTGCAGGTGTCCGCGTCCTGCTGCAGTTAGCCCGCGCCTCGCGCGATTTCGTTGGCCGCCCATCACCGCTCGTGCGTCCAGCGGGCGCCTTGGAACTCCCGTGATGCTTCCCGCAAGTTCCGTGCCGGGTCGTACCCCCTTTCCGTTCTTTCGGTGGCGCTGCCGTCTCCGTTGTCGCGGCTTCGACAGCAGACGTCGCATTCGTCGCGTGCTTGGTCACCGCACAATCGACCGAAGCGTCCCTCTTCGGCGCCACCGTTTTCGTCGCACGCTCGCGATAATCAGCCAGGGCGACCACCAACTTCCCCAGCTCAAGGGTCAGCCCGAGCGCCGCATTGCAGCACGCTTCCGCCGTGGCCTTGTCCTTGGCAAGGGCTGCATCCGTGTGCAGCTTGCCGATCCGGAAGTGGGCGAGTGCGGTTTGCCAAACCAGCATCTTGTGCAGGGGGTCGGTCGGGTTGCCCGCCTCTTTGAGCAGCAACCCCAGGTACAAGAAGTAATCCGCACCGTGATCTTGAGGGACTTCGACCGCCGCCTCCAAGAGTGTCGGTGAAAGGGTCTGCGCGATGAGTTCGACCTTGTCGAGCGGATCGTCTACCGCCGATGGCGACGGCGGAGAAACAAGGCGCTCGCCCGTAAGCCGCAACATGTCACCGATCGGATTCAAGACTCCGTTCGTCTGACGTTGGCTCTGGGCTACGGCGTCGTTCTTTCGTCGTCGCATGATCTCGCCTCCTTGCCGGTCGTGTCGCGGTCTGATTCTCAGGCGACCAGTTCGCCGGCACACGCACGCCGAGAGCGAATCGCCCGCTCCAGCATCGCCGAGACCTCGGCGCCGAGGTTGCGCCGTGAGGGCCGAGTCTTGCCGCAAAGCTGTGCTGCCAGGCCGTCGATCCTAACCGCCATCACAAACTCAACGTCTGCGTTGTGGAGGCCGTGGATGCAGGCAAGAACCTGAGCGTAAAGCTGCCTGAGTTGCTTTGGCGTTCGACGTGTAGGGCTTGACCGAACCTTCGGGTCGGCGGCCGGTCCACCGGCAGCGTCGCGTAAGACAGCAAGCGCCGTCCCTGGGTCAGGCAGTGCCTGGAGAACAGTCTGGCGACCGCCCTGCCAAACCGCGAGCACGTACGCCAGATGGGCTTGCCGCCGAAGAAAATCCGCGATCCGCCGCACACGAGCTTCGACTCGCGTCTGCTGCTCGTTGTTGGTCACTGTCGACATTGGTGAATCCTTTCCTGATGATGGGGCGAAATGGCATCCGCCCCGAAGTTCTTCCGCTGGGTCGCCAATACTCTTGGCACGCTCATGAATTATCTTGCATGTGCATTCAATATGGAAGAGCGGTTCAAATTGGTCGACCGGACGAGACGGCGACCTGCACTGCCTTCCAGTTGATCGCCAGACGTGTTCCAAGGCGTGAAAACGATGACTGTCGCTCATGCACTAACTCCCTGCCACAAATCGGCGCGCAGCCGTACTGCGCGGGCGACGGCCCCATGTGGGGGTCGGCAAAAGCCGTTGCTTTCCGCTGGCTGGGGGGGTATTGTGCCCAAGACATCGAAAAACGTGGGAAAAACGCAAAGGGCAATGACACGATTCCGCGAGAAATCGGCCGGGATAAGGCCCACGGACGGTCGATTGGGCCGAACTGTTGCACTCGGGGCGTGCTTTATTTTTCAGTTATGCACCAAAAACGGGCGAAATCCCGCGTCGTAATTTCCGCAAACCCACTCCGATTAAGTCCGCGATGCCGCGCAGGAAGCCAGCCTCCCAACACCACCGAGACTGACGTCCGTTCGTCGCGAGGCAGGCATACGGATGATCCGATAGAACTTGAATGTGCGTTCAATATAAGTGAAGTTCCTCACTGACGCGCCATCGCAGGGTGCCTTTCGCAGCCTACCGCGAAGCTAAATCCGACGCGGCGCACCGAGGAATCGAAGAAAGCAGCTTCGTCGAAGAGCAGAGTGCGTAACTGGCTCCACCCGAAGAACGACGTTAGACTGTGGAACCAAGCCGAGGACCGGCTAGCCACCGCAGACATCGAACATCCGCTCGAAACGCGTCACCTGGAAGCCCACCACCATGCCACATTCGCAAGATGACATGCCGGCTGCGATCGACCGACTTCGGGAGTACCATCGGATGGGCACGGAAATCCTGACTGAGTTCGGCGCTGGACGCAATCCAGGCATGGACGAAATCAAAAACAGATACGGCCTAGCAGTCCACGTCATCCGGGTACTACGCAAGTTCGCCGACAACAAACACGGCTACACCAAGGCGGAACTTAACGAACTGTGCGCGCAATGTCTGGAACACACGTACGTCGTCGGCCTAACTCAACTGCGGCACCTCGTGACGATTGGCGACAAGAAGGTGCGAGCTCGATTCCAGCGGCAGATGATTCGAGGAAAGTGGTCCAATTCCGAGACTGCCGCAGAGTTGGTTCGCCGCTTTGGGCGCCGTCGGAAAGGTGGGCGGAAGCCGCACGTCGCCACAGACGTGCCCGGCGTGTTGGTGCAGTTGGAGGGTTTCGCCGTCGCCTGGCGCCGCTGGTCAGACCGATTCGCCGACGCGGACGACGGCGAGGTCAAGGTTCGGCCTGCGGATCTGCCGGGCGAAGTCCAAGCCGCGATGGCGAAGGTGACCAAGGCGTTCAAGGCGGTCATCGCGGCGGTGGCGCAGGAGCAGGAGAAATCAGACAGGAAGGACTACGCCGTCACTCGAAAGCGGCGGTGAAGTGCCAAGCCTTATCTCATACGGTTGTGGACAAGCTAAGTGGCTGTGCCGCGTCTCAACGCAGCGCCCACACCGTGTTCAGGTGCGGCCGTCGAAGCAACGTTAGACGGCACCGACTTTCCGATACCCGGACGACGCCCAGGTCACTCGCCACTTCCCGTACTCTTCGCCTCGACGATCGCTTGGAATTCGGCCAAGATTTCGGCGGAATGCTGGGACAGGTAACTTGGGCGCAGCGATGTCCATGATCGGCAGCAGGTAGTAGTCAGCCGGCTGCTGATTGGTCGCGTCCATGCGGACCAGGATCGTGATGTCGGGGACCAGGGTCCGGTCCATCTGGACCAGCCAGCGAAGCAGCCCACCTCCGGTCTGGCGGCACTGGGAAAGGACCATCGATGCCGTGTACTCGCCGTTGATCAACAGCAGGTTCGTGGC
>CAZAQY010000463.1:0-3437 GCA_964486845.1 uncultured Pirellulaceae bacterium
CCGACCACCACTCCATCCTGCCAAAGCCGTGACTGCGAAGTCGGTTTAGTTCAACAACCGCGATAACCGGGCGGCGGGAATACGATCAGCCATCAAATACCGCCCAACTACCGCCGCTCCGGTTCATCGCGTAGTTATGCCACGTTGGAGTCGTGAGTTCCGTCTCCATTGGTGGCGATTTGATTGTATACAGATTTCACACGCGACCATAGAATGGGTGAGACATCGTGTGGTGCGTCGGTAACAATGGCAGCGAGACAGTCATCCGGAGATCGTCCGGTCACAATAGCGATTGCCGCAGCAGAGATTGCCGGAGAGCGACTCATGCCGGCGCTGCAAACAACCAGCGTTCGAATGCCCTTATGAACGAGCGTCACCAACGAGCGAATAGCAGTTTCTAGGATCGCCTCAGAGTTGCCATCCCCGTCGATGATTGGAATGCGGCAATAGATCATGTCGCGAGCCAATTGAGCCGGTGCTTCGTTCACCGCAAGATCGACAACAGCAGAAACGTGATTGTCGTACAACAGACGCAAGTCCCGAGCATCCATCGCGTTACCGATAAGCAGGCAATCAGAGTAGATTTCACGAATCAATGCAGTGCCTCATTCATGGCGTCTGTTCGGCGATCGAATTTCAGTGGCATAACGGACATAGCGTCACCGGGCCGCGACGGTGACGCCTACCATTTTCCAAGACCGGATCGCGGCTCCGGTGCACGCGGAGTTATGCCGATGGTCCCGATTGATCTCCAATCCGAGTTCGCCATGTACATGCGGGGTTGTTATGGGAACCGCGCATTGCCGCCGCAACAGGTCCGAGAAGTCGAGCAAGCGTTTTTGTCCGGAATCCACGTGCTGAACGAAATCGTGGACAAGGCCGGATCGCGTTACGGCACCATGTGGCTCCGCGATGCGCTCCGTGTCCGTTTGACGGAGCTGGGTAGCATCCCGGCATAACTATTAATTCTCCGGTTGTTATCTCGACCTTGCCGTCGTGGTATCTGGCCGGTTCGGTTGGATATTGCCGGTTGGATCAAGCGGTAGTTTACAGGCGCAAGGGGTCGCATTGCAACGATTTTCGGCAATTTTTCCGGAGTTGGAAAGCCTATTATCCCGGCCAGATAACACGCAGCGGGAGGTGCGACGAGATCCACTGCCAATGGGTGGGAGATGCCGAGGTCCGTGTTATCTGGCCGGTTTTGGCCAGATAATACGTCGTGGGCCCGGCGGCGGAGATCTCGGAAGGTGTTGATCGAATTAGACTTGCGTCGATTCCTGAGTAAACATTCGCCGAACCCGTCCACCGTGTGATCGAGTGTGGCGTTGGTTTCGCGGCAATAGCAGCTGACGGTGTTCGGTGCGCAGGATGATGGTGGGACCATCGAGGCAGGAAGCTCGCGCTGGTCGTCCAAGACCAGGAATCCGCAACGGGATGGGCAGCTCGCGGCCCGGCGCGGTGCCGGCTTGGTGGAACGACCGACAGCGCAGCCGGTGGTTGGCCGACCCAACGGCCACGGCGGGAGCAGCTGACGGCGGCCGGCAGCGGCAGGCCACCAGCCGCGGGGGGAACGCCGGAAGCGAGGCTCCCGCGCCACCCCGCCTCGGCGGAGGTCCGGAGCGGGACGGACAGCTCACGAACGGCGCGGTGCCGGCTTAGTGGGACAGCCGACAGCGCAGCCGGTGGTTGGCCGACCCAACGGCCACGGCCGGAGAAGCTGACGGTGGCCGGCGTCGAAGGGCCGCCCGGCGCGTCGGGAACGCTGGAAGCCAAGCCCACCCCGCGTCACTCCAATTCAGCGAGGGTCGGGAGCGGGCGGGACAGCCGGCGGCCGGCGCGGTGCCGGCTTGGTGGAACAACCGACAACGCGGTCCTTGGTGGGCCGAGCAGCGGCGATGACCGGACCCGCAAGCGTCTGAGTCGCGCGGGATCGGGGCAGGAACCGATAGCGATACCGGTGGCTTGCCGGCTGGCTGCGACGTTGCCAGTTGTCAGCCGCCGCTACCGCACCCATGGCCGGATTCGGTGGAAGGATGCGGGGGAGCCAGGAGTCGATCCGAATGCCGTGTCAGAACGGGAGACGGTGTTGCTCTTCAGGCGGCGGGAGGGCCGATCCACGTCGGGGAGAAGTTCCCCCGCGCCGGCCGGTTGGCAAGCCGAGTTCAGTGGGCTGGCCAGTGCGGGAACCGGATCGGACAACGCGGCGCGTTGCTCCTCGGTCAGGTTCCACGGCAGGAATCCAGAAATGTCCGGTGGTGCTCGACCGCCGGCCGTGGCACAGGCTTGCAGAAACCACATCAACCAGAGCCGCGGGTTCAGCTTCCACAGATCGAGCGTGGCGAAGATCGAGAACAGCTTGACCGCCAAACGACCGCTCCACTCGGCGCCCGAACCGTAGTAATTCTTACGGCCCAGACCGGGGCCGCGCACCTGACGTTCGAAACGGTTGTTGTCCATCGGAATCCGCGGATCGTCGACAAACCGTACCAATCCTTCCCAGTGCTCCTTCAGGCTTTGCAGCGCCTTTCGGCAGGGCTCGCGGAGTTGCGGGTCGGCCAGCTCGTGGTCGCGTTGCTCTTGCATGGCCAGCATGGACTGACGGAGGGCCCGGTCGGCCTCCTGGAACTTGGCCGAATCTGGTTCCGCCTCCAGCCGCCGGCGGTTCCGTCGGTACAGCTCGCGAATCCGCCGCAGCCAGGCCAGAGCCCACTCCAGCAACTCCGGCCAGCCCTTGCCGACCTCCACAAAATCCCGGCGGACGTGAGCCCAGCAGAAGACCAGCACGATGCCGCCCTGCTTCACCTGGGCCATCGCCTTGTAAGCCGAATAACGGTCGACCATCAACACCAACGTGGCGTCTTTAGGAAAATGCCCTTCGGGGATCTCATGGCTGCGGCTGGGGTCCAGCCGGAAGACGACGGCCTCGCCGCTGAGGAAGACCCACAACCACCAACGATACCCTTGCTTGCCCTCCCGTTTGACGAACACCATCCAGCGAGTTTCGTCGGCTTGGCTGAAGTCCGACGCTACCTGCCGGGCCACCAGCGCTTGATAGACGGACTCGAACATCGGCTCGATCCGCTGCAGGCCGCCGGTGAGGGTGCCGGGCGACAACGGCAAGCCGTGCAATTCCAAGGCGGCCACCGTTCGTTCCAGCGGACGGTGGAGGTAGAACTTCTCCAGCAACAGATGCCCCCACACCGAGATGCCGAAACGGCTCTTGGGTATCAACTTCGGCGGAGCCGGGGCGGTCAGCGTGTGGGGTTGAGCGGGGCAATCACAGGTGGCTTCGTTACGACGCCGACGGATCACGCGGCGATGAGCTCGCACTTCGATCTCGATCTGTTCCGAGTCTTCCGTATCGGCTCTCGGCCGCCGCGGCCGGCCGCACGTCGGGCAGCATTGCTGGTCTTCCGACAACTCGACGCACTCTTCCA
>CAZAQY010000464.1:0-3433 GCA_964486845.1 uncultured Pirellulaceae bacterium
GAGCGGGAACTGCTGGCGTTTGATGACTGGCAGGGTACGGGCCAAGCCATTCCGGGCCAAGAGCAAGCTCAGCCTGACCGGAGAGCTGGCCCGGCCGGAGAGCATCGTTTTGATCGGCGCGGGTCACGTGGACCCCAAACGGGCCTACACGCAGTCCTACGTCACGATTACCACCTCGGGCGATCCCGACAAGAACCCGTGGATGACGTGGCTGAAACCCCGCAGCCGCGCCGTGATGCTTCCGCCGTACCACACGGGCGCCTGCCAGAGCAAAATCATGGATTTCTTCGAGCCCGCCCATTACGGCGTGCAGGTCAGCGAGAACGAAAAACACGCCTTCGCCTGCTGGCTGGACCTGCTCATTCCGTTCTGCGGTTTCTACACGCAGCACAACACCTGGACCGAGGCGGAAAAGGCTGAATACAGCTACTTCCAGGAAAAACGTCGGGCCTATGCCGCCGCCGAACTGGCGTCGCTACGCCGGTCGTTGTGAGAGTGAGCCGCGAGACGCAGAGGAGAATGGACCGCGAGTCCTCCAGTCAGCGACCAACGGGTGGCAGTCCGGCAGCTCAGGCGGCGCCCAGGCGGTATCCCTCTCCCGAGTCTTCGTAGATCGGCACTTGGCGTCGGGGGCGACTTCCTCAGTGCGATCCTAGATAGCAGACGGGAGCCGCCGCACCATCTGACGACGGATGTTGCCCGTTGCTCCGGTGCGAAGAATGCTTCTTACCAGTTTTGGAACGTCTGCCGAAGCACAGCGGCCACCGCAGCGCGATCCGGCGACTGCAAGGAACCAAGAGCACGGTGGACGAGGCCCTTTTCCAGCGTCGCCAGTTTGTGCAGACGCACCATCGAGGGGGCCAGCAGTCCGGCGCCTTGCCAATCGGTCAGGAAGACATCGCACGGCGTTGGACGAAGCTGGGTCGTGATGCGGGCTACAACCACGTCGCTATCGCCGGTATCGAGCAAGACCAATGCCGGCCTCGCCTTGACTGACGAGCCACTGCTGAAGGGAAACGCCACCAAAACTACGTCACCGGATTGGTAAACGGTCATAGATGGCATCCTCGTCCGCGTACCCGTGAAGAAACTGGCTTGCTGTCAAAGCCGACCATTCGTGCTCTTCCTGGGGATCGGGAACGAGCATGACGATACGAATCGGCCGATTTGGTTCGACCTGCAGAGCGATTTCCGGCGGGACGGTAACAGTTGCATCCGCGGGCAGAACCGTCTGAAACTCGAATTGCTGCATGAACGACCTCCTCGTCCTGAAGGCAATCGGAACGGACGCACCACCGGGCGGCCCGCGTTCCCGACGCCTCTAACCACGTTTCTAGCACCCAACGCCGGAAATGCCAACCCCTCAGACAGCGTGCAGGAGCCAAGACAATATCGTTGGCAGACGGTGGGGACGCGTCAAGTTCCTGCGTGTGTCGAGGCTTCGACTTGGCAGGCACATCATCCAGGATGTCGCGAAGTTCTACGTCGTCTGGCCGGCCAAGGCGCTGCCTCAGACGCTCGACAGCAACCTCTACGACAACGCCACGGCGGCGCCCCGGTGGAAGCGGGACGGTGTGGTCTATCGGGCCTTCGCCGCCTACCAAAAGGCTGGAGGGGAGACACAATCGCGCTGCGCCGCCCCGCAGCTTGTGGGCCCCGCGGACGTTCACTTGCAGCGCAGCAGTCGGGCCATCGACGCGGGCGCCGAGCAGAACGGAGTCGCCGTCGACAACGAGGGCGTCACGCGCCCCCAGGGCGCCGCGTGCGACTTCGGTGCGTATGAATTCAAGGTCAATACGAAGTAGCCGTCCGACAAGCGAAAAAGACCGAGTTGAGTAGTTGCCCGTGCTCCCCAGCGGTGGTAATCTAAGTCGTGGTTGCGAGCCCCTGTGGCCCCGCATCCCCTTCGTTACATCTACAGGAGGCAATACTTCGGTGGCCATCCGGCCGCCTTGATCGACAATTTGCTCGGCGCGTAAGCGTCAAGAACTGCTTCCCAGAGTACCGCCAACCTGAGCCTCCGGGCTCTTGATGTATCGAAGCAGTGCTTGGACGAGCGCCCCGCCAAGGGGCGCCGGACAAGTGCTGTTCGATGCGCCCCTTGGCGGGGGTTCTGGGAGCGGCCTTGCTTTCGGCGCTCCGTTTTTTTGCGCAACCGGCGCCGCCGAGCCGCACGATCCCCTGGGTTGCCTGGATCAAGTTGCTTTGCCGTGGACTTTCGTGCCCGAGCACGTGTACAAGAGAATGGGAATCGGAAGTGAGTGTTGACATGGTGTCATTGACTTGGTTGGACTACTCGGAACAGGAACGTCGGCAGGCGATGGAGGTGATCGACCTGTTTCGGGAAGAGGAGACGCGGGATGAATTGGGGTTGGGGACGATCCGGGACGCGTTTGCCGACCTGTTGTTTCCCGGCACCAGCACGATCCAGACGCGTGCCCGCTAATTCCTTTTCGTGCCGTGGACTTACATCGAGATAGAGCGACGTGGGCTGGGTGGGCACGAGCCGGCCCACCGTTCTCGTTCCTTGCAGGGGCGGCTGAGGAGCGGGCTGATCGCCGGGGGGTGAATCGGTCGGCGTGATTGGGTTCAGGGCGGGCCTGCACGTTCAGCGACTGCCGAGCAGCGTGTACTGGAACGGGTTGCGGCAGTGGGGCCTACTGCGTTTTGGCGGCTCGGAGGAAGACTATCACCGCTGGCTGGCGCGGCAAGGCGTGCGGCGAGCCGATCGGGTCAGGCCCGACGCTGGCGAGTCGTCGGAATCGCCCCCAACCAACTGGGACCCAAACCTGCCGACGCCGCCCGACGACTTTCCGTCGCAAATCGATTTTGACCTCAAGCCGGACGAAGCCGAGTACCTGATTGACCGCGCCGTGAGCCGGGGACCACGGTCGTTGCTGGCGCACTTGCTGCTGGCGCGGAGGACGATCGAACAGGAGGGGTTCCCCTGGGACTTGCCGCCCGACGAATTGAACGGTGAGTTGTCGGCGCAACTGCTCCACGCCCGCAACTTTTCGGACATGCTCCACGGCGCCGCATTGTTGTACAACCTGATCCTGGCGGAACTGCGACCCGATCTCGCGCTGGGCGAGCAATACCGGACATGGCTTGCGGAGTGGTGGGACATGATCTGCCTGCGTCGTCCCGCCCTGGCAGCTTGGGACCGCAAAGCGTTCTGGACGCTGGTCGGTGCCCAGTCGGCGCGGGTCCCGCAGCCGACGCGGGACTTCGTGGATGCCTGGCTGACGCGAACACTGGCAGCCGAGACTTTGGGCGGGCTGGTCGATGACCGGACCTCCCGGCAATTGATCACCGCCCGCGAGCAGCAGTTGAAAAGCTGCCATGTGGAGATTGGCGGGACAGGGTTTAGCGCGCACCTCTAGTGCCGGAAATCACAATTGTCAGGTCACTACAGCCAGGTTTTGCCCAGCTT
>CAZAQY010000465.1:0-3406 GCA_964486845.1 uncultured Pirellulaceae bacterium
TGCGAGCCGAGTGAACATCGTAATCAAAGCCACTCTCGGCCGTTGCATTTTTTTTGCGACCTCACGTTTCCGTGGGGTCGGTGTGTCCTGCGAGGCTTAGCAGGACGCAGGCTCAAACCCGGTAGGGCTTCGAGTCACCTTGGAGGCGAGCGCAGCGAGCCTTCAAGGTCTTGGCGAAGTGAGCGAGCGAAGCGAGCGAAACGAGACAAGCACTTCAACTAGGACCAGCGCTACTATAACTAACTTTCTATCTAGGCTTTTTTGGGGCGAGGTCTGTCTGCACCACGGCGAGCCCCACCGAAAGCCAGGGCTGGCCTGGTCACGCAGTCCTGCCATCTGCTCCGGTAGTCCACACTGGTTGCCACGCTGCTTCAGCGCCAAGCATGTTGGCGAGCAAGCTCGCCAACATGCGCAACCCGGCTGGGGCCGGGTTGCGACATAACTTCGGGGCTAACGCTGTCGTTCTGGATCAGCCCGGCTCATTCGGTCCTGCTTCCGTTCAGCCATAGCCTGCTTCTGTCCTGTGGGCCGACCATTTGGCTGACGCTTGAGCTTCTGCCGCCCACACCGGAGCCATCTGGATGTTCTGCGATCCGCCTGTCGTCAGCGTGGCTCAGTCTGGCTGATGCCGAAGTCCCGCCCGGTCCTGCTCGTGCCCCAGTCTGGCTATCGCAGAGGCCCGGCCTGCCTTCTGATAAATCTGGTGGTGCCGCTTCGTCACCATCGCTCTTGTCCCTAGTCGGGCTGTCGCAGAAGGCCCGCCCCCGCCGCTCGCCTCCCAGCCGGGCTGTCGCAGGGACCGCCGCCCGGCCGCCAGCCGGACACCAGCCAGTGCGGTGAAGTCGCCAGCGCTGTGAGGGCGGCCATCTGGATTTCAAGGAGCACCACCATGCTGTTCAGCATCATCTACTCCGCTGACGTTCCTGGCAACGTGGACATCTCCGACTACGCTCCGCCGAACCTCGACGTTTGGGAGGAGACCGAGGATGACGACCAGTACGAATACGGCTACCTCGAAGGTCGATGGGAGAACGGCCATCACCGGAAGTGGTGCGCCGTCCTAGACCGTGAGCAATTCGACGAGTTCGTGGAGCACTGCGGCCTCGCCGCCGAAAACGTGCAGACCATGGGAAGCCTCGGCGCACCGGGATACGGGTTAGGTTGCTCCCCGGCGATCAGCTTCACTTCGGGCGATCCCGACGCCATTCAATCCGCATACGTCACTCCCCTTCCGCAAGTCCGCAAGGAATGCGGCGACCAGCGGGACTGGAATCGAGTTCGTTCCGCTGTGCTGGCTGTGTATGGCTGACGGACACCGGCCATGCGGTCATCAGCGACACAACCACACCAACAGGAGCACGATGATGTACGACGATTATCTCGACCAGTTCATGGAGGATCACATCAACGGCGGTTATGGCAACATCCTCGACGAGTTGAACGCTGAGGATGAGTGCTCGGAGGAGTACCCGGACCTTGACGAACCGTGGGACGACATCCTCGAACAGCAGGAGCTTGAGGATTTCGAACAAGCGGACGAATACTTTTTCTACTTCGGCGGCGACGAGGACTGGTAGGGCTCCTCTGCGTTGTGGCGGGGCTTCTTCGGGAGCCCTGTTTGTGGGCAACGCTGCGGCACCGGACACCAGCCACTTCAGCGTTCAGACGATTCCAGTTCTTGTATTGAAAAGGACGAGACATGATCGCTTTCCCAACGCCAGAAGCACGAGACTACTGCCGAGCAGTGGTCAAGGAAGCTAAGCAGCGAGGGCTGCTGCCATTGCTGGTCACAAAGCTCCAGTACCTTGCTCAGTACAGCAACCGGCCTGGAGGCTACTATCCGAAAGACAAAGGGGCAGACACACGCTGCCTGCTGTGGAAGGACTGGTCCGAGTTGAGTTTCAACTTCGTCATGCAGACTCGTCAGCCGGGCGAGACGGAGTGGCGGAATTGGTTCAACGGTGGCCTGATCTTTCACGGTGAGCATTGGGGTGTGCATACCTGATCCGTGACGATGGTGCTTCACTGGCGGACACCAACCAGTTCGATGAATGAACAATCATTACCCCTCGAACAGTTGGAGACCTGTGATGGACGAACTGAGAACGCTGATTCGCCAGTACGATCCTTACTACGAAATGGCCGACGACGGCCCGACGTGGCGGCGTGGCAGCGCCACTGACCGGCGAATTCGGGATCTGGTAAAGAGATTGCGTGCAGACGGGTACGGTCCCGAGATCGACGCCCTTTTGGATGAGCACCCGAACCTCGTTTCTTGCCCCAATGGAGTTCACGTTCTGGCCTGACGGCCGGACACCAGCCAGCGACCTCGGGCCAAATGGCCCGAGGTTACCTACAATTCAGCAGACCACACGGAGAACCAGCCATGAAACCGAAGTTCAGTCTTGGACAGACTGTTGCGACCCCGGCCGCCGACGATCATGGTCGGCGTGCAGCCACGACTATTCTGTTGCCATCTGAGTATTGACGCCACCGGACACCAGCGAACACAGAGGCGGGGCCAGAACGGTTTGGCCCCGCCTTTCTCTTTCACGAGGAGATCTGGTCATGTCCGTACACAAAAGCGAGATGATCCTACCGTTCAATGTCGGCACTGAAGTCGGTACCGAATACCGGTGGCCCTACGACAGCGCTCACCCCGACTGTTGGCGAGAGCCTTGGAAGGGCGTTGTGCTCGCCCCGCACGATCCAAGGGCGTGGACGAACACCGTCAGGTTTCCGGGGCGGGTGCCTAGACAGGCCGAGGTCGTTAAGCATCTCGCCGACTTGCAGGAGCGGAGCATCCCGCTCACCGGCGTGCCGGTGCTATGGGACTTCGGCGATGAGCAACGGGTGTGGCGGGAGATTGCTGAGGCAGTGGCTCCCTACCAGCAGTGCCTCCTTCATTGGCGAGTCGCTCGGGCCACGAAGCGAGGCACGTACAAGCCGGTCTTCAGAGTCAATGAGTATGCCCACGGGATTGAGTTGGAGCACGTTCCGACAGGCGAAACGCATTGGCTGGGCGACGGTGTGGACACGCTCTTCGCCGAAGACGGACAGGCGTGGACTCCAGGCTCGCCCGGTTTTCGAGAGGCATGGGAATTCATCTTCAACGATGACGCCAGCGACACCTACGAAGCGTACTTCCCCGATCTGAACCCGAACGACTACGACGAGCCAGTTCTCGAATGAGTCGTCTCGCCGGACACCAGCCATGCGAGTGTTCCAATAACCAATCCTCAGACACAGGAGCATTCGCATGGGCTGGTTATTTACACGTGGCAGCACCCGGAAGACTTTGATCGCAGAACGGACAAGCAACTGGACCACGGAAGGGGCGGAGGGGATGACGGTCATTTCGACCTGCCTTGCCCACTGCTACCGGGGCGGAGCATTTTCCGGCGTC
>CAZAQY010000466.1:0-3351 GCA_964486845.1 uncultured Pirellulaceae bacterium
CGCGCTGCTCACCAACTCGCTGAAATCGCTGGCGACAAGCACGCCGTTCCCAAGCGCCAGCCACAACTGGAGGCATCGGCCCGAGCACACGTCGAAGCCCGGCGTTACCGGTGACGGTAATAAAGATGTCAAACGTTGGCGGTCGCCATCAGACAATTCTGTCTGATGGCTCGATGGGGCGGTGGGAGCCGGGCTTGGGCCTGCGGCCCCGTCATCCAAGGGGATGCCATCAGACAATTCTGTCTGATGGCTCGTCCGGAAGTCGGCCAGTCGCAGGACCGGAGCCGAGGCAGCCCGAGGCTCGGGCGGCAAAGATGTGCGCTTCATTGGACATCCAGCAACAAAAATGAACGCTCAGTCCGTAGTGCTGCCGTAGTCCGAGAGGCTCGGATCACATCGGTCGCACAAACGGATCGAACGCCCAAGTCATTGCTGGATAGTTGCCCAGCGAAGGTGGGAGGCGCTCAGAAGTACAAGTGAATGTACAGAGAATATGGTAGCACAGCAGAGGCAGTTTGTAAACGTGGCCTCTAAGCCAGGCGCAACTTGTCTCCCGGACAAGTTGAGAGCGACGGGTGAGAGACGAACGTTGGCGACGGGCTGTGGTGGGACGCAGTAGAGTAGTCCGATGGCCTCGGCCACATCCTCTTTCGTCCGTCAGGCGAAATGGATTGATCCGCAATTTTCGAAATCCTGCGGCGGATTGTATTCGAGGGTTTCAATCCGATTGAAATAGAAACGTTATATCCGTCTGAAATATAAAGGAATGAAATACGAGCCCGCCAAGATTTCAAAAACCAAGACGGTGATGCTTCTGAGGGCGGGGATATGTTCAAGGGGGGCGGCGGGCGACCGAGGGAAGGGCGCTGGGTGGGACTTGTGGTGTCGAGCAACGTCGGCGTGCCGATGCAGCGTGATCGTCGGGTAGGCCAGCGCCACAGCAGCATCGCCTTGGGATGTATTTTCAGGGGACCGCAGGCACGCCACCGGTGTCGTCGCCTGCCGGGCGTGCCGGTCGGGGCCATTTGCATCGACAACGGCGACTGAAATAGGCTGCGGTGAAGATGTGCGCCGGGGTGCGGCGACATGGCCGGTCGCCAGCGGATCGCACCCACGCCACCGCCGTCATCGCCTTCGACATGAGCCGGTCCAATCGGCGACAACGGCTTGGATGCTGGCGGGCGGGGCGGTAGTCGTGGCGTGTGCGTGGGTAGGGGGATGGGCCGGATGTCCGCAGATTGGGAGCGGTGGGTGGGGCCGCCATTCGACCCCCAATGGAGCGTTTTTTACATTCGGGCCTGATCGTAGTACAATCTTAGTCAGACACAATAAGGGGCTCCTAGCCTATCCCAACATCGGGAGTAACCTACGGGCCATTCCGGCGAAAGCCGGTGACGGTGAAGATGGATCAAGTCCCTCCCGTTGCGGCAGACGGGTCTGAAAAGTCAATGGGGCGCTGCGGCCCCGCCATCCTCGCTGCGTGTTGACAGCGAGTCCGATAGAAGTTCCGTCCAGCCTTCCCGCTGGAGGAGCCGTCCTGAGATCAGGACGCAGGGTTGTCCTGTGGGGGCCAGTTGCGTGGATTTTGAAAACGGTGTGACTTGCCGAACCATGCGGCTGGCTGATGGTGTGTGCCTTGAACGAAATCGTGACCTGCTTGAAGAGCATCGAGAAGCATCTCGCCAACATCGAGCGATTCCTTGCCAAGCCGAAGCTTGGTGAGCTTCTCGTGAAGGGGGCCTATTCGGTGGAAGAAGTCGCTGAACTGACGCAGACGCACGGCGTCAAGAGCTACCGGCCCTTCACCGTGCGCCTCGCCTGCAAGGACGAGCGGATACCGGAGGCGTCGAAGCTCGAAGGCGGCAAGTGGGTAATACCACGAGAAGCCGTGCTTCGGATCTTGCAGGATGGGTTGCCGCCCGAACGCCGAGGCTAGAAATTCAGCTTCTCGATGTCGGATTGCGTGTCTTCGGGAAAGAGGTGGCGGTATCGCTGGGCCATGTCCTCGGTGTGATGCCCCATGTACTCCCGAATCCGGTGCTCGGGTACTCCGTGACGTGCCAAATTGCTGGCGAATGAGTGCCGTAGGATGTGGTAGCCCCGGACCACACGCCACCGGCTCTCCTCCGTCACCGCCTGAAACGCTTCCCGAGAGGTCTTGTCGTCAAGCCGATTGCCATTCTGTTTGACAAACAATAGCTGACCGCCAGGATGACCTTGTAGCCACGAATCCAAAATGGTCTTCAGGCTGGGGTGCATCGGCACTCTCCGAAAAGTGAAGACGCTATCCGTGTCGGCCTTTTTCTCCCGGAGCATCACCGAGCCGTCGATGTCCCCAATTTCGCAGCGAAACATCTCCGATCTGCGAGCGCCAGTGTAGGCGCAGAATGCCAGCGCCGGGTAAATGAACGGGTAGCGACGGTCCACAGAGACTTTGCGGACGTGATCCAAGAACTCGGCGATTTCCGCCTCCCGCAGAAAAAGGCAATCCCACAATTCGGCGATTGCGTGTTCGCTCAGACCGCCCCGTGCGACTTTCGCCTCGATCTGCTCCCACGCCATGAACGGTGGTTTCCGGTTCTTCTTGGGGAGCTTGATTTGCCGGATCGGGTTTTCACCGGAGACGAAGCCCTCGCTGCTGGCGAACGTCCAGAGTTGGCGAAATGTTTCCAATTCCTTACGAATCGTGTCGCCTTTGACCTTGCCTCCACGAATGCCGGGTGCTTGCTCACGGGCCTGGATGTAGGTCCGCAACTGGGCGGGACCAATCTCGTCGGCCCAGGTGCGCTCACCCAAAACACCTTTCAGGTTGTTCGTGTGACGAAGCAAGGTGGCAAGCGTCGAGTCTTCGTAGGAGCCCGCCGCTGCTGTATCGAGGAATCGCTGACACAGATCACCCATGCGGATGCGCTTGGCTAGGCTGGGCAGACGGTCGATCTTGCCCCCGGAGCGCAAGAACAGCCAGAGTTGGTCGTCGGTGGGATTGGCGGGCAGGGTGAGCACGCCGTCTTTGAGCAGGCGAATCGTCCTTTCGACAATCGCCTTTGTTTCCCGTGCTTCGGCCTCACTCGTTGTGTCCAGCGACCGCTTGAATTGGCGACCCTGCCGACCGGGAGGATAGCGAAAAGCCAGGACGAAAACCCCGCCGCTGGAAGTGTGCAGACTGGCCATGACGACGCTCAGAACACGCTGGTTGATGGTAATTGGGGGACTTTGTCCTGATGCTTCCTGGCACGTTGTCGTCCCCAATGCCAGCCCAATTGTGTTGCGTCGGTGTTGCAAAGACAAGGGCAAGAAACGAAAAAGGCCCGCTTTTGCGGGCCTTTTTAGGCTCCCCCGGTAGGACTCGAA
>CAZAQY010000467.1:0-3348 GCA_964486845.1 uncultured Pirellulaceae bacterium
CACTTCGCGATGCGTCTGGCGCAGGCGCTGGTTCGCGTCGATCGTGACCAAGAGTTGCTCGCCCGGCTGCAAGCGGTGCTCCAATGGCTGGTAGGTCAACGTGGCGGGATTGACCAAGCGACCGTCCCGTGGCGACGGCTGCTCGGTGACCTCCACATCGTCAATCCACAACGTCTGTTCTTCCTCCGCTTTGCCGGTGGCTCGAAACGTCAGCAGGAGATGCCGGCAGTCTTCGGCGAAGAAATCCCAGCCCTCGTGAAGCACGAAACGAAACTGTTTCCACTGCCGCTCGACGGCCAGCGGGGAGAATCCGGGTGACGGGGCATCGACGAACGGCTTGACTTGGCGGTAAGCCGTCCAACCGAAGACCGCCTCACCCGCCCGGTCGCTCCTCGCCCAGAAGGACGCCGTATACATCTTGCCCGGCTGAGGATGGATGGCCGCCTCCGGCGCCGAGACGACATAGCCTTCGGTGCGAGCGGGATGGTGGATGCGGAAACTCGCGGCGCCGCCGTGAGCTTGCTTTGTGTCGCGGGTGAAGTTGGCGGGGTCTTTGTATTTCGGTGCGCCCCACATCGACCAACCGGCAGGCGGCGAGGCCGGAGTCGGTGCCTCGAAGTCGGCTCGAAAGACCACAGTTTCCGCGCCGACAGTGAAGTTGAACAGCAGGGGACTCAGGATCAGGGGTACCCCCAATCGCCGTAGCGTTTTCTGAGCCAGATTCATGTTCATCGTTCACTTACGTTCGACCACGTGTTTCACGGCCTTCAAGTAGGCTCCCTCGGGGTCGCCCTTGGTGGGCGCGAGGTAGCCACCTTCGCCGAACTCGTTCCAGGCGTAGAGCAGCACAATGCGCTCGGCGGTCGTCTGCTCCGGGTGCTGGTCCATCGAGGCGATGGCCGACTCCAGCCCTCCGCCCAACTGCTCGGGCGTGCGGTCGGTGAAGTACCAGCCGGGCTTCTGACCCAGCCCGCGATCACCTTCCCAGGGCCGCTTGTCCCAACCCACGCTCAACGTGGGCATGTACGGCAGTTCGCGAGTGCCGCGCCAGGCACGCTGATGGGCCTGAACCAGTTCGGCGAACTTGTGGGACTCGGACCCGCTGGCGTAGCCCGGCACGATATTGTAGTGCGTCGTGTGGGTAAACCCTCGCTTTGCATCGCCGCTGCCGCAACCGGCAATCGCCACGCCGGGCAGGCCGGCCTTGTGGGCGACGGCCTGGACTCGGGCCAGTCCTTCCTGGTCGCCGTTGCCCGGATTGAATATGATCACCAGCGGCTTGCCGCCTACGGTCAAATGCTGCGGGTGCTTCAAGTAAGGCAGCCACCCCTCGGCCGCCTTCTGCCATTGGTCAGCGTCTCGGAACAGGAATCCGGCGTGATTGGCCACCAGCAGGCAGAACTTCAACCGGTGGTTGTTTTTCGCTTTCAAGAACAACTGCAAACCGGTGTGCTTCGGGTCCTGGGCGACCTTCTGCGGGTCCGCGTTCCAGTACCAGCAGATGGCGAAGAAGGCGATGCCGTGGTCGGCGGCCAGGTCGATCTGACGTTCCATGACCGCCAGCGAATCGTCTCGCCAACCCCAGATTGGCTCCCGGTCGGCGAACTCGTCGAGCATCCGTTTGGTGAGGTGCGTGGGCAGATTGAGTGCGGCCCACGTAGCGTCATCCTTCCAGCGCTCGCTCCTGCCGGCCCAGCCGTCGAAGTAATAGGCGCCCACGGTCGCCCGGGGTTTGGCTGCTTGCCGCGTCGTCACGGAGGCGCCGCCTTGGGGACCGGCAGGCGGCTGCTCGGCCCTGCTTACGATGGCGACGGCCAGTACCAACGGGCAGGCCGCAAACAACTTCAACGTCTTCATCAACGGGTGTGCAGGCATCACAGAATCTCCGCGTAAGGGATCTCGGCCGGTCATGGGCGTGTTCATTCTAGCGTCATCCGACCACGCCAGGAATCGTCGCAGGAGTTGGGGCTCCACACGTTGGTTCAATCCGCATCTTCCCGGCGGTAGAATCACACACGGCTCAATGGACCGATCTGTACGCCCGGAGAACAACTCGTGAACTGCTCTGCGCCTGCTGTGTTGGCTACCACCTGCCGATGGATCGGCGCCTGCTTGGTGCTGACGTTGGTTCTGGCCTCGCGCCTCACCGGAGCCCAGTTCGATATTCGCCAGTACGGCGCCACACCAAATGACCCTTCGGACGACACCCTGGCGATTCGCAAGGCCCTGGAGGCGTGCGCCGCGGCCGGGGGAGGGACGGTCTTTGTCCCCGTCGGAACGTACCTTGTCTGCCGGCAGAAGTCGGAATCGCCGATCCTGGAGCTGCCCTCCAACACGATCCTGTGCGGCGAAGGCCCGGCTTCCGTGCTCAAGTTCGATCCACGTGTAAATCAGTCCAACTTCTGGCGGATGCTCGGGGCCGCGGGCAAGGACTGCCGCAACGTCACCGTGCGCGATCTCCATCTCGACGGCAGCAACACGCATCCCAAGTACGTCAAGGGCGAGACCCCCGAGCACAACCATGGGATCTTCCTGTACCTGGAAGGGGGCGTGATCGAGAACTTCACGCTGCAAGACCTGTTGGTGGAGAATTTCAGCGGCGACTGCATCGGTCTGGGACACGGGTGCCGGAACGTCACGATCCGCGGGGTGAGCTTGCGGAACTTCGTGAGACAGGGGATCCAGCTCGGGGGCGGCAGCGGCGCACGGGATTACCTCGTCACTGGCTGCCAGGATCTTGAAGGGACCGTGGAACCGGGTGGATCGACGCTCCACGTCGAGCACGCGAGGGGATTGACGGGCGTGATCCTGGCTGACAACCGCTGCCGCCACTCGATCCTGGCCGGCGGTGTCGATGGCCTGGTGATCCGCGGCAATCTGGTCACCGGCCGCATTGAAGGCAACTACGATACCAACACGGTTGTCCAGGGGAATGTAGTTCGGGCCGGCGGCGGCAAACGCCCCGTCCTCCAGTTCGGCTTCGCCGATGGACTGCTGATCCGCGACAACGTGCTGATCGGCGAAGACCCGCAGCAGATCGGGGTCTACGTGTGGGGCACCTCCAGCTACGATCCTAAACCAAGTCGGCAGGTGAGCATCCTCGACAACGTCATCCGCGTGGCGGGGACCCCCGTTTCGCTCAACGGCGTCCAGGGTGCTCTGATCCGCGACAACCTTGTCGAACCCGACGCGGCGCGACCGGCCGAAGTGCTTACGAAGCGCTGCGAAAGGGTGTCCGTGGGCAAGCGGGATCAGGATTAGGTGCGACACGTCACAAAGTAAAATCCGTGAAACCTACACCAGTTATCGCCGCATGTGATGTTTTCCGGCGCGCATTTTACGCCGCCA
>CAZAQY010000468.1:0-3327 GCA_964486845.1 uncultured Pirellulaceae bacterium
CATCATGCCCGCCGACATAGGTCGCCAGCAGCCACCGTCGGTTCACGTCGGCCAGCTTGCGGTTCGGTCCGCGACCTCGGAACGTTTTCAGCCCGACCAGAATCTGGGTGATCGCCGCGCTCGTACGCAAAAACTGGAACAGCGGATTCTCGTAGTCGAGCTTCCCATAGTGCTGAATCAGGGCCTCCAGGCATGGGGTCAGCAGCCGCTTGTGCCGTTTCGACAGCTCCGAGATCGCCCAGATCGTCTGCCAAATGGACACCACATCCTCGCCTCCCAACCCCACGCCGGAATCCCCGAAATCGATGATCGCCAGCCGTTGTTGGGCCGTCACCAACACGCTCGACAGGTTGGGATCTCCATGCACGCAGACAACGCTCGACGCGCTCATTTCCCGTTCCGCATCTTGCGGCCTTCGCATCGGCGACAGATACGCCAGCAGTGCGTCGCGAACCGGGCCGCCGAGGTAGTCCAGACGAAGGAACTGAGTCGACTTGAGACGACCGCAGGCGGCGGTCGCAAGTTGCGAAACTCGCTGCCGCCCCTCAATCCCCGATCCGGTCACCGGCGTATGATAACGACGAAACCAGGTTCCCAGAAGCTCGCCGATTCTTTCGGGGGGCAGAAGACGAAGCGAAGCTCGTCGCCACATCGAGCATCCGTTCCACAGATAATTAAAAAGGTTGTCACGTGCTTCGATGGGAGCCATCAGCAACAGGCAACGATCGGGGACGATTCCGAACAAACGCGGGACCTCGACGCCATCCACGTAGCCGGCCACTCGAGCGGCGTGTTGATGTGCTTGAACCTCGCGGCACAAGCGTTCGACGCTGTCAACACGCTTGTAGAACAGCCGGACTCCATCCTCGCGGTCAACAGCGAAGCCAGTCTCTGAGCGAGGATTCACCGTGCCTCGGCCCAGGAAAACCAACGATTCCCCTGACACCTCGGGGACTCCGAGCGCTTCCAGCGCCGCGGTCACGCTTGCTTGATCATCTGCGGCTGACAAGGCAGCTGTCTGTCTTGTATGATTGGTCTATCTTAGTTTTTGCTGCCCGGTGCCCGGCGGATATGCGTCGCTTTGCCCGTTCGTTCCATCATTTTACCCGTTTTCGAGTGGGGCGGCCGTCTGGAATTCTTGGTAATGGCTGCCAACAGCGAACGTGGATTGGCACCGTATCGCGAGCATCTTTCCCAGCCGTTTGCCCGTTTCTTCATGCGGCCAGGTCTTCCGCACCGGATCCACTCCGTAGCCCATGCTGTGCCAGAGCATCGCGGATCGCTCCCGTAGTGAGTTCAGTTCGGCCCCGCTGACGTCCGGACGAATCTCGATCGCTCAGGGACGTTTACTCCGAGTGGCGCTCCGGGGCAGCAACGTAATCGCCAGCCAGTGCGGCAGCAACTTGGCTGCGGCCGTGACCAGCTCACGGTTCCAACCCCAAACGGCCGCGGCGTCGCGGTAGCAGCGCCACGCGTCGAGATAGTGGCCCGAATCTCGAAAGGCGTAGGCCATGCCCACAAAGCAGCCACGCACCGACATTACGCGGCTCGGATCCACCGCGACACCGCCGCGTCCTCGAAGGTACTTCCTCGCCACGCGCAGGAAGTCCCGACCCACGGCCAGTCGATCTCCCGATACATTACTGTCGTGGATTCTGCGAAGGTAGTTGACCCGCTCGATGAACGCGGCCGGGCCCTGCGTCGCCAAACCGCAAAGGAAGCCGTGATCCGCGATCCGCAGCGACTCGTCGATCCCGCCAATCGCCTTCCACGCCTGCCGGCGGAACGTGAATCCTGGAAAGCCCATCAGAAAACAGCCGTGTTCCAGCAGCAGCCGCAGCATTTCCCGGCCGTCAATTTTCCAGAATCCCTCGTAAGCTCGTCCCGTCGTCCGAATTTCGTCGCACACTTCGGCGGACTGCCAGCGGGCCTGGGGATCGTCAACTCGCGCCGAAGCAGAACCGGCAAACACCAGTTCTTCGTGATCGGCAAGTGCCGAAGCTTCATCGCGGATCTTTGTGGGCAAAAGAACATCGTCTTGATCCAAAACCGCGATCAATTCGCACGAAGCCGCTTCGATTCCGACGTTCATCGGTCGGGACGGACTGCCCGTGTTCTGCTGAAGCACGATCAGCCGAATCTGCAATCCCGTCGCCCGCGCGTAGCCGGCGACAAATTCCGGGGTGCCATCGGTCGACGCCTCGTCCACCACGATCACTTCCGCTGGCAGCACGAACTGGCCGCGAACCGAATCCAGGCATTCCCGCAGGTAGCGTACACCGTTGTACGTCGGAATGATGACCGAGACGTCCAGATTCATTACTCAGCGGTAACCCAACTCACGCATCAGCGAGCCGGCGGAGAAACGAACGACCCACTTTTTCAGGAAGGAAAGCTCCGGGTGCTGGTTGATGGGTCGCGCGCTGAGCGGCTTCTGCGGTTGCCCCCAGGAATTCGCGTCCGGGCGGTGGTACTCCAGCATTTGCTCGCAGTAGGGCTCACCGAGAAAACCGCACAGCTCGCGCACTGTGTTCTGAGGCGACCGCAAGAGATCTTCGTAGCGAACCTCGAGGTACTGGTTGCCGGAAAGCCGCCCCCCCGCCTCCCTCCCCGCGGTCACGCTCGATTTCCATCGCTCGATCGCCCAACGCAGCTTGTGCGGCGCCCAAGGCATATGCTGCAGCGAACGCACCACGTCATACGCATTGCGGATCATGTGAATGAACTGGGCCCGCGGGAACACTTCCGCGATCAGCCCCAGGTGATACACGTGCGCAGGCGTCTTCTCCGCCCAACGCGGTTTCTGGGCCGCGTCGACAAACGGGCCGATCAGGCGTAGAAATGATTCTCTTGCCCACCCGATCAGATCATCCCTTTTCAAAAGAAAAGTGTTGTCCTTCTCCAGGATTTCGATCAGGTCGCCTTCGACCATCTCGCTCAGATGAATGAAAAACCCGGTTTCCCAAAACGGGCAGCAGATGTGTGGATGGGCATCGATCAATGCCCGCATCAGCGTCGTTCCCGAGCGTGGCGAGCCCACAATAAAAATGGGTCGGTCTGATCGCTGTTCAACGTGGCGGACCGTCGCCCGCGCGCCCGGCTGCGAATTGCCTGTTTCTTGCATGATCAGTCAAGCTTGTCCAGTGACGTCTTTTGCTCTGATTTCGCGCCAGAACGCAATACTGTCAACGCAGTCCTTAATCCGGTACATCCAGCTGGGATAGATACGTTCCGATAACGCCGGTTGCACCTCGGGACAATCGGCATACGCCTCCAGGTGACGTCGCAACGTCCAGTAATCTCGCCAGCAGCGCGTCCATTTCGCAA
>CAZAQY010000469.1:0-3317 GCA_964486845.1 uncultured Pirellulaceae bacterium
GTTCGGAGGACCCCAATTCGCTTCTGCAACAGACTGGAATCGAGCCATGCGATGCTCCTGTGCGCACTTTCTTGCTGATCACTGTCTCCGAATGTCACTCCTCGTCGTTGCCGCGACGATTTGCTTGCAGCCCTTCACTGCGGCGGGCGCCGAGCCGACCGCGCATCGGACGCTCGACGAAATGGCGGGTGACGTGGCCCGCGATCCGCGGAACATCCGCACCGGCTGCGTCATTCCCGACGAGGGCTACTGCGATCAGCCGTACGTCGTCGTCACGCGAGACGGCAACTGGCTGTGTACCTTGACCACGGCGGGCGGGGCCGAGGGGGCCAACGATTCGCACGTCGTGGCGACGATCAGTGCGGACCAGGGCCGCACGTGGTCAGAGCCGGTGGACATCGAGCCCGCCGACGGTCCCGATGCCGTGTACATCATGCCGCTGGTCACGCCGGGCGGCCGCGTCTATGGGTTCTACAACTACAACGGCGACAACTTCCGCTGCCCCGGCCGCAGCGATTGCGTGGGCTGGTTCGTGTTCAAGTACTCGGACGACCACGGCCGGACCTGGTCCGCCCAGCGGTACCGGCTGCCGATGCGGATGACGGACGTGGACCGCACCAACACGTTCGACGGCCGGATCCAGATGTTCTGGGGCATCGGCAAACCGATCACGGCCGGCAACTCGGCGATCCTCGCGTTCACCAAGTGCGGCAAGTACGTGATCGAGCGCGGCGAGGGCTGGTTCTACCGCTCGGACAATATCCTCACGGAGAGCGATCCGGCGAAGATCGAGTGGCAGTTGCTGCCGGACGGCGAAGTGGGCCTGAAGCACCCTGATTTCGGTGAGGTTCAGGAAGAGCACAACCTCGTCCCGCTGAGCGACGGTTCGATCTATTGCATGTACCGGACCACCAACGGATATCCGTGCCATGCGTACAGCCGCGACGGAGCCCATACGTGGACGACGCCGGAATATGCCACGTACACGCCGGGCGCGCGGAAGATGAAAAACCCGCGGGCCTGCCCGCGCATCTGGCGAACGTCCAACGGACGGTTTCTGTTTTGGTACCATAACCACAGCGGCAAGTCTTACGCCGGCCGCAACCCGGCCTGGCTCGCCGGCGGCGTCGAGCGGGACGGCCGGATCCACTGGTCCCAACCGGAAATCCTGCTGTACGATCCCGATCCGCGCGTGACGATGAGTTACCCGGATCTGATCGAACAGCACGGCCGCTACTGGGTGACCGAGACCAACAAGACGATGGCCCGCGTCCATGAGATCGACAAGAGCTTGCTGGAAGGATTGTGGTCTCAGGGAGAGCGGAAGGACGTCGCCGACCGCGGGCAGATCCTGGACGTTGCGGCGGACCAGTTGAGATCGGGCGAGATCGCTCTGCTCAAGGCTTTGGACGCAACGCAGGGCGGCGGTCTGTCGCTCGACTGCTGGATCGAATTCACGGGACTGTCACCCGGCCAGGTGCTGCTCGACTCGCGAGACGAATCTGGACGAGGTCTGGTGCTGGCGACTTGCGAGAACGGTGGGTTGCGAATCGAGGCGTTCGACGGCGAAACACGAGCGGCTTGGGACAGCGATCCGGGGCTGCTCACCGCTGGCCGCCGGCATCACGTTGTGGTCACGCTGGATGCCGGGCCGAAAATCATCATGTTCCTGATTGACGGCCAGTTGTGCGACGGCGGCTTGGCGCGGCAGTACGGCTGGGGACGGTACGACGCCGAACTGGGCGACATCAGCGGCACGGGCAAACTCCGCGTGGCGGCAGCCGTCCGGCATTTGCGCCTGTACGATCGCCCGCTACGAAACTCGGAAGCCGTGGCCAACTACCATGCCGGGCCTTAACCCCAATCTTTCACTTAATCTTTCACTCAGTCTCCGCCTGGCTCCAAGGCAGCAAGAAGAGATGAGGTGAAAGATTAGGTGAAAGACGAGGGCTTCGGGTTTCGGCGCAGACGCTCAATTTCCGGAGGACTTCACATGCTTCGCGATCTCTTGCTTCGCAATCGCAGCTATCGTCGTTTCCAGCAGCAGGCGTTGGACGAACAGACGCTGGTGGGACTGCTCGAATTGACGCGCCTGTGCCCGTCGGCGGCCAATCGGCAGCCGCTGAAGTATCTGCTCGCCTGGCGGCCGGAGCAGTGTGCCAAGATCTTCCCGCACCTCCGTTGGGCGGCAGCCCTCGCGCCGTGGCCCGGACCGGCCGAGGGCGAGCGTCCGGCGGGCTACATCCTGATCCTGGGCGACAGCCGCATCTGGCGCCGCTGGGACTGGGACACCGGCATCGTCGCTCAGACCATGCTGTTGGGCGCAGCCGAACTGGGGTTGGGCGGCTGCATGGTCGCCTCGATCGACCAACCCGGGCTCCGCGCCGCCCTGAATCTGCCCGAGCACCTGGAAGCCCTCCTGGCCGTCGCCCTGGGCCGGCCCGGCGAAACGGTGGTCCTGGAAGACGGCCGCCCCGACGATCGTCCCTACTGGCGCGACGCCGATGACGTCCATCACGTGCCCAAACGGCCGCTGGCGGAAGTGCGGATCGAACTGCCGGGATTCTGAAAACGATCGGACGCTCACGAAAGCATGCACCGAGCGTCTGGCTGGCCCCCCAAAAACCCGTTGCCGGTCAGGCGATGTCCGTGGTAGAATTCGCTACTAGGTGACGCCGAAAGTTCGCCGCAGCCGAATTGATCCGCTTGGAGATCCCCTTGGTTCACGAGAACCATCCATGGAAGCCGCTGGTCGGTCGCTTGCGTGGTCATCCCGATCTGGACGAGGTTGAACAGAACTTGCGCGACTACCGGCGCCAGGTGGACGAGCAGGGGGACCGCCAGCGAGCCGTTTGCCTTACCGGCTCTTGACCCGCCCGGCGGCGGCGATTGGAGAGTGAAATGGCCGATTTCGAGGCCGGCACGGGCACTGCTTCGACCTCTCTCAGTCTGATTCACCTCGTAAAGGCCGGCGACCGCGAGGCCTGGCAGCGGCTGGCGAGAATTTACAGTCCGCTCGTCTATCGCTGGGCGCGGCAATCGCATTTGCAGGATTCCGACGCGGCCGATGTGCTTCAGGACGTGTTCCTGGCCGTTTTGAATGGAATCGAGCGATTCCGTTACGAGCGGCCAGAGGACAGTCTCCGCGCCTGGCTGCGGACGATTACCCGCAACGAAGTCCGGCGTTTCTGCCGTCGGCGTCTCCACCGGCCCAGTGCGGCTGGCGGTTCCGATGCGCAACGGCAACTGCAGCAGTTGCCCGAGGATCTAGGCGACCTCCTGGACTACGCCAGGAAGTCGAGGCCATCGGTGCGGCA
>CAZAQY010000470.1:0-3310 GCA_964486845.1 uncultured Pirellulaceae bacterium
TTTGGCCTCTGTTTGTGAACAAGCGGCCAATGGTAGGCTGTCCTAAAGTGCAATATAAGTGCCGTGGCGGACCTTGTCAAGCGGTCCGGCGAGACGCTGGAGCGAGATTGGGAGTGCCCGGTCCAGGTTGACCGGCAAACCAGCGGCATCAGAGATCGAAATCCGGCGTGTTGCGGCCAGGCTCGAACGTCCGTCTCAATTCCGTTTGCGTGTTCTACTGGGTCCGAGCAATGCCTGTCCTTTTCGTTTTCGTTCTTTTCGTTCGCGCCGCGAGCAATGCCTGTCCTTTTCGCCTTTTCGCTCTTTTCGCTGCGTTGACGGACGGTTCAATCACGCGCTCACGAACTCGACACAGGCGCAGGTGGACGGCGCGTGGGCGACGAGGGCGGCGACGTCACGACCTGCCAAGGCGGCGAGATGAAACGCTGATTCCTTCATCTGTTAGTGGCCCGCCAGCAGGGCTATACTGATGGCACGTCCGGCAGCGCGTCATGGCCGGCACTCTCGATCAGTCGCAAGCATCGAGCAAGCACTTCACGGCAGGCGTAAGGCGTGGCGCGACGCATTTCGGACAGGTTCACCGAAGGCAATGAACAAAGCACGACTTGAAAAACATCGAATCCTGCTGACTTGGATCGCAGCGGCTATCGGCTTCTTTCTTTGGGTCGCCTCAGAGAATTGCTGGGAAACCAGGAGCAAGACAATTCCACTCTGCCTGTTTTCTCTGGGTATCGTTCTGGTCGGCATTGCGTCCATGGGGCGGATGTGGTGTTCGCTCTATATTGCCGGTTACAAGAATGGCAGATTGGTTACCGAAGGCCCCTACTCGATGTGCCGAAATCCTCTGTACTTCTTCAGCATGTTAGGAGTGTTGGGAATTGGCTGTTGCACCGAGATGCTTACTTTTCCACTGCTATTTGGCAGTGCATTCGCCGTCTTTTACCCATCCGTTATCAGAAGTGAGGAGAAGCGTCTGGAGGAGCTTTTTGGTGCCGAGTTTCAGAACTACAAAGAGGGAGTGCCTGCGTTTTTCCCGAGATTCTCGGCCTTTCGCGAGCCCGAAACTTACAGTGTGAGGCCGGCCGCCTATCGGAAGGCCATGTTTGACGCATTGTGGTTTGTGTGGATGGCGGGAATTCTTGAAGTCGTTGAGGGGTTGAAAGAACTCGGACTGTCAGCCTGCATGTGGTCGGTCTATTGACCACAGAGTTGGGTTCCTCTTCGCATCGAACAGACAAGACACGCCTAGATCCCTCTTTCTCCGGGGGCGATCCAGCACCAGACGGCGACCGCCGCGCTGCTCGCGTCGAGCGAAACCGTCGCGTTACAGCAGGTACAGCTTCGCGATCGAGAAGTACAGCACGATTCCGGTCACGTCCACGAAGGTGGCGACAAAGGGACTGGACGCGTAGCCGGGATCGAAGCCCAGTCTCTTGAAGAACAGCGGCAGCATCGATCCGACCAGCGTGCCCCACAGGCAGATCGCCGCCACGGACTGGGAGATCACCAGGGCCAGCATCCAGCGGTCGGCGTTGCCCAGGACCGACGCCGGGGTCATCGCCGCACGCACGAAGGCGATACCGCCGAGGGTCAGTCCCAGGGCCAAGCCCATCATCAGCTCGTGTCGCAGCACGCGCCACCACATGCTGAGACTCACGTGGCCCAGTGCTAGTGCGCGCGTGATGAGCGTCGCCGCCTGCGAACCGGAATTGCCGCCCGTGGAGATGCACAAAGGCACGAACAAGCTCAAGGCGATGACGGCCTGAATCGCGTCCTCGAAAGACGCCAGTGCGGTGAACGTGAACAGCTCGGCGACGAACAAGGCCGAGAGCCAGGCCGCCCGCCGCCACCACACCGACCTGAACGCCGCGTCCAGGTAGTTCTCTTCCATCGGCGTTACACCACCCATGTGCAGCGCGTCTTCCGTCGCCTCCTCCACGACGACGTCGAGCACGTCGTCGTGGGTGATGATTCCGACCAACCGCCGCTGTTCGTCGACGACAGGGATCGCCAGGAAGTCGTAGCGGGCCAGCTTGAGTGCCGCCTCTTCCTGGTCCTGGTCCACTTGGACCGCGACGATGTCCCGCTCCATGATGTCGCCCACCAGCGACAAGGGCTTGGCCAGGATCAAGTCGCGCAGCGAAACAAAACCGATCAGCCGCCGCTGGTCGTCCACGACGTAGACGTAGTA
Organism: uncultured Pirellulaceae bacterium; assembly: GCA_964486845.1. Classification (GTDB taxonomy): domain Bacteria; phylum Planctomycetota; class Planctomycetia; order Pirellulales; family Pirellulaceae; genus Anammoximicrobium. Next base: position 2,192 of record CAZAQY010000470.1, read on the forward strand.
GATCGTTTCCCGCGACGGGGCTTGCTGGCGCAGCGAGGCGATGGCCTTCTCCACCGTCATGTCCGCCGGCACGGTGGCGTATTCGGTGGTCATCACGGAACCGGCGCTGCCCTCCGGGTACGACAGCAGCATCCGGATGTCCTGCCGCTCCGCTTTGGCCACCAACGGCATCAAACTGTCCACCACGTCGGCCGCGAGTCGCTTCAGCAGGTCCACCCGGTCATCGGGGGACATGACCTCAATGAGCTTGGACATGCGGTCGCGGCCAACGCCGCTGACCATCTCGCCCTGCTTGCCGAGCGGATAGAAGGAAAAGATCTCGGCTTGACGGTCGATCGGTGCATAGTCCAGCAGTTGCCAGGTTTCTTCGACGGTCAGCCCTTCGGTGATCTCGGCAACGCTCGCCGCGTGCATCTCCGTCAGCACTTCCGCCAGCGTCTTGGCGTCGCGATCCGCCAGCAGTTCGCGCCACTCGGGCAACAAGAGCACGTTCAACATCGTCCACCGTTCGGGGAAAGGATCACTCGACCGTCAGCCGCTCCACTTTCCACTTGCCCTGCTCTTTCGCCAGCAGCACGCGGACGACCGCCGTCGTCCCGGCCCAGGCCGCAATCGCGGGTAAGAGCAACGCGACCAAGATGCCGATGATTCCGATGACCACCAGCAGTTCTACCAACGTGAAACCTCGCCGCCCGCGAGACGCCGTACCCTTCGTCTCCGTCATATTCCAGTCGCCTCGGTGTTTTGCGCAACCAAGTCCACCCCGCGGACGCGGAGAACTTGCCCGCCGTGCCGCATTCACTTCCGTCCAAACACTGCGGCTTTGCCCAGTTCGGCTTCGATTTCGAGCAGCCGGTTGTACTTGGCGATCCGTTCGCTGCGGCAGGCGGAACCGGTCTTGATCTGGCCGCCGCCCATGGCGACGGCGAAGTCGGCCAGGAAGGCGTCCTCGGTCTCGCCGGAACGGTGCGACACCACGTAGCCCCAGCCGGCCTTCTGGCACATCTGGATGGCTTCGATGGTCTCGGTGACCGAACCGATCTGGTTCAGCTTGATCAGCACCGCATTGGTCGACTTCTCCTGAATGCCGCGGGCGATGAATTGCGTGTTGGTCACGTA
>CAZAQY010000471.1:0-3287 GCA_964486845.1 uncultured Pirellulaceae bacterium
GAATCCCCGGCGCTGATCGGATGCGCGCTGGCGGTGGCTCGCGACTTGTACGAGCGTTTGTGGGGTTTCGATCCGCATATGCGGATGTGGGGTGTGGAGGATCTTGACTTCGGTCTGAAGTGCTGGCTGATGGGACATCGCATCCTCCACGACCCGGAAGCCACGATCGGGCACCGCTTCCGTTGCGCGTTCGATAGCTACCCCGTGCCGCCTGAGTGCGTGCTGATCAACCAGTTGCGAATGGCCCGCAAAGCCTTCACGCAGTCGGTCTGGGAGGAGTGGGTGGAAGGCTGTCGACGCCGCCACAGCGAAGGCCTCGCCGATCACCCGGAGGGCCTCTGGGCCCATGCCTGGAAGCAGTTCGACGAAGATCGGCCCAGCGTCGAGCAAGACCGAGGCTACCTCCAGGCGAATCGTCCGCGGGACGAGTTCTGGTACGCGGATCGGTTTGGCTTGGACTGGCCGAGTTTTGGGACGGCGGGCGGAGAGCGACCTCGCGGGCGGCGTCGCTATGTCGCTCGCCAGCTAGCGGCTAGCCCGAGCCCGCCGCCTGATGGGTGCGATTGCAGCGCCTACGAAGATGCACTTCAGGATGCAGAAGACGCGCTGACGACCGCCGAAAGCACCCTGGCCGCTGCAGAAGCGCACGTCGCTCAGAAGCAGGCTGACGTGGATCAGGCGCAGTCCGACGTGGATGCGGCCGCGAGCCACCTCGGCGAGAAGGAAGCCGATGTTACGGCTAAGCAATCGTTCAAGAACAATCTGGACCTCGACGCCGCCGCGACGAAAAGCGCGTTGGATCAGGCGGAACAAGACAAGGAGACCACGGAAGACAACCTTGAAGACGCCATGAACGATCTGGACGCGGCCGACCAGGATGTGCAGGCCGCCGACGCAGCTTACCAGGGCGCAAAAACCGCTGCAGAGGCGGCCAACGCGGCTCTGCAAAATGCGCACAACGCATACGAACAGGCAGTACAAAACCTGAATAACGGTACGGGCACGCAAGCCCAGGTCGATGCCGCCGAAGCCGCTGGCATCGCTGCAGCGCAGGATGCAAAGAACAAAGCCGACGCCTTGCAGCTCAAGGCGAATGATAAAGTTTCCAAGACCGAGATTCTCGAGCAGAAAATAGCCACGGCTGAATCCGCTGCCGAATCAGACATACAGGCTGGACAACAAGTTGAGCAGGCCAAATCCGCGAACGATCAAAAGGAAGCGGACGCGGAAGCTGCGGAAGCTGATCTGCAAGCCGCCGAACAGGCTCGCGATGACGCGCACGACGATCTGCAGAACAAGCGGCAGGTTCTTCGAAGCGCCAAAGATGCGCTAAAGCAAGCTAAGAAAGATGCCAGCGGCCCGAAAGGCGATAAGGAAAGAGCCGAATTCGATCGCGACCAGGCCCAGGCGCAGTTGGATACCTGCGAGCAATCGCCCGACTGCGATGGCGGCGACCGTGAGGACCCTCCCGCGGTGGATTGTACCGCGTTCCAGCAGGCGGTGGCCGCCGCTCTAGCCGCCGCCGAGGCGGCCTACCAGGCAGCGAAGACCGCTGCGGATCAGGCCGCCGACGACTTGACCGATGCCAAGATCGCCTTGACCGTTGCGCAAGGCAATTACGACGCCGCGAAAGCCGCCTACAGCGCGGCTCTCGCAGCACAGCGAACCGCAGCCGATGACCTTAAGGCGAAACTTGCGGCAGGAGCGCTGGGGACAGCGGCCTTGCTTCTCGCACAGCGGGCCCTGGTCGTGGCCATCGCAACTCAGGTTATCGCCCTGGCGGCAGCGATTGCGTCCTGGGGAATTCTCTCCGGCGCCGCCGTCGCAGCGGGAATCAACCTGGCCCTCGCGATTGCAGCAGAGGCAGCGGCTTTGGCGGCTTATGCCGCGTTGATGACCGCCGTGAGAAACTCAGCTGTAGCGGTGCACAATGCGAAGACAAATGTTGCCACGACTAAGGGAAATCGCGATGCCGCGTTTAACGCATGGGAACAAGCGAAGACTGATCTTGCCAACCAAAGAGCAGCTACGGCAGCAGCACGAGGGTTCCGGGACGCGGCCGAGGCCGCTCGCGACGCCAAAGAGGACGACCTGCGTGACGCAGAGGTTGCCCTGGAAGATTGCTTAAAGAGAAAGGCGGCCATGGAGAAGTAAGTTACAAGCGACCGGTCGCTGTGCGTGTGTCGCGCGTCCTGACAAACTGGATAAGCGTGCCCGTCCGTTTCGGCCTGATGTCTCTATAGAAGCCCGTCACTCAATCTAGCTAGGAGTAGACCTATGACTTCCAATTCAGATGAGTCACCTGATTCTCCTAATAGGCCCTCACCTGCTCGGCCTTCGTCCGCATCGAGTTGCGATTGGCTATTGGTGACGGCGAGGATACTTTTTGTAATTGCGTTTGTTCCGATTGGGATGATGGCGTACGAAGGGTTTGACTTGAGTGAAGCGACTGATATTGAGGGACTGATGTTGCGAATCTACATCTACTCAGGAACTGCTGTTGGTCTCGGGACCGTTTCAGCAGTGCTGTTCGCCATACGGAGATGCAAATTGTTAAGAAAAGGGGGCCGCGTTCCTCCGATTAGCTTTTGGCCCGTGGATTGATTCGAGGATACGACGAAAAAGTCAGGGGAACGGGGAACGGCAAGGCGGGGAAGGGAAAGGTTGAGGACTTCTTGTCTGCCTCGCCGAGGATGGGTGGCACGAACAACCCGATCAGATGATTTTCGGCTTCGTCCGATAGCTTGTCAAACCCTGGAACGGTCTGTACGATCAGAATTAGCATTAGTTCTGAGCCGATCAGTCAGCGGGCTTTTTCTTTTCTTGGAGGGTCGGTCATGCGCGCGAGCATCGTGATTGCGGCACATAACGAGGGTGAGGCCCTATGGCGAACCATTCGCTCCTGCATCGAGACATCCGCCGAGGTGGATCATGAAATCATCGTGGCCGATGACGCGTCTTCTGACGGATCGGTCGTGGAAGCCCAGCGACGCTTCCCTCGACTCCGCGTCATTGGGCACGACAAGCGGCGAGGTACTTCGCCAACCAAAGACTTGGGCGCCCGCCACGCGCGGGGCGAGGTTTTGGTTTTTGTAGACGGGCACTGTAACCCGCAGCACGGCGCGATCGACAGGCTGGTACGCGATGTTGAAGGACTGGCGGGTAACGTCATCGTGACGCCGCGCATTCCTGCCTTGGACGTGCATCGTTGGCGAAACGACCTTTCGCAGGCAGGCCACGGCTACCGGCTTGATCTGGAGACGTTCGGATGTGGGTGGCTCGATTTG
>CAZAQY010000472.1:0-3246 GCA_964486845.1 uncultured Pirellulaceae bacterium
AGGCCGCGACCGCCATCATCAGGTAGAGCAGCGTCCACACCGGGCCGAAGATCCACCCCGGCGGCGTCCAGGTCGGTTTTGCCAGGTTGGCATACCAACCGGGGATCTGGGGCGTCGTGGCCATACTGCCAATGCCGGCCGCGGCAAAGCAGATCAGGATGGCGAGGATAAGACCGACCGTTTGTTGTATTGCCCCGAGCTTCATCTTGCAGCCTCCTGTGTCAGCCAACGCTTGACGAACCGCTGTTGCTCGGCCGACTCCGGCGACATCCGGTATCGCCGCTCCCGATCCTGCTTTCGCAGGCCCATCAGCACGTCCAAGACGTTGCCGGGAGTGGCGTGACCGTGCCGCAGTAGCCAGCAGCCGATGACCGTGCCCGTTCGGCCAACGCCGCCCCAGCAGTGGGCGTAGCACGGACTGCCAGCGGCCAGCGAGGCGTCAATCGCGTCCAGGATCGCCGTCATCAGCGCGGGCGTCGGTGCCGACAGGTCCCGGATGGCGTGCCGGTAGCAGCAGACGTCCGGGCAGAGCTGCTTGGCCAGGTCCTGGTACGGCACGAACGGCTCGCCGGCGTAGTTGGTCTCGTCTTCCTGCATCAGGTTGATGAACGTGCGGATGCCGGCGTCGAGCAGAGCCTGGACCTTGGCCTGGTGCTCATCCGGGTCGGGATCGCCAGGGTAGACGCCGGCCAGCAGCCGGCTGGGCACAACCCAGTAGCTGGACGACGTCGGCGGTGTCGCGTGATCGTTGGGAAGGCAGATGTTCATAAGGGTGCTATTACCAAGGGCCGCCTTCGGTGTTGGTGTTGCATTGCTGGCAGAGCGGGCGACGGCCCAATTGCCTGGGGCACAACGTCAGCTTAGATTGACTGCCGTTCGGCGGCAATCGCAGGGGCCGGCGAGTCAAGGCAGGGGGGGCGTGATGGCACGTGGCCGTGTTCCGCAGTTTGAGGTGAAGCCAAAGGCTGTGCAGCCCGACTATGGGAAGTGGCAAGCCGTCACCGTCGGCATGTCACGCGCCGAAGTGGTCGCGATCCTGGGCGAACCACTTCGGGACGAATATCGGCCAGGCAACTCGCCATACCTCAACTACGGGTACATCCAGCTTCCTTCGTGCCCGCACCCAAGAACCTACTCGTTCCTGATCGGTCTGGATGGCAACGGTAAGGTCGTCACAAAGATCGACCCGTTCAACGGCGATTTCTCGATGGACGGCACCCCGTCGCGGCCGGAGTTGATCATCCCCGCGGACGGTCAGGTTTTCTCCCACTACCCTCGCGTCTTGGATGTTCGTTGGTATCCCGTCTCCGGGGTCTACCCCGTCAGGTACGAGGTCGAAATTGGATGGTTCTCCTTCCCGATGCTGGATGGCGCACCACCGAACGCTTCGTTCTACGACGAGATTGCGGAAACGGATTGCCCTGCCCCGTACCTCGTCATAGCGTTTGGAGGTGCGAGCCCAGGCCGCGTTCGCGTCAGAGCTGAGAACGAGCGTGGCGTAAGCGAATGGTCGGCTTATCGACAGTTCCGTTTCAACGTGTGACTCGTCGAATGGAAACCGCTGCAAGGCACGCAACGATGTCAGTTCGACTCAAGACCACAACCACCTGGACCGTCGCTGTCACCGTGGTCGCCGAGGCGGTCACGGTGTATCTGCGATTTATCCGGGGAGAGACCGCTACCGAGTTCAACAAGACGGCACCGCTGCTGCTACAAATCCACCACATGTTCTGGGGCGTGCCGCTGCTTCTTGTACTTCCGTTCGTTTGGCGGAGGCCACGGGTGACCGGCGTCTTGCTCGGCGTCGCACTCGGCCTCGCGATCAGCGATCTCGTGCATCACTGTCTTGTGCTGCCCATGACAGTCGGGAACATGGGCTGGCATTGGCCGTGATGCGTCTGTTGGAACTGCGGGAGGGACGAGTTCGCGTTCGCCCGGCTCACCGTTGAGCCTGCTCGTCAAGTACAGTGGTACCGCCGGCGGTCGAATCCGCAGCCGGCGGCGTGCCGGCAGATTTCTGCACGGGCAGAATCTGGTCTCCGATTCGACGCACGAATTGCAGTTGGGCCTTTCCCATGGCCAGTCGGGGCCGAGCCGCACGCAATCGGGCAATCGCCGCATCCACGCTGTCACAGTCCCGCTTCGCCAACAGCACGGCAGCCGCAACGGTGCCCGTGCGGCCGTGTCCCTGGGCACAGTGAATGTAGACCGGCCCGGGCCAGTCCGCCACCTCCCGCACCAGGGCCAGGAACGCGTCGTCGTCGAGGATGCCTGTGTCGAGCATGGGAACGGAAAGGTATCGACGTCCGGTGCGGACCGCGCGGCACTCGATGAATTCCGCCGCCAGATCGACAACGAGCGACACTTCGCTCGGCAGCTCGTGGCTACGCGGCCTGCGACCGACGAACAAGCCGGGGGCCACTTGGTTGTAGCAGTCCTCCCGGCCGAGGATGCGGGCAACGTGCCAGACCGCCCAGGCGGCCAGCAGGTACGGCAGCAGGGGCACGAACGAGTACCAGGCCATCGTGCCATCGGCCTTTTTCCCGAACACAGCGGGTCCCAGCCGCAGGTACGCGAGCCCCACAAGCGTGAGGCTGATTCCCGGCCACACCAGGAGCCAATACAGCCCGCGACACGTAACGGCCTCGATGACGAGGGCCGGTCCCAATATCAGAAACAGTGCAGCGTACTTCATGGAGATCAAGCGAGAACCAGCGGTCTTCCCGGCCGCCGCCACTCAGTCAAGTCCTCAGCCACGCAGCAGCTCGCTGCGGCTCACTTGGTGGACGGTCCAGCCGGCTGTCCAGTATAAAGGACGCCGCCGGTGGGCACGACCAGCCGGCGATCTTGCCTTGGACCTAGCCATCCGCCTCAGTTATCAGGGATGAACCCATGAACCGAATCCTGTCGCTGCCCGTGGTCCTCCTGGTTCTCAGCAACAAGCAGGTGACACCATGAGCGCAGCGACACCGATTCGCGCGACCGCATTCGTCCTCATTGGTTTGGCTGCTTCGGCATCGCTCGGAATCACTGGCGAGCAATCGGGACCCGCCCGGGACCGGCTGGCCCCGATGATCTCGCCGCAGGGCTTCGATTCTCAGGCCGTGGCAGCGGCCATCAGCCGGGCCGCGCCCGGGGACACAGTTCAATTGGCGGCCGGGACCTACGAGTTGCATGAGGCGATCCGGCCCAAGTCCAAGATCCGGCTGATCGGGGCAGGACAGGAGAAGACCACGCTCGTCTACC
>CAZAQY010000473.1:0-3240 GCA_964486845.1 uncultured Pirellulaceae bacterium
TTGGCCGAAGCCATTTACGAAGGAACGGAGCAGCAATTCCTACGTGGCTGGTTTCTACAGCGTTGAGTGCCTCCAGGAGACGAATGATGCTTTCTTGGCTCGGAATCCGCGGCTCCGTTGGGCTGTACTTTTCAGCCGCCTTGGCCCTCGTCACGATTCCTGCCTCGCCATCGCATGCCGATGCTCGCTGGCCTGATGGTGTCCTCAACTATTGCGGGTTCGAAGGGTACTGGGACGAGGCCGGTTGGCGGGACCTTGGTTGGGCCGCGGGAGGCACGCCCGGAGTTCGGTTCGATCGTGAGGTGAAGCGGTTCGGCAAGGCGGCCCTGCGTATCGAGGGTGCCGCTGGCGAAACCCGCGCTGCGTTGCAACTCAACGGAAACACGGTGCAACCCCAAGGGCGATATACCTTGCGCGTTTGGGTCAAGACGCAGGATATCGTCGGCGAGGCGGCTTTGGTGCTTCAGCCACACGAGGAAAACAAGCCTCTGCCGTTCTTGGATCTGGGCGAGCACTCGCGCCTGCAGGGGACACACGACTGGACGCTGATGGAAGTCCCTGTGCCGAGCCTGCCGGAGAGGACCGTCCGCATTTTTGCCTATCTGTGGGTCAAGGGATCGGGGACGGCTTGGTTCGACGAATTCGCCTTGACCGAGGCAGGCGTCCAGGTCCCGTTAGGCGGCCAGCGGCCAGTGACGGACGCCGATTACGCCGGCATCCGGCTGGCCGACTCGGCCCTCCCTGAGAACTTGTTCGCGAATCCCGGCTTCGAGGATGGCTTCCGGGGGTGGTTCCTGGAGAGCGGCGAACCGCAGATCGACGCCCAGACGGCGGCGGCCGGCCGGCAGAGCCTGCGACTGGACGGCTTTCCGGAGTGTCACTTCAGTGTTGTTCAGGTCCGGGTCAAGATCGATCCCCGCCGGGCGTACCGGCTGTCGCTGAAGCTGAAGACGGAGTTGCGAGCCGGCCTCTCCTGTGTCCAACTGCTGCCGCTGAATGCCAAAGGCGAGGTTTTGGGCTACTTCGGTCAGGATCATACGCACGAGTTCTGCTACGGCCGCGGAGTCCAAGACTGGCACGAGTCGAGCGTCGTACTGCGGCAATTCCTGCCGGAGACGGACGCTGTGAATGTCTATTTGCTTCTGCAAGACGCCGTGGGCAGGGTGTGGTTCGACGAGGTCCGCCTTTCACCTCTCTCCTTGACCGAAACCGAAAGGGTGCGTCAGCCATGAACGTTGCTCGCGCAGTGCTTTGCTGGACGCTGCTGGGGTTGGTGACGGCGGTCGGCGCCGAGCCTGAAGGTTCCTGGCTGCTGACGTTGCGTCCGGCACGGGAGGCGGCGGTATTCGACGTCGCGGAGGAGGCTCAGCTCAAGGCGATAATTCGCAATGTGGCAGGTCGCGATCCGGCGCTCGCCTTGGAGTTCGAGGCGTACGATGCCGATGGACAACGGCGCGTCGGGGGCACCGCGTCGGCGGCCGTTCCTGCTGGCGAGACGCGGCGGATCGATCTCCGTCTGGGAACTTCCGCCCAGCTGCCGGCGGGCGAGTATCTGACTGTCCGCGTTTGCCTGCTGGTTGGCGGTCGTTGCGTGGCGGAGTGCCGCAAGGGATTCGGTTTCCTGCCGCGGCGCGAAGCCGTCGGACCGCCGGAGCAATCCCCCTTTGGCCTCCTGGCTGAGCACCATTGGCCACTGCTTCAACGGCTCGGCGTGCGCCACGTACGTCCCAACTGGAGTTGGGCGGAAAGGCCCATGGAATGGGCCAATCGCTACAGAATCGCATACTGCCCGCTCATGAACGAGGCCAATGCCTTCGTTCGCGGCGAATTGACCGAGCGCCAGTATGCCGAATTCGTCCGCGAGTCGGTCCGCCGCTACAAGGGTTACGTCCGTTGCTGGCAGCTGGGAAACGAGTTTGACGTGTTCCATCGCGAGGGCCCGAAGGCCTACGTCGAGGCACAACGAGTGGGATTCACGGCGGCCAAGGCCGAAGATCCCCAGTGCGTGGTGATTGGGGGCAGCATCACCGAGCTGCAGGTTCGGCGCGAGGGCTTTCGCGAGGCACTGGACTTGGGGCTGGCGAAATTCTGCGACGTATACGACTTCCATTTCTACGCGGACTTGAAAACGACTCAGGACTTGTTGAACTACATTCACGATACCTGCCGGGACTGCACAGCGCAGAAACCGATCTGGGTCACGGAGACGACTCAGGTCGGCATGTTCGACCCCGACGACCGCAATCAAGCGGAATTCGTGTTCAAACGTTACGCCCACCTCTTGGCCAACGGCGTGTCGGCCGTCTTCTGGCATGCCCTGGACTGGCCGTATCCTTTTAGCGCGGATCGCACGCAGGCCACGGCCTTGGTTGATTACGAGGGGTTCGCTCGACCGTCGCTGTTTGCCTACGCGGCGCTGACGCGCGATCTGGGCGACGTTCGCTTCAAACGGCGCTGGAATGCAGGACAAGATGTCTACGCCCTGGAGTTCGCCGGTGGGCCCCGAACCGTCCTGGTGCTGTGGAGCGAACGCCCCGACGCAGCGGCCCAGATCCGGCACCCGGCCGGTGACGTGTTGATCACGTCCCCCAGCGGCCGCCAAGTCCGTCAGTCGGGAGCCAAGGGCGTCACGGCTGTGGGACTGGCAGGCGGTCCCCGGCTCTACCAACTGCCGGGGGCGGTCGTCGAATTGAAATACTCGCCGTAATTGGCCGGCCCCGGTTCATCCGACAAGGCTCCGGTCTCCAACATACTTTTGGAAGGGCGACTGACCCATGCCGCAGACCAAACGCCAGTTGTGGGACGCCGTCCACCCCGAACGTCAACACCCCGGACACGCCGGCGCGCGGCTGATCGTCGCGCTCGTGGCGTTCACGCCTTTTGCCGGATCGATCTCCGCTGCGGAACCGTGGTGGCAAACCGCTGTGGCTCATCGAGGCCGCCAGCGGGGCTGCAAGAAGCTCAGGCGGGGTGCCCCAGAAAGGCCGCCGGTGTACGCGGCGACACGTGGCATCGTTGGACTCTGCCCATCCGGTCGTCTTGAAATCAGCTCGCAGGGCACATCGGCAAGAGCCGGCGGCGCGGCACCCTCTACTCCCTGGCCAGCGCCTCCACCGCCCGCCAGTTGGCGATGCACATCGAGACGCCCCGTTGCCCCTCATCACCGCGTCATCAGCGCGAACACACCCCAGCCCAGGTATTCACGCGTGTAAGCGGCGTAGCGCTCGGGTTCCGAGGTCA
>CAZAQY010000474.1:0-3231 GCA_964486845.1 uncultured Pirellulaceae bacterium
AACCCTGAGCCCCTTACACATATCTCGACGTGACACCATTTGGGAATGCACCCGTGCCGCTGCCGCTGATCGCCTGCAGCAGGCCGTTGCCCAAGTTGTCCCGGATTCCCGAGTACCCCTCCCACCCCGGCGCGAACTCCGAGTTGGGACTGAGCTTGGGCGACGCGCCAGCGCCGTAGGGCTTAGCGGTCACCGACGCCAGGGCATCGAGATCTTTGCGGGTCTTCTGGATCTTCGCCAACTCCTCAGCGGCAGTTTTCTTGGCCGCGTCCAGCGACGACACACCTGCCCCCGCTCCCGCACCGCCCGAGTCGCCCTTCAGGAGTTTGAAGAGACTGTCCATGGTAGGCCAACCCATGAGCAACACTGCCAGAATGGGCGGGGCAAAGTACTTCATGACCACGTTCCCTCCGAAGCGGAAGACGCACACATTGGCCCAAGGGTAATCCTTCCGCAAGACAATTGCAAGCACCCCGAAGAAAAGGGTGCCAGATGTTTTTCCTTGGCGTTTCTTGCAGCGGTGATGCGGCCAGCACAAACGCCTCCTTCTCCTCCGCTCGCGCCGCGGGCTTGGCGGAACCGCCCCCCGGCGCCTGCGGTTCCGATTCGTGGTCGGACTCTTTTGTCCCCGCCTGAGAAACCGGCTGGAAATCACTTGCTTCGCCCCTGGGCACCCTCGCAGCCGGAGCTGCCGCCTGCGTTTCGACGGTCGGATCGGCGCCGGATTCCGGCGCCGGCCGGGCGCCAGCGGACACTGGACTGACAACCAAATCAGACCGGCCGTCTTGGCCGACGTCCTCGCTTGCTTCGTGCATGCCCGCTGGTGAGGCCCCGTCCGCCAGATCGTCGGCCGGCGAGTCGCCGCACCCCCTGAGCGCCGACACAACGACCGCGACCAGCAGAACCAGCGCAACGCACGCCGCGGCGATGACCGCCGGTTGCTTGACGCTCAGACGGACGATGCGCTTCTCGTGGTACGCCTGCAACTCCTGCAGTCCGCGTTTGCCTCGGCGGAAGTAGTGATCGAGCAGTTCGGGGAATCCTTCCGGCAGTTGCTCGGCCAGACCCTCCTCGCGGACGACGGCCACCACGAAGGCGGCGAGCGACGCGAGCTCACGGCTGCGCAGTGCAGCCTGCGTCTCTCGAGGGTAGGCCCGGTCCAGACATTCGCAGATTTCCTCCGCAAACCGCAGGTCCGGCTGAGGACGTATCCCAACTTTCGTCAACAGTCGCGCCGCGCGATCGTCCGATCGCTGCCGCTGTGCCTGGAGGATTCCGCGCAGCTTCTGCCAGGCCTTGATCCGCGCCCCCAAATCCTGATGCCTTTCGCCGCCCTCGCACAATCGGCTGGCCGTCTCCAGTACCGCTGCCAGCGAGGGAAATCGCTCGGGGAATGCGTGCAGCCGGTCAAGCATTTGCTCGATTCGCACCGCCAGCACGTCTTGAACGTCCTCGCGGTGGATCCAGAGATCCGTGCCGAAGTGGGCCAGGAGTTCGATCAGATCAAACTCGGGACGGGCGGCGAGGTTGGCCAAGACCTCGGATTTCGCGGGGCCGGTGGTCTGCGTCACCAGCACGCCACAGAACAGCAGGCCCAATCCTTCCGCTGGCACCGCGTCCAGCGAGGCGCGGATCACATCCCAGGTGACGCGGGAAGAACTCAGCACGTCGAACAGCAGCGGCTGCTGTGCGTCTTGCCCGGCGGACGGTCGTTCCCGCCACAGCCATCCACAATCGTGCGGAAGCCGTTGGGAGGTCGAGACGTGGTGGCGGAGAGCGTGCAGCTTGAACGCTCGCGCCGCCGGTCCCGGCCCCAGCGCTTCCTCCAAGCTGTCCAGCGACGCGACGCGTTCCACCAGCGAGCGGATGGCCGCTCGGCAGCCAATCTCGTCACCTGCCTCCAGGGCGACGTCCACCACCAGCCGAAAGACCGCCGGTGACCGGGCCGCCCCCTCCATCAACGCAACGTTGGGATGGCCTATCAGACACTGGCGAATCCGCCTCCGCACGTGCTCGCGGACCCGTCGCGACTTGGTCCAGGCCATCTGCGACTCGTCGTAGGCGCCGGCCAGCATTCGCCGGACCGCGACTTCCCCACAGGCCAACTCCTGCAACTGGGCCAACCCCTCGACTCGCGTCTGCTCCCACGGCTGCAGCCACCGGTCGATCCGCGCTGCCCGCCGCGCCGCACCGGCCTGGTCCGGCAACAAGAGCCGATCGTCCCAGATCAGTTTCGCGTATCCTTCCGTGGCGGGAAACGAGGCCCCCGGAGCCGCCCACGTGTCGAGAACCCGCTCGGCAGCGTCACTCGGATCGCCCGTCGCCGGCCCGCCCGCAAGACCGGCGCCGGCCGCCGAGCAGCGCAGCCGGAATCGCCACGGTTGCGGCAGCAAACGGGCGATCCCATACGCCAGCAGCGGACTGACCTCGGGCTCGACCAGCAGCACCAACGCAGCACCCCGGCGCGAGCAGGTTTGCAGATACGCTGTCAGGGCTCGACACAGCCACCGGCGGCGCTCCTCCGCAGGCATGGCCCGCCAACGGTCGGGCAGCGGCGGCGAGTTGGACACAGCGGGCCCGCCGCCCGCAGGCGCGTCCAAGAAGTGGAACAGCATCCGGTCGTCGGGTGGTGGAAGCTGGGCCTGGGACGATTCGGCCGGCGGCGCCACTGCGCTTGCCGCGCCCGTGTCTCCCGGTGGTGGTTCCTCCGTAGCAGGCACGCGCCGGGTGCCGTCCGCCGAAAGCGCAGCAGCCCCCGCGTCTGCCTGCGACGGCTCCTCGTGCCCGTCCCACAACCGCAGGCACTGGTGCCGATCCCTGAGCCGGTTCGCCAGCCCCTCGTCAAGGAGTTCGGCGAAGTTGTCGGGCAGGGCCGCGTGGGACAGGGACGCTTGCGCCAGCAGGGCGTCGAGCAAGCGACGTTTGCCGCCAGCCTGCGCGTCGTCCGGGTACCAGTCCGCTGGCATGGCGCGAGCCAGCGCGGCGCCCATTTGGCGGACGTCGGCTTCTGCTTCCGAGGCAGTCCGAGTGCCGCGCCGTGTGCGGGCAGCGGCCACGCAGGAATCGAACGCATCCTGAAACTGGCGCCACGCCCCCACCCGCTCGTGTCCATGCGGCAGAAAGCGGGCCGCGGCGCGGAGTGCCGCCAGCCGACCCCAGAACCGGTCGGGCCGGGCCGCTAGTGCCGGAAATCACAATTGACGGTACATGAAAGAAGTATTTTGCCCAGAT
>CAZAQY010000475.1:0-3228 GCA_964486845.1 uncultured Pirellulaceae bacterium
TCAGGATCGTCAACCGTGCTGCTGGACGGGACGGACGAGACGGACGGGCGGAAAGGACCGGACGGGCTGAAGGCCCTTTCCGCCGCCGTGGAAGAGGTGGGTGCGAGACTGGTTGTCGTCGACCCCGTCGATGAGTTCTTCTCCCGCAGCCTCTCCAACGACGATGTAGCAAGGCGGGCAATGACGCCCCTCGTGAACTTTGCCGCTACCAAAAACGTGGCCGTGGTCCTGGTCCGTCACATGACCAAAACCGGTGGTGGTGGCGCGTTGCATCGGGGGCGAGGCAGCATACGACTGATCTCGGCTGCTCGCTCGGCCTTGTTGCTCGCCGTCGATCCCGCGGACGAAAACGGACGCATTCTGGCACAGTCCAAGAGCAACTTGGGACCACGGGCGCCCAGCATTTCCTTCAAGCTGGGCGATTGCGCCGGGTGCCCAGTTATCAGGGCACTCGGCGCGAGTTCGATGGCCGCCGAGGACTTGCTTCACCCAGCTAGTCCGGGGTTTGGCCCGAAGCTGTCCGAGGCGATGCACGCGATGGTGAGGGTGCTCGCGCATGACCCGGTGGCAATCAGCGAGGTCACCCAAGTGCTCAAGAACGCCGGCATATCCCAAAAGACGATCTGGCGGGCCAAGAAGCACCTCGGTATCGAAACCAAGGCCGACGGCTCAGGGCCTGGAACTGTCTACTATTGGGATCTTCCGAAGGGGTCAGAGCTGGTCATGCGACTGCTCGCAGACGTTCCGTCGTCCGTCAAGTCGCTGACCTCTGGCTCCCTGCCTGTCAGAGCTGGTCATGCGACTGCTCGCAGACGTTCCGGACTCGCGGTTGTCCACCGCTGACGGGGCGGGCGAGGTACAGCGAGCCGCTTGAGCCGGCAATCTGATCTAGTCCGGCGGCCGAGGTGGCCCAAATGCTGCCTCGGCCCCCTTTTGCGGCTTCCCGACCGCCGGATTCTGTCTCGCACACGGCGCGAGGGCATTTCGCGGTGTGGCATCGGAACAGAATCGCCGGTCACGGTGGCCAAGCGAATGGGTGGCCAACGCGCCTTGGCCACCCATTTCTTCCTCAAAAAAACCTGCCTGGTCGATGCCAATGGGTGGCCAGCGCGAGTTGGCCAAGCATTGATTCGTTCCCGCAGTCGCGGCGCCGGTTGGCCGATTACGGCTTCTGTGCGTGCGCGTGGCGACTTCTGGCAGTAATGGTGGTCCACGGACTCTCGTGGTTCCCCGCTCGGCAGACCGTCGGCGCTTGGCCGCAGTCGCAGGTCGAGTCCATTCGTCGTGTCTGCCTTTGGGCCGCGAATCCATCTGAGAGTCGGCCTCCGTGCATAAAGCCGCATCGGACGGGATTTTATTAGCGCTGGCTGCCGCTTATAAAAAACCCAGCAAAAGCCCATTTGCCCGGAAAGGGCCCTAGAAGAGCGCTGGACGCGTTTTGGCACCTGGCGCGCCTGTTGGTCGGCCTGCTGCCAGAACGCGCGCTAGCGGCCATTCTAGGGCGCTTTGCGGCGCAGGCACTGGAGGCCGGGCGATTTAGGCTGCGCGGACGGTATCCTGGCCGACGAGAGACAGCAATTTTGGTCCAGGTCGTCTTCTCGGAATCTTCGCAACGGGCTCACGCCAATGATTGCCATTGCTCCAAACGGGCGAAATTGCGGTCGTCGCTGTAGTGGCCCTTGAGTCGACGGACTTCCTCGCCGCTGGCGATGGCAGGCATTGTCGGCTGTCTGCCGTCGTCGCGCAGCAGGCCGTAGCCGACAAGAGCGGTCTGCCGGTTGCTACCAAGAGTTTGCTGGTACATACCGGTACAGATGCAGCGCGCCCGCGTTTTGGCATTTTGCCGATGCGCTGGTGCGCTGGTTGGCACTCACCGCTGACGCCAAGCGGGCTCCGGCGCACGAGATGTAAGCGGCGATTCGAGCATCGCAGCGCTCACGATGCAACACGACGCAACAGCCCGAAAAAATTCTCAAAAATTTTTCCCGGACGATTTACGGACCTGTAATCAGAGCCGGTTTCTCCTCACCCTCGCGGCGTTTTTCTGCCCGCAGCAGATGCCGACTTAGCGCCGAAAACCCCGTTTTGCGCGCGCTTTTGGGCGATGTTCGGAGTTGACAGGGATTCCGGCCAACACAAGGCAGTGGAGTCGGGACCGTGCTCCGCTGCGACCAGACCGCATGACGCTGGATTGCACGAGTGGGCTTGACACCACCATGCTGCTATTGCGCTGGAGGCCGTTCTGCGCTAACATCATCGTAGTTGTATTCATATCCCCATTTAGCACTGGAGGACCAAAAATGTGTTTCCGAGATTTTGTCAGAGCGCTGGCCGCTGAAGGCGTGCGCGTGACCGACACTCAGGTTCGGTGGGCCATTGCGACGGGAAAGATCCCCAGACCACCGATGGACGGCAGCTTGCGTTACGTCTTTGGCGCCAAGCATGTCAAGAACGCCAAGAGGATCTTCGGCGGCAGCCAGACCGGACGTGTCTGAACCACATCGGCAGGATCAGCAATCAGCAATCAGCAATCAAAGCGAAGGGCAGATGCCGCAAAGGAAATAACCGAGAAGACCGTCGAGTGTCGCATGTGTCGAGCTGGCAAGGCAGCCGGGTTGTCCCGGCTGCTTGCGCTTCTTGCCTTTGCCATCAGCCCCAGGATTTTTTCCGCGGGCGCAGGAGGCCCCCATTTCCCCTCAAGGGAGTTCAACGTTCTTTACGGAGGTTTAATTATGTCTGGAATCACGAAATCAGAGAGTATGAAGAACACAAAATCACGAAAGTCCGGTGCTGGCCGTAACACGCGCCGACCCGGTCGCGCTAAACGCTCGCCGGAGCAGACGCTGGAGGCGCAGCTAAAGAAGATCAAGACCGCGCTGGCGACGGCCAAACAGCGCGAGGTCCTGGACCAGTACCCGATTGCGTGCATGTGTCGCGACATCCGCGACAACGTCGACGACCAATTCGGCAAGGCACCGATCACGACGGCTTGCGACGCGCTAGGGTGGTCGCGGGTCTGGTTCGGCAAAGTCGCCTCTGTCGCCGATTGCTGGCCGACGCAGCGGAACATCGCCGCAGTTAGCCGGCGCGTGGATTGTCGCGGCATTCCGCTCAGCTGGACTCACCTGGTTGAGCTGGCGGGTCTCGAAGCACCCTTGTTCGAGGAACTCCTGGAGTTGCACTTTAGGAGAAATGTTCCAGTCAAGAAACTGATCTTGACCGAAAACC
>CAZAQY010000476.1:0-3165 GCA_964486845.1 uncultured Pirellulaceae bacterium
CTCAGTCGCTGATCGAGCGGGCTGAGTACTCGCGGTAGCAGCGCACCGCGTCGTCGTTTGCCAGGTGTCGGCGCAGGATCAGGCGGCAACGGGCATGGGCTGTCTCACCGGCCGTCAGGTCGCGGCCAAAAAGCGAGAGATACAGCGAACGGTAGCCGCCGGCCTCGGGCGTGTCCGGGTTCCACGGGCTGGAGACCGCGAAGCAGTCGCCTGGCGGACACATCATCAGGGCCGTCAAGTCCTGGGGCTCGTCGCGCCGCAGGGCCAGCGGTGCGGCGAAATGACGCGGCATGGCCCAGTCCACCGGGCTGGGCGGGATCGTCCAACGGCCGTCCCGAATCATGCGGGAGGCCGCTTCATCGCGGGGAAACATTACGTATCCGCCGAGAGAATCCGGCGTTCGATCAACCGGGACAAACCCCGCGGGCTTTCCGCCGTCACCCGGCAGATAGACCGACGCCCGGAAGCCCTTGGCGAAGTACGAGGACATGAACAACTCGAAACACGGCATCGCCTGCTGGGGCTTGACCGCGATTTCCAGATCGAACGTGTCGGGCGCGGTCCAGCGATAGACGGCGGTCATCTCCAACGGATGTTCTTCCGCCGGCGGCCAATGTGCCTCGACGCCACCGCTGTCCAGAAGCCGAGTCTCCGTCGGCCAGTCGCGTGCCGCGTTGCCGTACCGCCGGTTCGTCGTCAAGACGCGGTAGGGGCTGAACACGCCCGGCGGAGGCGTCAAGTCGGCTCCCGTGGCGGCGTCGATCAGCGGATACACCCCTTGGTACTTGCCGTCCACCTTGAGCCGGCCTTTGAACAAGCCCGTGTCGAAGTCGTACAGCCCCCCGCCTGCCGGCCGGAAGGCCGGCTTCGGAGGTTCGGCCAATGCGCACGTGGCGGAAAGCATCAGAATCGGAACCAGCAGGAACTTCAGGGACATGGATGCCTCCGTCAAGGAATCGCGGTGAGTCAAAAAATGTGCCGGGCCTTGCGGACGAAGCGAAGCGGCGACCAGCGAGTATACAGGAAACGGGCGAGGCAAGCAGCCAAGCCACGTCATGGACTAGGCCCGGCAGTCAAGACCAAATGCGCGGGAGCCGAAACGAAGGGCAAAGAAACTCAGGACAGGGAAATGGCCTGTCCAGCCGTTTCGGGCGGCGAGGCACAGAATTCGATGATCCGAGTCTGCCGGTTCAGGCTGGACCGCAGGGCTCCCGAATCGCCCCTGGACCGATATAATCCTGTACGTCCGCGTCCTTGCGGGCGCGGTCTGACGCGGTGTTCGAGAAGCAACTGCCCCGCGTTTTTGCCGATCGTCACACGGAGTGTGACGGCCACTTTGACGAGTGACAAGACATGGGCCAACCCAACTCTGAGGATGCGCTGCGGCGATGAGAATTCTGGTTGTCGACGACGAGAAGATCAAACGCGTCACGCTGGCCGACGATTTGTCCGGCCAAGGGCACGAAGTCGTGACCGCAGCCGACGGGCAGCAGGCCCTGGAACTGCTGGACCGCGAGTTGTTCGACGTGGTCGTCACCGATATCAAGATGCCGAAGATCGACGGACTGGATTTGCTCAAGCGCGTCAAGGAAGGCACGTCGGCCGGCGTCGAATTCGTTCTGATGACCGCCTACGGCAGCATTCCCGTGGCCGTCGAGGCGATGAAGCTGGGGGCGACGGATTTCGTCACCAAGCCGTTCCGCAACGAAGATCTGTTTCCGATCATCGACCGAATCGCCCAGCAACGGCGCGAGGCGGGCGAAGAGTCCGCTGCCGTGACGCCCGAGGGGCCGGCCGAGGACGAAGTCGATCGGGAGATCATCGGTCGTTCGGAGGCGATGCAGCGCGTCAAGCGGATGGTCCGCATCAGCGCCCGCACGGATGCCAACGTGCTGCTGTGCGGCGAGACGGGCACAGGCAAAGACCTGCTGGCCTCCGTGATCCATCGTTGCTCGCACCGCTGTCGCGGCCCGCTGGTCAAGGTCGGCTGTACGTTGCTGCCCGCCACGCTGATCGAAAGCGAACTGTACGGTCACGAGGAGGGCTCGTTCACGGGCGCCGACCAGGGTCGCAAGGGCCGCTTCGAACTGGCCGAAGGCGGCACGATCTACCTGGACGACGTGGACGACATCCCGCTGGAACAGCAAGCCAAGCTGTTGCGGGCGATCGAAGAAAAGGTCTTTGAACGCGTCGGCGGCAGCAAGCCGATCAAGGCCAACGTGCGAATCGTGGCGTCCACGAAGTTGAACCTGCTGGACAAGATCGCCGCCGGCACCTTTCGCCAGGACCTGTATTACCGGTTGGACGTGCTGCGGATCCGCGTGCCGCCGCTGCGCGAGCGCCGCGAGGACATTCCCGCGCTGACCGAGCACCTGCTGCGGCGTTTGGCGGGGAACAGCGGCTACGACCTCGACCTCCACGCCGTGCCGATCCTGACCCAACACGACTGGCCGGGCAACGTCCGCGAACTGTACCACACCCTGGAGCGCGCCCTGCTGGTCGGCGGCGGACAGATCACGCCGGACTTGATGGAGGCCGAGATCGGCGGGTTGCCGTCCGCCAGCGAGAATCCCCTGCGGAACGGCCAGGCCGGCCCGGCGGCGGGCGGGTTCAGAGCGGCGATGGACCATGCCGAAAAGCAGTTGCTGATCAGCGCTCTGGAAGCCTGCAGCGGCAACAAGACCGCCGCCGCTCAATCGCTGGGCATGAAGCCCTCCACGTTCCGCGACAAATTGGCCAAGCACGGCCTTAGGTAGCCGTCAGTTCCGCGAACCAAGCATCCAAGGCACGGTACGATTCCAGCCCCCTTCGCCACTCGGCTTGTCCGAGTAGTCCAACGGCTTCTGCACTACTTGCAGCGCAACTCCGCCCCGGCGGTCAGGTTCCGGTCGTTTTGGACGGCAATGAAGTAGGACGCATCGCGATTGACGACTTAGTGCCGTGAGCGAGACGACGAGCAGGAGAATGGGCAAAAGACATGATGACTCCGCTTTCCGATTTTCCTGCCCTCATTTTCCTGCCAGTTGCGCCTTTTCTGCGCGTTTATCGCAACAACGATAATTCTCCGCCGGTTTTTCGCCCGCAAAGGCCTGGGGTCTTGGACATGGGAGGTTGAGGCGACGCAGAGTTGGCAGCGTTCGAGAAATAGCTGTCCAGTGTCTCTTG
>CAZAQY010000477.1:0-3121 GCA_964486845.1 uncultured Pirellulaceae bacterium
GGCCGGTGCGGGCAGGTTGTCGGTCATGCTGGCTCCTTTGGAGAAAATCCAACGCTTGCGAGGTTCTTCAGGATCGCCTTCTCCAACTTCGCCCCCTCCTTGAACTGAGCTGCCAGCGTGTTTTGAGCTGGCAAAACAATATGGGGAGATTGTAGAACGTCGAGCGACTTTTGAACCCGAAGGCGGTTTTTCCGGCGGTAGATCAGACGTGCCAGTGTGGGCTTGTGTGCGCCAGCAAATCGCTGACTCGCTGCTCTCGCGCACTAGCCCGCCCATATATGACTTGATTTTGTTGGATCTGCGATATCCCTTGAAGCCTGGAGGTGAGGTCGATGGGGACTATCCGGGTATGACGTGGCTGCCGGAGCTACGACGGCTTCGATGGATTCGTTGCCTTCCACACCAGAATCCGTTCGTTCGATCCGCGTGTTTGCTTCATCACCAGGAGATGTGCGTAAAGAGCGTGCTTTGGTGGACGAGATTGCGGAGTCAATCAATCGCGCTGGCGGTGAGGCTCACGGTTTCCGCCTCGATTTGTACTAGTGGGAAGAGGCCTTCCTCCTTCGGCAGGCCCGCATACCGAGCCAAGCCTGTGCTTGTCTTCCGCGGGATGTCTTTCATGACGTTTTTCAGCCAGCTCATCGTCGGGACGGGGAGGGGATCGGCGGCGTTGAGGATGGCGAGGTACGTCGACATATAGGCGTTGAAGTACGTCGCAAAAAGGGCCCGGTGGAAGGGGGTGGAGCCCTCGGCGGTCAAGACGGCCAAGGGGACCCGATCGCGAAAGACGTGCTCGATGGTTTTGTCGAGCCGTTTGGCAATTCTCGGCTCCTCGTCGATGGATCGGATGAAGTAGTAGACCCAGCGATCGTCATCCAGGCCGAATTGCGACGAGCGGGAGGTGGATCGCACCGATTCCACCAGGTTGTGAAGGAACTCGGGGGCATCGTAGCACGCTGCGTTGACCTTGGAACGTTCGTGGATCTGCGTCCTGACCTCGTGTGCCAGCGCGGCGTTGTTCCGGTCGGCGAGGACGAAAGGCGTCTTCTTCTGCCAGAGGTTGTCGCGCACGGATTCTGCGCCGGCGGTGTCCGCGGCGCCGTACAGAAGGAATAGCGCGAACTGCTTCGTGGGATTGTTGACAAAGGGTGTGGCTGGCTCGAAACGCGCGCTCCATTGGCGCAGTTGCGCGATGGCGCCGTCGATGTCGAGGTCTTCAAGCGTGAGGCTGCCAGCGGAGCCGGCCGGTAAGCCGAGTCCGGCGAGGAAACAGAGCATGCCGGCCAGCTGGAGACAGAGGCTTTCGCGCGGCTGGAGCACGTGGGCCGGATGCTGCGGATCTTCCGGCAACTGGATGAACGGAATGCCGTGGTCCTTGGCCAGTTCCCGCAACTTGCCGCCTTGGCCCAGGGCGAGAATGGACCCGGCCTTGGCGTGGACGCGCTGGTAGCAGTTCAGAGTCTCTTCGGTGTTGCCGGAGAAGCTGGAGAAAATCGCCAGCGTGGTTTCGTCGGTGAAATCAGGGTTCGAATCGTCCGCATGAATGACCTCGAGAGGGATTCGCGACTTGCGGAAATTGCTGATGACTTGCGCCGCGATGTCGTGCGGGGCTCCGGAGCCTCCGAGTCCGAACACTTGTAGCTTGGCTGGACGTGCCGCGCCGTACTTAACGCGAAATGCTTCCAACGCTCGGTTCGCTTCGGTCCGCATGGCGGTCACGTGATCCGGCCAGCGTCCCAGGCGCTGGAGCATGCCCGATCTGTCCACGGCTTGGATCCAGCGGCGTTCATCCAGCAGGGCCCGCGGGCCGAGGATGCCTAGTGCGGCCTGGATCGCGGCTTGCTGAGCGGTTGCCGCTTTCGCGGTCTCCTCGTGCTCCTCGTATGTCTTGGGTTCCCTCGGCCTGAGCCCCGCCGGGGTCGATTCGTACAACTCGTCGGAGAGCTGAGTGACAAGGCCGAACAAGTCATCGAGGATTCGAGCGTGATTCTCCTTGTCAAGAACCAGCGACTTGATCGCCGACCGGATCTCGCCCGGCCTGGGATCGAGGATCGCACGCAGGTGGGTCTCCCAAGGCTTGGGGCCATTGGACGCCGTAGCAGGTTGATTCATGACTGCCTCCACCGTTCAATGAGTGATTGATTCCGCATTGTCGTTGCCGCCAAGAGTCTCCATCCGAAGCAGTTCGTACAGCGCCTCGATCCTCAAGGTATCCGCTCTTGAACCGGTCCACGAAATCGGCCAAGTCGACGCCAAACGTGTTGTCGAACAAGGCGGTGTTTGGCTCCAGCCAGCCCGGATCAGCCGGATAGAGTACCGCGTTCCGATCGCCATCGACGCCCACCCAGTCTCCCTCGTGCAGGACATGCACGCCGAATCTGGCGGTGCGGGTGGCGAGATCAACGGTCAGGTCTTGGGCTTTGATTATTGCTGGGATTCCCGCAGCGCGCAGGACCACTGCCAGGTGCATGGCCGCGCTTCCGTACGCGGTGATACGAATGTAACGCAGTTGGGCTTGCGGTGAAAACGTGAGTTCTCGAGTCATGATTGCGGGGCTCGGCGATCGCCGAAGCGGAGGCGTACGGGCAAAAACGTTCGCGATGACCGCGTCGGGTTCTTTTGACGCACGAACAAACAATCTAGCATCGAAACACGGTCTCGGAAACCTCGATGATGCCTAGAATCTGCCACTGAATGAGATTGACGCGTGCTTCGACGCGACTGTTCCACGGCCAAGTACGGTGAGGGACGGGCACAGTGGCAGCGGCCGCTGGCTGTGGGCAGCTGTGAGCCGCGGACAATTCGTGCAACAGTCGCAGAGCCTCCTCCTCGCAAGCGCCCACTTCGTAACGCTGCAGCAGTTCTTGACGCCCGAAGAAGACTTCCTTGATCCGCACCGGATCGGGCTCCAAGAGCGTCAAGCCAAACGGCGCATGATGGTCCGGCGGCCGCGCGCCGTCCGGGATCTGGAGCCATTCCCGATAAGGATCGAAGGCTTCGCTCATGCCCCCTCGCCGCCCCAGGCAGCGTTCCAGAAGGGCCGCGCGCCTCCTGGCCGTCTCGCGTCGCGGAATGTGTCAATGGGTTTGAGACAGTGACCTCGGGAATTTAGTGTAGTTCT
>CAZAQY010000478.1:0-3120 GCA_964486845.1 uncultured Pirellulaceae bacterium
ACCCCATGGGGACGACGACGTTATCGGGTTCGCACGTCGGGCAGGACCGCGGGGGGTCCCGCCGAACACTTTTTCTCATGTCGCAAGTCCTTGTGTAACAAAGGCTTGCGCTACCCCCCCGAGGACTACGGTGATGCTATCCAGTCCCTTGACATTTGTTGTCGTCGCACTCTAAAATCGCGGTCATGCTAGCTGCTGGCCTGTCAGCACTGTCCGCAGTCGCGGCGCGCGTCTGCGAGGTAAAAGCGCAAATCCAGGCCGCGTGAAGTATAGCACTGACACAATTTGGGATCGCACCCCTTCCTGCTTCAAGTTGAGAAAGGCCGTATGATGGAGACACAACGTCTGATGCTTGCCGGCGGCTCGATGATTCTTGTACTCGTCGCGATCGCGGCACATGCCGACGACATCGCGAAGATCAAGCCCGAGGTTCGCACGGGATTCGGCAACGCCGGTTGGAACCTGGACCGCTACGAGGATCTCGAACCGCTTAATGCGGGCAAAACCATCACGCTCGGCGACATGAAGGGACCGGGCATCATCCGGCACATCCACATGACGCGGCACCGCCCCAAGGAACTCTTCGCGCGCGGCATCGTGCTGGAGATTTGGTTCGACGACGCCGAGGAGCCGGCCGTTCGATGCCCGGTGGCCGATTTCTTTGGCGACGGCTGCAACGGGAACAGCATGTACTTCACGTCGAACCTGATCGAGTGCGCCCCGTGGAGCTACAACTGCTACATTCCGATGCCGTTCGCCAAGCGTGCCCGGGTGTTGCTTCGGAACGAAACCGACCGCAACGTCAACTGCTACGCCTATGTGGAATGGGAGAGCCTTCCGGAATGGGACGACTCGCTCGGCTACTTCCACGCGACCTACAACCGCAAGTGCTTCCAATTGACCAAGGAGACCGATGAGCCGTTCTTCGAAGTCACGGGAAAGGGGCACGTGCTGGGGCGGCAATTCAGCGTGGTTACCGACGAGCCCCTGTTCAAAGGGTATGCCTTTGTGATGGAAGGAAACAACGAGGTCAACATCGACGGCCGACAGCGCCATCTCGACTACTTGGGCACCGAAGACTCGTTCACCTTCAGTTGGGGATTTCAGAACACGTTCAGCGGACTTCGAGCCGGGATGCCATTGGTAGAAACCGGCCCGCTGAATCGCCTTTCCATCTATCGGTTTCACGACCACATGCCGATCCGGTTCAACGAATCGCTGCAGTGGCGGATCAACTGGAGCAAGGAGCGGTTCTGCACGCGGAAACCCGAGTGGAGCGAGGCGATCAAGCGCGGCGGCTGCTGGGTCGATTACGCGACCGTTTACTACTGGTATCAGAACCAGCCCGGCGGATTCAAGCACCAACCGCTCGCCCCGCCGGCTGAACGCCAGAAGACGTTGCTCCGGAGTTCGAGGAAGTCGCACCAGAAAGAGGCTGGGGCGTAACAGGGCAATTGTTCAGTTCAGCAGTTGCATGACGGGCCCCCTCATTCACGGTCGGGGCCCGGCTGCGTGGTTGTCAGTGCGTAACTCGTGAACAGCAGGCGGCGCTAGTGTTTGTCCCATGCCGGTCCTTCCGCCGCGCCTTTCACGGTTGACTTCTGCCGGCCAACGTCCAATTGATAATTGATAGCAACGCTCGGTGAGCTGTGCCTTCGAGCAATGGGTCCGCAGTTGCCGTCAGGCGAAACTGACAGTCAAGCTGGTCAAGAAACACCTGGACACGTTGAACGACGGCGCGCAGATGTTGAGTCTGTATGGCGCGGAGTTGACGGCTGAAGCCTTGCAAGCCGTCGGGGCCGCGGCCGACGTGCGCGACTATCCCCTGGGTGCGGTGGAGCGGCCCCCGCCGAGCTTGCGGGCCGTCGATTTATTATTTAGTTATTTTGGCTGAATTAAATTGCACAATAATGTGTATTCTGGTATACTGCTCGCCACGGCTGCAGGAAACAACAGGAGGCCCGCGGGCATGAGCCACTTCGCACAGCCAGTCTTGGGACGCCGCCAGTTCGTGCTGATTCCGACCACCTTGGACGACGTCATCCCCGAGGGGCACGATGTGCGCGTCCTCGATGAATTGTTGCAGACGCAAGATTGGTCGGCATGGGAGGCGGAATATTGCCTGGTCCGGGGACAGCCGCCCATTCCTCCGCGAGTCGTGGCCAGCGTGATCCTGTATGGCTTGACGCGACGGATCCGTTCCAGCCGGGTCTTGGAATACATGACCGGCAACAACGTCGACTTCATGTGGCTGACGGAAGGACGAACCATCGATCACAGCACGCTCTGTAAATTCCGGACGCGTTTCAAGAAGGAACTGAAAGGTTTGTTCCGAGGTTTGGGGCGGCTGGCCATGACGATGGGACTGGTCCGCTTGGGCGAGGTGACCTTTGATGGCACGCGGGTCAAGGCGAACAACGACCGGTACGCCACCTGGAAGGCCGAAGACGTGGAGAAACAACTCGCCGAGTTGGTGGAGAAATTTGGGGAGGCGTTGGACGAGTCCGAACGCGTCGACGCGGCCGAAGATGAACGGTACGGCCTGCAGTCGCCTTCCGCGTTGCCGTCGGACTTGGCTGACGCGAAGGCTCGTCACCAACGCTTGCTGGAAGCCCAGAAGGAATTGGCCGAGGCCGATGCGGCGCGGCATCGGGAAGGGCTCAAGACGCCGGCCCAACTGCCCAGCACGGACCCGGACTCGACTGTCTTGCCGAACAAGGAAGGCGGATACGCTCCGAACTTCACGCCGACGACTGCCGTGGATACGCATCGGGATTACATCGTGGATGCCGAGGTCATTGCGGATGCCAACGAAAACACGGAAGTGGTCCCGATGACCGAGCGCGTCGAGGAAGCGTTTGGTCAGCGGCCGGAAGCGGTCCTGTCCGATGGTTTGAACGCGACCGGACCGAACATCGTGGAACTGGAGCAGCGGGGCATCGAGTTCCTGTCGCCGGTCGCGGCGGAGGAGACGATGGAGAGGAGGAAAAGGACAGGCATTTTGTTCTGTTCCCTCTCGGACAAGGCGGACAAAACCAGCCGATTTTGCACCTTTTTAGGGAGAGGAGGAAAAGGACAGGCATTTTGTTCTGTTCCCTCTCGGACAAGGCGGACAAAACC
>CAZAQY010000479.1:0-3059 GCA_964486845.1 uncultured Pirellulaceae bacterium
GTCTTTGACGGCATCCTGGCGAGTGATGGGGCATCCAATCTTAAGGGTATAGACAAACTTGCAGCCATTCAGACATACTGTCGCGAGCACGGTTACATAGAGTTTGACTACGTTGGCGACAGCCATGCCGACCTGCCGATCTGGCGGCAGGCTCGCGGTGCGTATCTAGTCGCCCCCTCTCGCCGCCTTTTGCGGAAAGTCAGTGAGTTTGCTGAGCCAGCAAGAATACTCGGCACCAGATCAGCACTCATACGGCCTATCATGGCGGCACTCCGGCCGCAACAATGGGTTAAGAATGTCCTGGTCTTTGTGCCTTTGGTGACCTCACATAAGGTACTTCACTTTTCGCTGGTGATGGCAGCAGCGATCGCTTTTGTGTGTTTCTGCTCCTGTGCCTCGGCCGTGTACATTCTGAACGACCTTGCTGACATAAACGCCGATCGTCGCCACCCAGCCAAGCGAAAACGTCCGTTCGCCTCCGGCGCCCTGCCGGCTAGCTGGGGGGGGCCTCTTGCAAGCGGCCTACTGATAGCGGGGTTCTCTGTAGCGGCGTTGACACTCCCGCTTGGGTTCCTTGCGACACTGGCCGTGTATTTTGCCACGACATGTGCATATTCGTTCTGCGTAAAACGCGTCGTCATGTTGGACGTGTTGACGCTCGCGGGACTGTACAGCATCCGAGTGTTTGCTGGCGGAACGGCAACTGGCATCGTCCTGTCTGAGTGGTTGATGGCGTTCTCCATGTTTCTGTTCGTCTCCCTTGCCTTTGCAAAGCGTTACGCCGAGCTTGAAAGACTGTCGCGCACGAACGAAGCGACCGCGTGTGGACGCGGCTACCGCGTGCCCGACATCGGGCTAATCGAGAGCACGGGGCCTGCAAGTGGCTATATCGCCGTGCTTGTGTTGGCGTTGTACGTGAACGGCCAGCAAATGAAGTCGCTGTATGCCAACCCATGGCCGCTTTGGCTGCTTTGCCCCGTGTTGATGTATTGGATTAGCAGAGTGTGGATCAAAGCGAAGCGAGGGGAGTTGTCCGAGGACCCAATTGTTTTTGCGTTGCGAGACCGAGTGAGTATTTGCCTTGGCGTTATAGTTGCTGCGTTGCTCGTTGTTGCTTCCGTCCTGAGAACCTGGGAAAGCATTGCCCCATGAATTCGACCGTGTCAAGTGAAATTCGGAGTGAACCGAATCAGCAACAGGCAATTTGCAGAGCGTCGGCTGCGGTTGGAATCCGAATGCGGATAATTGCCGTCATTGTGCCTCTTGCCTTTTGGTTGGTCCTCACTCCGCAGTACATGTTCATGAATAACCGCGTCAGCCCGGATAGTGCGGCCTACATCGACTGCGCTCGAAGCATCCGAGAAGGACGAGGCTTTCAGACTCGCGTTTATGGTGGTCTCGAGCCTCGAACTTGGGAACCTATAAGGCTCTGGCCACCCGGCTACCCAGCGTTGGTTGCCGCGGCAATGACACTGGGCCTCAGCCCATACACCGCAGCGTTAGCGGTGTCGATTGTATGCTCCGGGGTCTTCGTGATTCTCGTGTTAAGCTTCTTCGCGCAGCGATTTCCCGTGGGCGTGGCTATAGCCATCGGATTAGTGTTCGTGTCTATGAGAGCTTTGCTTAATACGGGCACGATGTGCTTGAGCGAGGGGCCGCACTTGCTTCTCACGTTTGTTTCTCTCATGTGCCTTGCGCGGGGCACGAACGGTGACAGAGTGAGCACAAGTTGGCTTCTTCTGGCCGGTCTTAGTGGAGGGTTGTCTTGGTGCGTCAGGAACGTTGCGGTTTCCTTGTTCGCAGCCACCGTAACGTATTTGTTGCTCCAGATACCACGATTTCGCCTCAAGGAAGGTGCGGCTGCTTTGTCTGTATGGCTCATCGGTTGGGTGCTTGGCTGCGGCTGGCTCGTACTGTGGAACATCTCGACGTTCGGTTCGCCCAACCCTTACAGCATGCCCCCCTCTGAATTGTCCTTCTTGTGGAATGCGAAGTCAGCATTTTGGGTCATAGGGGCGGATCTCACAGCTTTGGGACGTTTTTCCGACTTGGTTGTCAATAAATACGTCGTGGCGGCGTCGGGCGTTGTGACTCTTATTGTCCTGTTTGTCTACAAAGTGACATGGCGAAAAGTCCTAACCGTTTTGCGGGATCACCATGAACAGCTTCTCTTGTTGGTTTTCTTGGGATTTTACACTCTGACCATCGTGGTGGCACGAAGCGTCTATCGCTGGGGCGAGATTATTAACTCCCGGCATTTTGTTGCAGTTTATTGGATTCTGTTGTTTTTCTTGGGCATTGCTGGATGCTGGGGCAGCAGGCATCTCCTCTCTCGAACGCGGATTACGTATGGAGTTTTTGTCGTGGGGATACTTCTCCTGGCGCTCCTGCAAATTGGGCGATCAAGTTCTTTGTTTATGAGCCCTTCTGACGAGACTGCTACGCAAATTCGATCTGCTGCCATCGCGATTGGGCAGGAGATTCCAGAGGACAAAATCGTCTTGACGGATGCTATAGCACCACTTCGCGTATTCGGAAACGTGAATGCTCGCCGTCCGCCTCGGCCAAGCTATGACGAGACGCCCTTGTCCTGGAGCGAAATCAAGCAGGCCAGCGAAGATGGTCGCTTATGGGGGATCGTCATTGCGAATGGTGAAGAGTACGCGGAAGGTACGTACGGAGATGTGCTCAAGGAGATGAGCGAGAATCCTAAAGCTTTCGAAGGGGTTCATGAGCGGCAGATTGACGGCCTACGCATCTTACAGTTTGTAAACCATCACGGTGACGCGCCTTAGTCCGTGATAGCACGAACACCTCGCCGCAGGCCAACAGCTCCGAGGCCAGCAGAACCAAGCCTCAACATGAAACCGTTTGTACTTTCTGGTTCGTTTCTGCGCGCCGTTCGATCCGGTGCAGCAGCTCGTGGTCCAGTTCGTGGGTCGATACGGAGAACGTATCCGCAGGACCGAGTCCGCTATACCGCTCAGCTTTTCTGACCCGGATGTGCTCTGCTAAATGGGGCCACTACTTGGAAGAGAAGTAGTTGGGGCTGGTCTTGG
>CAZAQY010000480.1:0-3054 GCA_964486845.1 uncultured Pirellulaceae bacterium
CCGCGCTGCTCACCAACTCGCTGAAATCGCTGGCGACAAGCACGCCGTTCCCACCCGGTTGGTCCGCGACTTCTTCAACAGGTCCGCTAAGGGTGTGACGAGAGTGAACGGGAATTCCAACGAGAAGACGAAGGCTGATGCGACGGACTCTACGGGAGTTTGGTGGGCGATGCCGACAAGCTGTGAAGTAGTTTCGTGGGCTACGGCGGCCGATTGCGTCGGAAAATACATGTGGCGAACGAAGGGACGAACCATCGAATTTGATTTTCACGAAGGCGGCACATTTGAAGCCGAGGAAAAGCCAGATGGGGTCGCGTTATCCGAGGGAATGGGTCTTGTCAGCAAAGGCAAAGGCATCTGGATGGTCCTTAACGGCAGACTGTCTGTCGCGAGGACGCATGTTTGGATGTTCATGTACTGGCAGAAGAACCCTGTGACCTGGATCAACGATGTCAAGGTGGTCAGTGTGACAAGGAATGGGATTCGTCTGGAAAGCGGCAATCCACTTCAAAGGATCTGAACCACCAGGTTATACCAAAGTAGCCAGAATGCTCTTGGCAAATAGACGCTGCTAGGGAAAAAGTTATGTCCAACGTTTTTTCACGTCTCTGGGATGACTGGAAGAAGGCAATCCTGTCAAGGCTGTGGGGACTCGAAAAAAGGGTCGCCAAGGCCAAGAAGAAAAGGAACAAGGCGGCGATACTGGCCAAGCTGAGGCGTCTGATGGACGAGGTTGAAAGCACCGATGACAAAGAGAAGGCCGATTTGTTGGCAGAAAAGGCCAAGTCGATCGAGGAGTGGCTGGCTCCTGACTGGGTTCTGCTCGAAGGCTTTCCGCGTTCGCTGCAAATGGACGAGTATTCGTGCGGTGCGCAAGCGGCGTTTGCCGTGCTCAAGTACTACGGCAAAGCCCGTTCCATCAAGAACGTGACACGGGAGCTTGGCAGCACCAGCGATGGCACCGATTCCGGCCAACTGCGGCGTCTTTTCAAGCGCAGGGGACTTCGGCCGGTCGTACTGAAGAAGCCGACCATTAAGTCGCTGAAGAAGGAAATCAACGCCGGCAATCCAGTGATAGTTTCGCTGGACACGGACCACTGGGCACCGGTGTACGGCTATGGCCGTGGCTGCATTTTTGTCGCTGATCCGGCGCTTGGCAGGTCTCTGCGCTGTCGCCATTCCAAGAAGCGATTCCGTAGGCGCTAGGACCGGTGGGCAATGGCAATAAGGAGCTAAAGGCGGGCTGCCTGCACGGAGCAGTCGCGTGCGTTGTTTGAGGTTCGTTGGAGGTTGCTGACACGATGTACCAATTATTCTCCCCCAGATCCGCGCTCCGGCTGCGGATCGTCACCTTCTGCCAGTTAAACCGAGCCCTTGCCCGAGTGCGCCGCGAACTGGAGGCACATGGATTCTGGGACGAGCCGCTGGCTTCGATCGACGTTTTTCTGGTGCCTGTCGGCACTGCCTACGGCTGGCAGTGGTACGGCTCCACCGGCGAAATCGGCATTCCAGCCGTGTCCCTGTCCAGGCTCCGGGACCTGTTCGGCCGGCGGTACACTTCGCTGGCGGATGTTTTGCGGCACGAGCACGGTCATGCCTTGGCGGACACGCATCGGGGCCTGTTTCGATCGAGGCAGTTCCGTTCGGCATTCGGCGCGGCGCACGAGAGTGAGACGGCGTTTGAATTCGATGCTGAATTCCACGTTTCCGCTTACGCCGCCACGAGCCCTAGCGAAGACTTTGCCGAGACGTTCATGCTGTACTTGAAGCACGGCGGACGTTTGCCGGCCTGCATCGACACGAGGTCCATTCGGGCCAAGTGGAAGTTCGTGGAGCGGCTGGGCAGGGCAGTTCGGATCGGCCGGCGGCGATGGAGTGGCTAAGGGCCGTGGTTGTCTCCGCCGATGGCCAGAATCGGCTTCAAGCGTAACTGGCCAACGGCGGGAACAGGGTACGTGAAAACATCCGCCTTTAGCCGCTGGCCACTCCGTCGCCAAACAAGGCATCGGGCAAGGCGGAAGTCCTTGTCGCTGGTGGTGCAAGCGACAGCGACGCCGTAGAATCAGTCCTTGGCCGATTTATACTTTTGCGGCAGAGGTGATGATGACCGTGCCTGCTGCTGGCGCACCCCCAGGGACGAAGACCGAGCCCCCAAAGCAGTCGGCCGTTCCGCGACTGATCGGAATTGTCGCCGTCCTGTTGGTCCACTTTCTCACGCTGCTCCTTCTGGCCGTGGAATTGCGATTCATCGTGCCCAAATTCGCGGCCTTCTTCGAGCAGGCGAACGTTGAGCTTCCGGCAGTCACCCTGCAGGTGATCCAACTGTCATGCATTTTTGCGAACTACTGGTACGCGGCAATCATTGTCGGCATGGCCGCGGATGCAGCAGTGGTTCAGCAACTTGGGATGCCTCCATCCAAGAGTGGCTGGCGACTGGCTGTTTATTCCCATTTGTGGCTTCTCGGCGTAATTGGCCTGATGTTCTGGGTGAGCATTACCCTTTGTGTGCCCGTGTTGAGCATGGTTCGACCAGATGCGGCGATGTTTGGTCCGCCGACATGAGTTTTTCCTCGGATGCCTTGAATCTCGTGAAGACGGCGGCCAAGTCGGCAGGGAAGAAACGAGTTCAAACCGCTTCCGTGTGGCTGCCCGGCGATGGCCAAAGACGCTTTAAGCAGAAATGGCCAACGGCGGGAACACGGCATGTTGAAACGTCCGACGCCGGCTTTTTGTTAGCCTCTGGCAAAGTCGGGTCCAAGTCGGAAACGCCGTCACGGTTACTGGCTGGCGATCAAGTTCTTCTGACGCTTCAGACCGAACGCCGCCGATGGCATCATCGAGAATCAAGGCGATGTACCCGCCGTTAGCCGACCGGGCTTGAAGCATGGATGGCTGGCGGCGGGGTCAATTCAGTCCCGACTCCGCTGTCCCGATCGAATCCCATCGGCCAACATCCCGCAGCCGATCAACGGCGAATCCGCCGCCAAGCGCGAAATGCCTAAGGCCGCGTAAATGAATAACATTTCAAAATTGATATTTTCCGGAAACGGAGTT
>CAZAQY010000481.1:0-3000 GCA_964486845.1 uncultured Pirellulaceae bacterium
GCGAGATGAGGATTCGTCTCGCGGAGCGAGACGCCTACGGACGGCGGTCCAGAGTGGGCATCTCGCTCCGCGAGATGAGGATTCGTCTCGCGGAGCGAGACGCCTACGATGGGACTTCGGCCGGCGTGTTGGGATGGCTCTGGTTCCCGTGCTGGCGTTCTGCGCGGTGATCGCGCCGTGGGCGGTGCGCAACACGCGGCTGCACAAGACGTTCACGACGATCGACGTGATGGGCGGCCGGAACATGATGATGGGCAATTACGAGTACACGCCGATGTACCGCTCGTGGGACGCGATTTCGGTGAGCGGCGAGAAGGCCTGGTACCGATTGCTGGCCGACGAGCATCCGGGCTTCAGCCGGCTGACGCAGGGCCAGCTGGACAAGCTGGCGATGAAGCGGGGAATCAAGTTCGTGCTGGCCAATCCGGGGCTGACCGCCCAGCGGGACCTGGTCAAGTTCCTGAATTTCTGGCAGCTGGAACGGACGGTGGCCGCCGGTTTTGCCCGCGGCTACTGGGGCGATGCGCCGCGCTGGGTCAAGCTGGCCGTCGCGGCGATCGTGGCCGGTTCCTACGCCGCCGCCATGCTGCTGGGCATCTTCGGCTTCGTGATGACTCGGCCGGCCGACGTTCGCCTGCACTGGTTTCTGCTGCTGCTGGTGGCGTTCATCTGCGCCGCCCACACGGCCGTGTTTGCCCACGAGCGGTATCGGCTGCCGCTGATGCCGATCGTCATGATCTACGCCGCCGCCGCCGCCGTCCACGCGCGGGCCATCTGGCAGCGGCGGCGCACGCTGGCCTTCTGGCTCGCCACCGGCCTGTGTACGCTGATGGTCGCCAGCTGGGCGTGGGAGCTGGTGTGGGTCGAGTGGGAGAGGATCGGGAAGTTGTTAGTTGCTAGTTGTTAGTTGCTAGTGGACGGAGAGCGGAGAGCAACTGACAACTAGCAACTAACAACTAACAACTAGCAACTAACAACTAGCAACTAACAACTAGCAACTACCCTCATGCCTGGTATTTGCGGAATCTTGGATACGAACCGATCGCTGGACTTGTCCGCGGCGCTGGCGCGGATGGTGCGCCCGATGCAGCATCATGATTGGTATCGGACGGAGCAGCACGTGAACCTGGAGGTGGGGCTGGCGCTGGGCCGCGTGACGTTGGGGTTTGTCAACCGGGCTGTACAGCCGGCGAGGACGGCGGATGGGCGGCTGACGGGGGTGATGGATGGGGAATTGTACGAGCCGGAACGGTTGGCGGCTGGGCTGGGTCTGGCGTCTTGGGATGCGAACCAAGACAATCAGGCGGCGCTGCTGCTGGGCGGGTATCAAGCGGCAGGCGAGGACTTCCTGCGGGATGTGTACGGTTCGTTCGCGGCGGCGATTTGGGACGCGCCGCGGCGGTGTTTGATCCTCGTGAACGACCGCTTCGGCACTCGGCCGGTGTACTACGCCGCAGTGCCGGGGCGGTTCGTGCTTGGATCCAGCTTGCGGTCGGTGATGACGGACGAGGCGGTTTCGCGCCAGCCGGGTGCGACGGGGTTGGCGCAGTTTTTCACCTTCGGTCATTATTTGCGGGACGAGACGTCGGTCGAGGCCGTGCGCGTGCTGCCGGCGGCGGCGCATGTTGCCATTTCCGCGGATGGTTTGATGTGTCGCGTAGAGCGATATGCGAGCGTGGGGGGCATCGGGGAGGAATCGGGAGACCTGCGGCCGGCGAGGTCGGCGGGGTCGGAGACCCGCGACGAACGGTCGATCCGCGCCGAACGGGGGACCCGCGCCGAACGGGGGGGCGGCCTCGTGGATGGAGGTTCCGCGTTGTCCCAGATCGACGAGGCGTTCGTGCGGGCGGTCGACCGCCGGGTTGCCGGCACGGAACACCTGGGGTTGTCCTTGTCCGGCGGGTTGGATGCCCGATCGATCTTGGCGGTGATCGACCATTCGCAGATCGCGCTGCAGACGGTGTGCTTGGGCATGCCGGGCAGTCTGGACCATCGGTCGTCGGCGCAGCTGGCGGCGCTGGTCGGGTGCCCGCACCGCAATCATGTCCTGGGCGGCGGGTTTTTGGCCAACTTCCGGCAGCACTTGGAGGACATGGTGCGGCTGACCGACGGCCAGTATCTCTCGCAGTGCATTGTCATGCCCACGCTGCCGCTGTACCGGGAGCTGGGCATTCAGGTCCTGCTGCGGGGACATGCGGGCGAGTTGATGCACATGACCAAAGCGTACAACTACTCGCTGGACCGCCAGGCGTTGGAGATCCGTACGGACGCGCAGCTGGAGGAGTGGCTGTTCGGGCGCCTGCAGGCCTACATGCTCCGCGGAGTCGATCGGCCGTTGTTCCGGGGCGAATTGCAGCGGGACATGGCCGGGCTGGCTCGCGAGTCGCTGCGGCAGGACCTGCAGGACGTGGCGGCGATCCAGCCGCCGCTGCAGCGATTGTGGGCTCTGTTCGTCACGCAGCGGCTGCGGCGCGAGACGGTCCTGTCGATGGTCAAGTTCCGTTCGGTGGTCGAGCCGCGGCTGCCGTATTTGGATCACGAGTTGGTCGAATTGCTGCTGGCCGCGCCGCCGCAAATGAAGCTGGCGGAAGAGATCCAGGCCTATATCCTCGGCAAGCGGCGGCCATCGTTCCTGGGCGTGGTGAATGCCAACACCGGGGCCCGCGTCGGTGCTTCGCCGCTGGCTCGCCGCGCCGCGTCGTTGCGGATGCGCGTGCTGGCCAAGCTGGGCGTGCCCGGCTATCAGCCCTACGAACGTCTGGGCCTGTGGCTGCGGCGGGAATTGGCGCCGACGGTGCGGGACATCCTGCTGGACGAGCAGACCCTGGACAACGGCGTCTACGACCCCGACGGCGTGCGGCGCGTGATCCAGCTGCACATGCAGAACCAGCAGAACCTGACGTACCTGCTGATGGCGATGATGATTTATGAATTGGGGAGAAGACAGTTGTTAGTTGCTAGTTGTTAGTTGCTAGTTGTTAGTTGCTAGTTGTTAGTTGC
>CAZAQY010000482.1:0-2996 GCA_964486845.1 uncultured Pirellulaceae bacterium
ATCAATCCGTGCAGACGCAAGCGGCGAAGTTGGTACGTCAGCCGACCCTGGGTCCATTGGCTAGGATCGCCGTCCCACTCCGGATCGCTGAAGTGCAGGTGGGCTCTCACAAAGTCGTAGATCGTGAAGTAGTCCTTGCCCTCGTACAGTCGCGTGCCGCGCCCGATGATCTGGTTGAATTCGATCATCGAGTTGATCGGGCGCAGCAGCACGATGTTGCGGATGTTGCGCACGTCCACGCCGGTCGAGAGCTTTTGGGACGTGATCAGGACCGTGGGGATGGTCCTCTCGTTGTCCTGAAAGTCACGCAGGTGCTGTTCGCCCAGTTCGCCGTCGTCGGCCGTCACGCGGTGGCAGTAATTCGGGTCCGTGCTCGTCTTGACCTGGTTAATCATGTCGCGGACCAGCAAGGCATGAGCCTGGTTGGCGCAGAACACCAGCGTCTTTTCGTTCTGGTTGATCTGCGACATGAAGATCTCGACCCGCTTCCGTTCCCGCTCGCGGATCTCGATGTTGCGGTTAAAGTCGGTCTCCTCGTAGACCTTGCCCGCCTCGATCTCGCCCTCCACGACCGTGTCGTCGGGCGTATACACGTAGTAGTCCAGCGTGGTCTGGATCTGCTTGACCTTGAACGGCGTCAGGAACCCGTCGTTGATGCCGTCCTTCAGCGAGTACGTGTAGACCGGCTCGCCGAAATAGGCGTAGGTGTCCACATTTTCATTACGTTTGGGCGTGGCGGTCAGGCCCAGTTGCACGGCGGAGTTGACGTAGTCCAGGATGGCCCGCCACGTGCTTTCGTCGTTCGCCCCGCCGCGATGGCACTCGTCGATGATTATAAAGTCGAAGAAATCCCGCGGGTACTCGCCGAAATAGAACGAGGGCTGGCCGTCCTTCACCGGCCCGCACATGAACGTCTGAAAGATCGTGAAGAACAGGCTGCCGTTCTTTGGCACTTTGCCTTTTTTGCGGATGTCCGCCGGCTCGATGCGGACCATCGCGTCTTCGGGCAAGGGGCATGCCCGAGACCGCTTGGAATTGGCTACGGCAATAGCCGGCATTTGACGACGCGGGCTGCTTCTCCGCGGCTGCCGCCCCGCGGCCAAGGCGAGTTCCCGACAAGCACGGAGTCATAATCGGGGAGCCGATGTACCTGTCGTTCACGGTCCGAAACGTCTCGGACAACAATCTCCAATCCCTCCAAGGCGGCGACTACCGCAACCGGTTCGGCAGGCCGGAAAGCTACTCGGTCACGGTGGTAGACCAGCATGGCAAGGCGTTGCCCGTTCTGGATGCCCGCAGCGAGGCCGGATACGAAATGGCCGGCGGGTTATGTGGCGAATTGAGCCGCCGGGCGTGGCGAACCCGGCGGCTCTTGCTTGGCCAAATCCCCGCTCTCGAACCGTGACGAGTTGGCCCTGTTCCTGCACGCTGATGACGACCGTTGCCATGTGTTTTCCCCTCGGTTCAGTGTCTGCCAGCGTCCGCCAATCCAATCACAAGGTCGAAATTCTACCCCGTGCAGGTGTGGCCCGGAACCAACCGGTCCTTCCAGATTCGATCCCTCTATAGCGTTAGATGCCGGAGTTGCCGCCCAGGCAAACGGTGCGGTCTTCCGCCCCAGATCTTGCACACAGTCTGCAAGATCTTGGGCGAATCCGATTCTGGAAATTCTTTCCAGGCTCCTCGTCCGTTCACCGCCCCCTCTTCATGGCGCTGGCCGTAGGCTCAACGGGCAGTCGCCGGTCGCCGCCGTTGAACGGCCGCGTTTCCCCGTTGCATGCCCGCAGTCGGCGTGTTAGCCTTGCCTGTACCAACCCCGATCCACGCCGACAAGGATCGACCGTGGCAAGGTCCTAAGCCCGCCGCCCCCCGTTGATTGACAGCCTTCCAAGATCCACCGCAATGCGTTTCCGCTGCGCGGAAAGCGTTGTTGGTCTGCAGCATGAGAGGCCCGACATGCGAAAAAAGGGCAAATATCGGGAGCATGGCCGTTTGCATGCCGTCCCGCGCGCCGACTGGCTTCCTCCGGAATCCAACTCCAACAAGTACTACAGCCAGCTCCTGCTTACCAGAACCGAAGGCGGATCCGGACCACTCTGCCTGGTGGGCCGCGAACTGCAGCTCGTCTGGTACGCGACGGAAAGAGATCGCATCCAAGATCGTCACGGGCGGCTCGTTTGCGTGCTCGAATTCAAGGACTGTTGGAAACGGCGCGAGGAAAGCGGCGACCGTTACTACTTCACGGCCATGTTGCTGGAAGACCTGAGCGGCGAGTATCGCGAATGGCTCGGCCATCAGGAGCATCGAGGTCGGCCGTTTGGCGAAGACGCGGAGGTGCTGGAAACGGAAGTCCGGTTTTCGGTCGCCGTCCAGGGCACGAAAGAGCGGCGGTTGGGCATGGAGGCCCCAGCGACGCAACCGTTCTTGATCCATCAGCCGGAATTGCACGAACTGAGCAGCCCGCAGTTGGACATGATTTTCGACGTGATGAGTTTTCTCTATCAAAGCATCCCAGGCATGGAACTCATGGCCGAACTGCGGGCAAAGGCGGCTCCGTCTGCGCGAGCATCGACGGCAAGCGACCGGCCACTGGAACTGCAGTTATCAGACCACCCGGCTTTGTGTAGTACAGGGATTTGGGACTGAACGCAGTGGCCCAACACGGCCAAGCCAGCGGGCTGTTCTGCTGAGCGAAATCGTCGGGGATACATTCCGGTTCGCTGTCTTGCTGGAATGGTATCTGGGGCGCGGAAGTCAATGGCCGGAAAATTTCGCGTCTCGTCCGCCACCGTGCGGAAACTGTGCCGCAACGCAATGTTGCTTGGCCGTCAGAAATCGATTGCACAAATCCGGAATCGTCAGCCCCTCGCCCCTGACCCGCAGAGTCCGACCGGCGAGCAAACGTCTTTCTGCTCCAGCCATTTGCCCAGCGCCTTACGGCCTTTAGTACCCCTTCTCGCCTCAGAAACGTGAATTTTGTTTTCCATTTTGTCGGT
>CAZAQY010000483.1:0-2994 GCA_964486845.1 uncultured Pirellulaceae bacterium
CGGCTCACCTGGGACGACTACTGGTCCGATACCATTCGGTTCCGCATCAAACTGAGAGGATAAAAGACGCCGCGGGTGGCCTTGTTGCCGAACGAGAATCCCTACTGCGAATCGCCCTTTGGGGATTGGCTCTGGTCGAAGACGGCGGGGACTGCCGGGGCGAGCGTCTCCACGACGTTGCCGCGAAGCACAGGCCAGATAGCGCCCCGATTGACAACGATTCCCCGTTTGACGCCCGCAAAGCGGCTGTTCTCCACGACCGGCATCACGACGCCGGCGTCCTCCTGGGCCGGCAGCCGACGCGAACCCTCGTCGGTGGTCAGCGCATGCACAAAGGCTGCCGCGGGACTGTCGCGGCCCTGGTTGCTGCGGGCCGCGTTCCCCACGGCGTACCAGCCGGCCACTTCGGAACCCGGCTGGTACAAGGGGCCGTCCGGGCCACCGGCGGTGCGGCACGAGTCAAAGTAGAACGCGGGTTCCGCGCTTTCCACGGCCATCCCGCCCATCCGCTCCATGGCGTTGTCCCGAATCAGATTCCAACAGCACGGGTTGCGGAAGCCGGAGTTGAACCCGATGCCGTAGCCCAGGTTCCGCAGCGTGTTGCCGGCGATCACGTTCTCGAAGCCGTTGAACCAAAAGAGAATCCCAGCCACTTTGCACCGCTCGTCGATGAAACCGGCGTCAATCGTGTTGCCCACGATCAGGTTTTGCCGGTTCGCCGTGGTGAGGGTGATGCGGCTGGAGCGGTCGGGCACGACGCGCCACGGACGTTCCAGTTTCAGCACCGTGCGATCACGTTGGCGATCTGCTCCGATCACCACCCGGTACTGCCCCGCACCCTTCCCCGAGGAGACGAAGACCACCCAGTGATCGTTGGTGCCGACCTCATCCAGCACGCGGCTGGCTGCCCGGTCGAAGGACATGTGCGGTGACGTGAGCTTCCCGCCATTACGGGAATCCAGGGGATCGACGGTCACCTGCGCCGGACCGGCTTCCACAACGTCGAAGTAGCCACCGTGCGGGTACATGAAGTGGAAGAGAATCTGCTCGCCCTGGTTGACCGCCCGGTCCGCACGAGGACAAACCATCCCCACGTCGTGGCTGCGGTTTTCGGCGACGTACAGGTCACGGACGGACGTGTTGCAGATGCAAATCGAGCGGTTCATCATCTTGCCGCCGCGACGGTCGGCCCCGGCAAAGTCACACCCCTGGATGATCACGTACTTGCCGTTGAAGACCTGGACTCCCTCGTTGAAAATCCCCATGTGCTGATACGAAGCCGGGTGCGCCGGCTCCTTGTAGAATCCGGGCGAGTAGCCGCGAAAGACGCACTTGTCGATCGCGACATAGTTGGTGCTGGGGTCGGGAAAGCCATCGTCGGTGTGCCCGCGGCCGAGGGTGCCGATTTCGATCCCGGCGCCGGCCGAGTGGAACTCGGACTCGCGCACCGCCAGGTTCGCCTGCCCCGGCGCGACCAAGTGCAGCGCCGCGTCGTAGATTTGGAGGTCCAGCCGCTTCTCCGGTGGCACCTGGGGTCGCAGGTCGAGCAGCACCATTCGCACCCGCTCGATGGTCACGTCATGGGCGGTGACGCGGACTACGACCTGACTTGGCGCCTTGCGATCGTGGATTGCCCGAACGATTCCTTCGTGGCCGCCGATCACCGCAAGATCGCGCAAGGAACTACTCCGGCACCCCACGTGAACGAGGCACTTCGGCACCGAGACTCCGGGCAAGAACCGAAGGATCGTGCCGGCGGCGTCTGGCGTCTGGGTCTTGGTGTCGTAGCTGCCCATCCCCGTTCCGACCAGGTGGATTCCCCTTCCGGGAACATCGGGCAGCGTAATGGTACGGCCCAGATGATAGGTGCCGGCGGAGAAGCGGATCGTGCCGCCGCCCGCTTTCGCCGCCGTATCGACTGCTTCCTGGATCGCCGGGGCGTCGTCGCCGCCGTCGTCCGGCTTGGCGCCGAATTGGGCCACCTCGAACTGCTGTAGCCCGCCCTGCGGCGCCGCTGGGAGCACATCGAGCTGGACCGGCTCGCTCCAACCGTACGGCCCGCCGCTCCCGTTGTGGGCAAAGACCTGATAGCTGCCCGGCCTCAGACCCTGGGGCAGCCGGACCGCCAACTGATAGGCGCGGGCAGCGGACACGGTTAGCCACTTGGCTGTCTGGGGACCCGTGAGATATGCGCGGGGCTCAGCCGATCCGAGCTTGAGGTTCTTTCCCATCAACAGGATGTCTGGAGAACGGGTCGCCTGATCTTCGGTAAGCCTCGGGGGCCAAGCCCACCAGACCGTCGCGCCGTTGACGCGGATGGGCGCGCCCGCCTGTTCACCGCGGATGGGCCAGACAAGCATTGTCGAAAGAGACCGATCTTTCGGGACCACGGCCTGCATGCGGTTGCTGGCCGTCCGCAGCGGCAGGAGGTCTTCCAATCGCCCCTCCGTCCATACCCGCAGTTGCGCCCCGGACAGTTGGTCGCCCGCGATGACCAACGTCTCGTCGGGGAACGTGACATCGCTAATCGCCGAGATCGCGGGGGCATCCGCCGGTTTGCCAGCCAACGGCGGCAGGGCGGCCCCGCCCGGTCCAGGAACGCCCTCGGGGCCGCGAGGCACATCCACCGGCGCGGGAAGCGTGGCCGCCGCCAGCATCGCTGTACCCTGGATGGCCCACGCCCAGCAGACTACCGCAGGAACGACCAGCCTGGCGACGATGTCACATCGGTTTCGACTACTCATGGCATACTCCAGGTACAGCATCTAATCCTGATCCCGCTTGACCACGGTCACCCTCTCGCAACGCTTCGTAAGCACTTCGGACGGTCTTGCCGCGTCGGGTTCGACAAGGTTGTCGCGTATCAGAGCACCCTGGACACCGTTGAGCGAAACGGGAGTCCCCGCCACGCGGATGACGTTGTCGAGGATGCTCACCTGCCGACGGGTGCGATCCCAAATTGTGTCAGTGCTAGCACTAAACCATTTGGCTGCT
>CAZAQY010000484.1:0-2987 GCA_964486845.1 uncultured Pirellulaceae bacterium
TCCGCGCTGCTCACCAACTCGCTGAAATCGCTGGCGACAAGCACGCCGTTCCCAGACGTGCTTAACGTGTTATTTTACAAGCTGTTGCGACTCGAATCCGTGCGTTTTTCCGCCGTCGTGGTTCGCGTCTGTCGTCGCCGAACGAGGGCTTTCGCCGCCTTGCTGGCGCAATTGTTGCGTGTGGTAGCCAAGGGAACCTCTTGCTGGCATCTCTAAGGGGAACGAAACATGCTGCTGCGACGAGCAAATGTAATCGCCATGATCTTGGTTATTTTGGTCTCGGACGGTGGGTGCAAGAGGAGCACCAAGCCCGAACCCTCTGGACGCCAAAAGGTCACAATCTGTCAGTTTGCGCAGGTCTTCGTCTACCTTCCGCTGTACGTGGCCAATGAGAAGGGGTTCTTCAGAGACGAGGGGTTGGACGTCTCGCTGATCAACGGCGGGGGCGATGACAAGACATTTGCCGCGGTCGCGAGTGGGCAGGCCCAATTTGGCGTCGCAGACCCCACTTTTGCGGCAATCGCGCGAGAGAAGGGGCAGCCTGGCCTCGTGTTAGCTACTGTCGTGAACGGGGCCACGTTCTGGGGCATTACCAAGAAGGCTGAAATTTCCAAGATCACGACCCCGGAACAGTTGAAGAACTTGCGAATCGCGACGTATCAATCGCCGTCGACCAATTACACACTCATGGCGGAGACGTTGAAGAAGAACGAGTCGGTTGTCGGCAACGCTAAGATCGTGCAAGGCGCCTTTGGCACGTTACTTGCGATGCTCGATGCGGACACGGCCGATGTCGCAATGGAACTCGAACCCACGGTTTCCATCGCGCAGAAACAAGGGGCTCACGTCGTGTACTCGTACCCGGAGATGTACGGTCCCTTCATGTTGACGGGTCTGTACACGACGGAAGACTTCAGAAAGAAGAATCCTGAAATCTGCCAAAAGGCGGTCAACGCGCTGGAACGCGCAATGCAGTACGCGCATGACGATCCGGAGGGGACTATTGCAGTGGCCCGTAAGGTCTTTGCGGACCTTGATCCCGACGTGGTGGAGAATGCCGTTCACCGCATGTTGGAAGAGAAGACGATCCCTCAGCACGCGAGGATCAGTCCGGACGCATGGAAGAACGCTATCGCCGTCCGGCTGGACGTCGGCGACCTGAAGTCCCAAAAAGTTGGTGACGAAACGATCGATTCAAGTTTCGCCGACAAAGCGGCTGACAGCATTAGGTTGGGGGCGGCCAAGCAATGATCGCTACAGCGACACAGTTCAATTCAGTTCCAGTTGGATGTGGGGCACGCGGCTTCGCCAGGCTGCTGCCCGACATTCTCGGCGTTCTTGGAAGTCGGCGATATCTCCGTGCTCCACTGTGTACTTCGCCCCGGCTTGAATCCGCGGTTTGGAGCGCGGTCCGTGCCTACGAGCCCATTGATGTGGTCTTACTCTGGGGCAAGGGTCCGAAACTGAGGCCCGACCGCTATGAGTACCTCACCGCGGAATTCCTGCGTAAGTACGCTCGGAGAGTATCCAGTGTGTGGTCTCCAGGAGTCAGATATCGTGTGCTCTTTGCCGACACGCATGCGGCTCTTAATGGCTACTCCGGGACTGCGTCAGAGGAGTATTTTGCAGCGGTGAGGTCGATGCTCGGTTCGCAGAATACTTACGGGACCCTCTCCAGTCTCTGGGATCGTGCGGGGCTGACTTGGGATAGCGTGTCGCAGCGAGTTTTGGGATTGAAGGAAGGCGAGTGGCAGGAAGTGGATACGGCCCTCGGTCTATCGGCTGCTGCGGAGCTTCACTGCGTCGGCGGAGATCCGCAGTGGTCGGCTCGAGTCTATTACGTTGTCCGGCAGGCCGAGGGCAGGATTCTCGCAGACGCATTTTCTGACTGC
Organism: uncultured Pirellulaceae bacterium; assembly: GCA_964486845.1. GTDB lineage: Bacteria > Planctomycetota > Planctomycetia > Pirellulales > Pirellulaceae > Anammoximicrobium. The sequence continues at coordinate 1,893 of CAZAQY010000484.1, forward strand.
CTGTACGCGACGTCCGAGGGCCCCGACAGGCATCGCCTGCTGCCGGGTCTGCCGGTACTTCACATGTACTCCTGGGCACGAGGTCGGTGCGCGAGGCCCTGGAACGTGGCAACTGCCCACGACACCCTGTCACCGGTTGGCGGCGAGTTGGCGTCATGTGCGGCATAACCGTTTCCGCATCACTAAATGGCAAGCCGGCGAATCGGCTCTTGGTGCCCATCATGCTTTCTCAAATGATGGGCCGCGGCGACTGTCTACCTGAGACGGGCGAAGTCCTGATGGGAGCGATGGGCTGCAATCGTTTGGCGATTGTCGATGCGGAGCACGGCAGGCAACCGGTATTCAACGAGCGTGGCGATGTCGCTGTCGTGTACAATGGCGAAATCTACAACCATCGAAGACTGGCGACAGAGCTTATCAGGGCCGGCCACCGTCTGTCCTCGGCCTGCGACACAGAAATCCTGGTTCACGGGTACGAGGAGTGGGGTGCTGACCTGCTGCCGAGGCTTCAGGGAATGTACGCGTTTGTCGTCCTCGACCAGCCGAGACGACGCATCTTCGCGGCCCGCGACCCGTTTGGCATAAAACCGCTGTATTACTCGCGGCGAGGCGATGAACTGCTGTTTGCGTCCGAGATGAAGGCCCTGTTGCGTACGGGTGCCGTAGACATTCGGGCTGTTCCACCTGGTGGGTTCCTGGACAACGGCTGCGAATCGGCTCGGCAGTACCTTCCACGACCTGCTGAAATCCAGATCTCAGTCGATGATGCCAAGAAGAAACTTCGCCGTCGCCTGCGGGACAGCGTTCGTTCGATGCTCGACACCGAGCTACCCGTCGCGGTTCTGTGCAGTGGCGGCATCGATAGCTCCGCGGTTCTTTTCGAAGCCACGCAAACGTCAGCCAAGGTAACAGCCTACGCGATCGGAACATCGATGGAGTCGCCGGATGTTGCGGCCGCGCTCAGCGTTGCCGAATTCTTAGGCGTTCCGTTTCGGCCCGTCCTGGTAGAGGAGGCCGCACTCCTGCGATCGGTGCCGGAGGTTAGGCGCTGTAAATGAATAACATTTCGAGTTCTACTAGCCGTCTGGTAGGATG
>CAZAQY010000485.1:0-2964 GCA_964486845.1 uncultured Pirellulaceae bacterium
CGAACCCTCCTCGAAACCCTATTGGCCCTCGCGACTTGATTGTCTAAAGTGCAGTTTCTGAGAGTTCTAGTGCGGCTATATTAGCGGACGAGCAGCCTATGCAGTTAATAGTTTTCCTGGGACTGAAAGGCGCGATGAATGTGGATGGATGGCTTTAGGAAATGTCGGTATCGCGATACTGGTAGAACCTTCAGCCAATTCGGCCTTGTGGCCGGACAGGCTAAGGTTGGTGGCTATATGAATTTCTGTTTATTAGCGATTTTGCGCTGTATTAGTGAGGTCGAATTGCCAACTCGCACAAAAAGGGCTTTATTTGGCTCCATAACGCGTTGCCGGCCTTTCAGGCTCTGATGGACCACCCTGGCATAGAAAGCTCGTTAAAATGCGCGTAAATCGCGATTAACAGCGTATTAAAAAGACTGGCTTGTTGGGGGTCAATCTATGCGCCTTATCTGACTGGAGCTGGAAGCACTTTCCAGAATCGAGCAGGCTTCAGATATTGCACACAGTGTGTAGGATCTCAACGTATGCCGGTTTGCGATGGTGTCAGTTTCGCTGCAATCAACACGCCAGCGCTTCGCTGGCGACCGGGACCCTGTTTTGCGGTAACGTCCCTTTTCGCTGTCCAAGTGTATTCAGCGGCTTGGAACACGTCGTACCTCACTTTGCAGCCGAACTCGATTTACATCTTTGGGGCCGTGGCGTTGAAGGGCAGCGCTGAAAGAATTCGTTGTCCGCTTTTCAGACCGGCAGCCAATTGTCGCTGCCGGTTTTTATTATTGGCTACCCAACGGTATCTTGACCGCTGCGGGCTGCAGATACCTTGCGGCGACCAGCGCTCCCAGCACGCCGCCCAACAGCCCCAGCGAGACGCACTTCACAATCAGCATCGGCGTGAATGCGATCGAGCTGAATCCGCACAACCGGAAACCTAGCCACGTCAGAAATGCCGCGAGGAGGCCCGAAGACGCCCACAGCGTCAGCCATAGGAGCGGCCACCTGCGCGGCAGGCAGTCGATCCAGTAGTATCGCTCCATGACCGGCAAACCCGCGTGGACGGCCTTGCGCGTGAAGTAGGTCGTGGGCCACGTCACCAAACCCGAGACGAAGCCGCAGGTGAGGAGCGTATCCACAAGGACGCTCGCAAAGGGGATGGCGTCCGTTTCCGCGTTCAACAGATAGAAAAAGAGGCCGTTCAGGATGGCGTTGGACACCCCCGCGTTCACGGCCTGCTGCCGCAGGTGCTTGCGAGTTGCCGGATGCGTGGCTGGCCTCCTAAAAATAAGCCCCTTTGGTGCGGTAGCTCTCGTGCCGCTCCCGCGACAACTGAATCATGAATGCTTCCAGCTGCTCGTCCGGAATCTGCCGCAACTGCCTGCAGCCCTCGGGGAACACGATCAGGTTCTCGTTTCTGGCCACCCCCTCCAGGATAATTCTTGCGGCCTCGTCAACGGGAACCGCATCCTCGGGGATCTTGCCTACGGCTTGGAAGATGGCAGTGGCGACGTTGCCCGGACAGACGGTGGTGAATCGTACCTGCTCATCCCACAACTCGTAGCGCAGGCACTGGGTCATGCCCGTCACCGCGAACTTGGTCGCGCTGTACACCGTCTGAAACGGAAACGCCAGCACGCCCGCGGCGGAGGAGGTGTTAACGATGTGTCCGCCTCCCTGCCGGCGCATGATCGGCACCGCGGCGTGCATGCCGTAGATCACACTCCACAGGTTGAGATCGATCACCCGCTTCCAACAATCGAGAGTGACCTGCTCATAAGGCAGAGTAGCGCCGACGCCCGCGTTGTTGAACAGGAAGTCGAGATGACCCTCGTGCGCCGCCGCCTGCTCGACCAGGGAGTTGACCTGGTCAACCCTCGTCACGTCCGTCAGGACCGCCTTGGCCTTGCCGGGATGACGGGCGTTCAGCCGCTCCGCATGTTCATTTAGGGGGTCCGCCTGGATATCGGCCATGAACACGATGGCCCCGGTGTCCAGCAGCAACTCCGTCACCGCCAGCCCGATGCCTGACGCCGCGCCCGTGACGACGGCGACTTTGTTTTCATAATACGCACGCATGCCGGATCTCCTGTTTTGGGTTAAGGCAGACTGCGAGAATCGCCGACGTTGAGCCGTGCCCAACTCTTGCTCATGCTCGCGCTTGTGTACTTCACGACCGGCAGTTCCGCCAGCGCGCCGATGATGGACCACTGCAAGGGGTGCTGCTCCGCAGTGAGCGGCGTCCACTCGATTCTGCCCTCGCCTGTCCAGACTTGCGCGACGTGCGACTCCTGCGGGTAGAACGTCGCGTGACTTAGAGCGGCGCCGCCGCTGCCGAGGTTGGGCAGATAGCGCCAGCCGAAGTAGTTCATTTGCGGCTTGGCCTGGAGGGTCTCCAGCTCTGCCTTGCCCAGTTCCGCCGTTCGTGACAAATCCAGCTTCAGAAAGGTGCAGCCTTCGAAGCTCGCGCTGGTGAACCAGTGATCGCCGACATGCCGTTCGCACGGGATGTCCGCGAACACCTTAGGCATGCCGTCCTCCTCGCGTCCGCCGAGGATCGGACAGGTCTTGTTCTCCCAGATTACGAGGACATAGAAGCCCTCCAGCCCCTCGTTGTTTCCCAGATAACGCACCGGAACGCACACCTGGATGAGCCGGTACTCGCCGCCAGCCATCCAATCCACGTTGCGGCAATTGGCATATCCGACGTTGACGACAGGCTTCAAGAGTTCAAAATCTTCGGGAATGTACTGCAGCAGGGCTTCCGAGTCGGTTTCGTATTCGATGGAGATGCCCGTCATCTCCCTGTACACGGTGCGGACGGGAGAAAACGGCTGCCCGCCGAAATGCACGGGCATCTTGTAGACATGATGCGGATTGACTTGAAATCTACCTTTGCGAAGCATCTTTCAACCTGACAGGAAAGCGGGTTAATGGCCGAATCGGATGTCCCGTAGGGATAAAGCTAGG
>CAZAQY010000486.1:0-2954 GCA_964486845.1 uncultured Pirellulaceae bacterium
AACCTCCGGTAGACGAGCAACGCCTCCCTAACGGAGTCCGCCAATGCCGACGAAGAAGAAGCCGCCACGACCGCCAAAGCCACCAGACCGAAGGGAGCCGCCTCGTGGTACGCGCCCCTATGACAAGTCCCACTGGGTTATCGGTCATTGGTCGTGGCGACGGGACGAGCAACGGTGGGTCTGGACGCGGGGGCACTGGACGAAGTAGATCGCGACACCGCAGTGAGCGTGTCAAGACAGCTACCGTTCGATGAGATGCGAGTATTCCAACCGTTCCAGTTCCGTCGTGTATCGCGCCACGTTGTACTCGTCGTACCTGTACGTGTCCGCGTTCCTAAACTTGCGTACATCGTCGAGGTCGCTAACGTCGAAGCTTCCCATTTCCAGCGTCGCACCGATGGGATTTCCGTACCTGTCCTTGAAACCACCAAAAGCACTCAGCACGACCTTCACTTTGAGCGTCGTTAGTTCGGGACGTTTCGTCGCTGCCCGGTAAACTTCCTCAGCAATCTTCCAAGCGGCCAATTCCATGGTCTGGAAATTCTTGTTGATCTCGACAGTCAGTTCTCCTTTGTCGCTACGCGCATTTCGCTTCGGATCTTTGCCACTGGTACCAGCCTTCGAAGGCGTCTCGTGGCTGTTTGCCATCGGTGTTCCCCTGGAACCCGAAAGCAACGAGAAGAGGCCGGTACAGACGCAGCAGGAGGAGCAGAGCAGCAAGCCAAGGCCGCACACCACAACCAGCGTCGGTGCTCGTCGCCACACGTCCAACGCCTTGTCCTTTATGCTGCTCGCCGGGCTGGTGGGGTCCTTGCTCGGTTGGCTCGTGGCCTGCAGGTCCTTGGCTTGTTGTGCGGCTTTCGCTCCCACGTCTTTGGCGGCGGTTGCTGCTTTGGCTCCCACGTCCTTGGCTGTCTCCGCTGCTTTGCCGCCGAGTTCTTTGGCTTTGGTTTTCGCGGCGGTCCAGAGGTCTTTGGCTGCTTTGCCAAGGTCCGGTTGGTTGGGTGGCGTGGGCGGGGTGGAGCCTTGTTGGTCGTTCGTCATGGCAGGATTCCTGCTGTCGTTGTGGCAGGCGCAGGGCCTTCTGGAGTACAAGCCGGTGTACAAGCGGCGGGTTTTGGCCCGCCGTTTGGGTTTTCTGAAGCGGATGGGAAGGGATTCGAACCCCTGGTGGACTTTCGCCCACAGCGGTTTTCAAGACAGCGCGAAGGCCAAACCGCCAAGCCCCGAACCGATTCATCCCGCCCGTTTTTTCTCTCCTTCATTCTGGCTTTCCGCCCGTGGCGGTACAAGCGGGAGTGCAAGCCTAGCCACAGCCCTAGCAGCGTCCTTGTCCGTTGTCTTCGCGTAGATGCCCAAGGTCAGAACGGGTGTGCTGTGGCGGGCTAGCGTCTGGGCGTCCTTCGCTGACACGCCCGCCCGGAATAGGCTAGTCACGAACAAGGCCCGCAACGCGTGGAAGTCCGCGAACCCGTCGTCGTCTGTCTCGTAGGGCAGCCCGGCAGCGGCAAGGTCTGCTTGCAGAAGCTCGCTTGCCCGTTGCGACCAGTAGCCCGGCCAGACTGGCTTGTCTTCCGCCCGGCCCGCAAGGTAGGCACGAAGGGCGGGAACGACGGTAGGCGGCAGCGGCTGGTAAGCCTGCTTGCCGTTCTTGGCGTACGACGCCCGGCAGACAACCAGTGGCGTTTCCTCCTCCAGGCGGAAGGACGAGGGACGCAGGGCGGCAAGCTCGCCAACTCGGAAGCCCGTGGCGGCGGCGACGCAGTACAGCATGGCTCGCTCCGGCCCGGCTAGCCCGTGGATGCGTTTGTCGCTCTTCTGGGCAGCGGCCAGCAACCGGCCAAACTCCTCGTCGGTCAAGGCCCGCCTGTCGTGGCGTCTGTCCGTGTCGGCGTTGCCCCGTTTCAACTTCGCCAGCGGGTTGGTGGGCAACCGGCCCTCGCGGACGCACCAGTTACAGAAGGCTTTGAGGTTCGCCAAGTAGTGGTTGCGGGTCTGCACGGCCAAACCCTTGTCGGCAAGAGCCACCAGGTAGCGTTCGACGACGCTGCCCGTGATCTCGCCAACTGTCGCCAGACCCGCCAAGGCCCGTTCCACTCGTTGCGACGCAAGGCGGACGTGCTTTGCCTTCGCCCCGCCCGCTTGCATACTGGCCCGCCAGTCGTCGAGGGACGCGGCGAGTAGCCAGACGGGCTTGCTTGTGACAATCCCGGCAGCGGCTCGGTCCTGGTTGCGTAGCAGGTCTGCCAGCATGGCCTTTGCGGCTGTCTTGTCTTCGCAGAGTGGGACGCGGCGATTCTTGCCTGTGGCAGGGTCCTTGATGACGCCGTACCACTTCGCAGTCTTCCGGGTCTTGCCGTCTCCGTTGGTGTACCGTGGGCGAATTAGGTGTGCCATTGCGACTCTCCTGTGTGTGGTGCTGTCCTCGCAAGCCCAACGCTCGCAAGGACTTCCAGCGGAGCACACAGCGGTCTCGCTAGCAAGGATTCCTCTCGGTAGGGTGCAGTACCACCAATGGGAGAAGATCCCTTCCTTCGGGTTGAGCGTGCGGTGCGGTGGGCCAGCGGTACATAGGGGTAGCGGAAGGCAAACCTACCGCAGAGACCAAGGCCAAAGCGAGTAGTCGCATGCGAGCAGCAGCCTTGCCGGTCGTATTGGAAGCGTATACCTAAAGTGAGCGACTACTCCGGCCCTCCCTGCTCTCCGGTCTAACCGGCTGGGCAGGGGGGCCGTGCTGTTTCAGCACATGTAGGAGTAGTCATATGGTTACGAACCAAGTTCGAGCGTCTCTTTCTGTCCTTTCCGACGAGCAACGCCAAGCCGACATCGCCGACAACTTGCGGCGACTCTTCCAGCCCGGCCAGCGTTTCGAGGTTCGGACGGTCCCGCCCCGTGGCTCTGGCCGGCTCGCCCTGTCCGGCGTGTTCGACGACTACGACGCGCTCTGGCGCTGG
>CAZAQY010000487.1:0-2919 GCA_964486845.1 uncultured Pirellulaceae bacterium
GAATCGTTAGGCCGCTCTTGCCGTCGTCGGCGTAGGTGCGGACGATCTCGTAGCCGCGTTTGGCCGCATACTCCCGGATCACGTCGGCTTGGTTCTCCGTGGAGTACTGCTGGTGTTCGGTGGACATGCGGACGTACTGGGCCGCACGGATCAACGTCGGGCCAGGTTGGCTGCGCCGGAGCGCGATCAAGGGCAACAGCCATACCCAGGAAAGAAGAAGCCCATACCGTCGACAAAAGGGATGGAACTGTCGGGATTGGTAACGTCGAACGGCATGGCCGTCCGGGTCACCCGCCGCCTTGGACGGCGGCTTTGCCCGTCCTACTGAAGTATGCCACCTCAGCAGCGAATCGAGAAACCTGCTGCACCGTCGTCCTGCGGCGGTCACTTGATGCTCGTAGCAGGAATTGGGCCAGACTGCGAAGTTGGCAAGCAATAGAAGGTCGAGACTGGGAGTGCCGTATCACGATGGCTCGACGCCGGCAGGCCGCGTCCCAGGGCCTTGCTCGGATACGAAACTATCCACCGTTTAGGAGCTTCAGGAGGTGTTCCGGGTGCGTGTGCGGATGAGCGTACGTCCTTCCGAGCATGGACAGGTCCGCGTGTCCGAGAAGCGCGGCGATGTTGATCGAATCCACGCCGGACTGTCGGAGCCGCTCGGTGAACGAGTGCCGGAAGTCGTACAGGGCGAGCTTGCGCCCGATGTGCTTCTCAAGTCGGGAGAATCGGCAGGCGACTGCGTACGTTGTCCAGGGGTTCCCATCGGTGTTCCGGAAGATCGGACCCTCCGGGTACTTCAGGCACCGACGGCGGGTAATCGCCATCGCGTTCGCGGTCAGGTACACGTACCGGACGGCCTTCTTTCGCGTCTTCTTCCCCTCTCCGACGGGGAACTCCCAACGCTGGTTGTCCGCATCAAAATGCCGCTTCTCGACGCGAAGCGATTCCTGCGGCCGGGAGCCGCATTCCCAGGACACGGTCAGCAGGTCCAGGAAGTCCTCGTCCAGCACGTGGGTCCGCAGCTTCTCGTACTCTGCCGGCGTGATGACGTTCTCCCGTCGCTCCGGGGAAGGCTTGCCAGGAATGAAGGCGATGGGGTTCACCTTGATGTAGCCCATCTGATTCGCCCAGCGGAAAGCACGCTGCACAGCGCGGCAGGCGCCGTTCTTCGTTGTGTCCGACCAGTTCGTGTGCGACCGGAGCCAATTCTTCACGTGGTACGGAGCCAGGTCAGCGACCTTCAGGGCCGCCAGCGTCTCGGACTTCAGGAAGTCGATGAAGGACTGGCAGTGTTTCAGGTACCAGCCCTGCGTCTCCTCCGATTTCCAGTCCTCCTCCTCGAAGAAACGGTCGATCAGCTCCGCCACGGTTCCCGGTTGGGCCTTCGCCGGTTCCTCCGGCCGAGTGGCGAGGATCGCGTGGAACTTCCGTGTCGCCTCTTCCTCGTCCGTCCCGAGCCGGTGCCGCTTCCCGCGCACGGTGACGGCGTACTCGCCAACCTGCCCCCACCACCACATCTTGTTCGGTCTCGCCACGCCATCACTCCCGCGATAGACTAGACGCTGCGTTGTGCTCTAGCTATAGTTTAGTGAAGACATTTAGTGAATTACAAGGTTCAGTTAAGCAAAAAACATGTAAAAGGGCCCGTAGCTCAGCGGTTAGAGCAGGGGACTCATAATCCCTTGGTCGGGGGTTCGAATCCCTCCGGGCCTATTGCGAAAACGCTTATCGTCAAACGCTTTACGTAAAACGCATAATGCTTGTAGCATTAAGCGTTTTTTGAGTTTACACGAAGGTTTCGTGTAAACTTCGTGGAAACCGCCCGTTGGCCAGCAACGAAAGGCGGTCAGCGATGAGCGGTAAAATTTGGCGGAAACGGATAAAGAAAGACGGAAAACGATACGTTTGTCCTAAATTGTACGGGACAATCAAGACGTTTGACGGGAAATGGAAGCAAGTACCCTTAACGGAAGATCGGTCGTCTTCGCTGGCGTTGCTCAAACGTCTCCAGCGTGAACAAGACGACAAGCGGGCCGCTGGCGTCAGTCGCCAAGACGAACAACAAGAACGCCCCGTTGACGATCATTTAACCGACTACGAAGCGTATCTGCGGAGCAAACGCAACACGGAAACGCACATCGTCAAGACGATAAGCCGAATTCGTTTGTTGTTGGCGGAAACGAAAACGAAAACGCTTGACGACCTTGACGGCCAGCGAATTCTGACCACGTTGGCCGATTGGCGGAAGCGGGGAACGCCAGAGAAACGCAAGGGACGCAAACGCACCCCGATGAGCGTGGAAACGAGTAACCATTACCTTATCGCCGTCAAGTCGTTTTCACGCTGGCTATGGTGCGAACGTAGGACGTTGGAAGACCCGTTAGCGGGACTGCGGAGAATGAACGCGGAAACGGATCGTAGGCATAAACGACGCGCGTTGACGCCAACGGAATTTAAGACGCTGACGGAAATCTTAAATTGTACTACGGGAGTAACCCAAAAGACCTACCACGGGAACGATTGGCGTTTTACTCCAACGGATCGTTTGATGCTTTATTCCATTGCCGCGTATACCGGACTACGGGCGTCAGAATTAGCGTCGTTGAACAAGTCCAATTTCAATTTTGACGCCATGACGTTCACCTTGTCAGCGGCCGTCAGTAAGAACCGCAAAACATCCACGCTTCCGCTTTCGCCAGCGTTGGCGGAACAACTCAAAACGTGGTTCGCTACGCTCAAACGGGACGCTTTATTTCCCGGCAGTTGGGCAAAAGGCGGGTTCGGTGGTCGTATGGTCAAACGCGACTTAAAGCGGGCCGGTATCGCTTACGTCGATGAACACGGTCGTTTTGCCGACTTCCACGCCCTACACCAGTTATCGCCGCATGTGATGTTTTCCGGCGCGCATTTTACGCCGCC
>CAZAQY010000488.1:0-2889 GCA_964486845.1 uncultured Pirellulaceae bacterium
GCAACAACAAGAAGCTGTTAACAATTTGCGCTTGATCCCTCAGATGAAAGATATCTTGTTAAATCCTGAGAAAAGAGCAGAATACGACAAAGAGTTGAAGTCCAAAATATATACTCCTCAAGTTGAAAGAAAGGATGTTGATAGCGAAGATCTGATTCAAGAAGGTTGGATACTAATAAGTATGGGAAATATTCCCGATGCATTGTATTACGCAACCAAAGCAACTCAAGCATTTCCTAATAACCCCGAAGCTTGGTCATTATTGGGGTACTGTGAAGAGCAGTGGGGCAATTATTCTGATGCTATTGATGCAATGAACAAGGCAATTAAATTAGAACCCAACAAAGCAGAATACTACTACGATCTAGGATGTCTTTTCGAAGATCACGGCGATGATGCAAGTGCTTTAAAACAATATCAACGAGCAGCGACAATAGACCCCAAAACCACTGTGTACAGAGCTTCGATCGGTTCGGTTTTAGTGTCCTCGGGTCAGATTGAAGAAGGTGTGAGAATACTTGAACAGTGCATAAAAGAAGAACCCAATAATCAAGGTTATACGGATCTACTGGCTATGTGCTACATCGAAATGGGCTATCGAAACTGGACTTTGGTTCCTGATGGCAACCCACATGTTAGCCCTGGTTACTATCCTACCAAAAACGAGCACCTTACTGAGATGGAAAAGGTAATTAATGAGGTAGAAAAGATGAATATATCCAATGATGTGAAGCAAGGGGCACTAACAGAGGCTAAAAATCTACTTGAAAAGCTCAAGCGCAGGTTTTTTTCGGGAAGTTTTCTGATAGTTGGTGGAGCTATTGTTCTTGCCATTGTTGCTTTTCTTCTAAAATCAGTTGGTTTAGGTTTTTACTTCCTAATTTGTGCTATACTTTACTACTTATCATGTATGACACCACAATACAAGTTCAATAGGCGCTTTATAAGCACTGGAGAAGCTGGGGGTACCGCCACAAATGATTTCTTAACTGATAGTGGCTGCTTAGGACCTATTGTTATAATTTTGATACTGCCGATTATGATAATTGTTAACTTTATCAGAAATTACACTAAATGATGGTTAATATATTTGTAATAATCTGTTTATTGTTGCTTATTTCGTTGTTTTTGTCGAGGCTTCTTTTTAGCCGATATACTCGATCTCGAATCAAGGGAGAGGTAGTATCTACTGTATTTCGATTTTTTTAGAAAGATATTTAGATTGTAACAACAAATTTGTTATAAATAGTGAATAGGAGGATATTATGTCAGCGACTATAATTGGTAAAGTGTATTCAGGTAGTAAAAAACAGTATGAAGTGAAATGGGATGCTTCTTCGCAACAAGTATATGTATCATACTCAGGATGGACTTTTATTGGAAAAGCTTCTTCGGCAAGCGATGCAATGCGCAAAGCAGAAGCTTGGTTATACAACAAATAGACCTTGCTATCTTTCTCCAAGAAATAGGGAAAGGGGAAATTCAATGAATTAGTAGTAAACAGCACTTTAACTTGACCAAGTTACATTATAGGTACAATCTGAGAGCTGGTTAGAATATCGCATACAAATAAGCTTATCTCCTGAAAGAATAATGTTCTGAACTTCTACGATCGGGAAGATTGAAGTCCACACATAAGTCCTTTCAAAATCGTTCACTAATACAGGTTTGCCGTCCACAATCTGGACTTTTGATGCACCAGACATAGTGGGTCCGTTATGTCTAGTAGAAGAAGAGAATGGCGTCTATATTTATCTGGCTGGTCGCTAGGTAAATTTAGAAGTATGGCTGAATAGTCGCCTTTATAGAAGGTAAGACATGGGAAACTATTATCAACCTGTCTCAACCACTGATATATGTAGTCCAGACATTAGGGCCTTGAGGCACTATATAATGCCCATTGATCAACAAATATTATTATACTGTAGTATTTTTTGGGGGATGACCCCAATGGAACAGACGGAATTACATTATTCACAATGTGTACTGACAGTGATCTTTATGCAAGCTGGCAGATATTTCAAGCCATCGAACCCTATTTTATTATACAGATGACGGCTCTATCCGAGGACTTCAGTAAAATCTATGCTATTGAGATTTATCGTCAAAATATAAGTGCCCCGAATCATTTTTGGTTCACCGAAATATCCCTTACCTATGCAGAATATTGATCCTCTCACCCCCAGCCCCGATAATATCGTCCAGTGCTACCCCAATCCCTGTAAAACCAACATTAATATTAAATTCCAGGCGGATAATAATCCTATAAGCATTGTGGTGTATAACACTAAAGGGCAAGTGGTTCGCCATTTGGTGCAGCCACAAATACTGAATCCTGGAGAACAAACAATCCTCTGGGATGGCAGGGATAACCGCGGGCAGGTAGTGCCAGCGGGTATGTATATTTTGAAAATACATAATGGACGGTATTCCTCCATTAAAAAATAATCCTCATTAAATAAAAAAAAACACCGATAACTTAAATTTAAGTTACCGGTGTTTTCTATTTACTAGCCATCAAGTTACCCTTTTATGGTAATAATTTGTCCAGATTGAACATTTCGCTCTCGCCATTGCTATAATTACCCCAACTATTGCTATCAAAACACTGCGCCGTAAGACGATAGGATACTTCTACCCTCTCTCGCTGCCGATTGTCTGGACGAGCAAAAATAATAATATCTTTATTTGCCCAAACTTTTTCATACCAAGGTTCCCCAGAAAAATTAGGCGTCAGGAAACAAGTAATGGCTAATGATTACCAAAGTATTAAATAGTAATAAAGCTGGTGTTGTTGGTGCTATAGAATTGATGGAGCAGAATTATTTCCTTAGATTTCGTGACCATAGTCAAAAAGTTCTTGACTAAATATTAGGGTAACAGGAGAGT
>CAZAQY010000489.1:0-2872 GCA_964486845.1 uncultured Pirellulaceae bacterium
CCTATAGAATAACGACTTACCCAAGACCAAAAAATAAAAATGGCGCTGTACAATTAAGCAAGTACCCACTGCTTACCCCGATTGAATGTACATCAATTATCTCGCTTGCGCTCACCAGGAACGCTGAACGAAATGAGCTATTAGCGCAAATTAGTGTCGATTAGTGTTCCCCGTTGTCTTTGGGGGAACACTAATTGGCACTAATTAACACTAATGGGGAAGATGTGCGTGGCGGGTTTCAGATTTCTTCGGCCGGGCGCGCCGATTCCGAATACGCGTGCCGAGTCGGGACTCGAAAGCAGGTTGCCTTCTCGTTTGCGTGCCGCGATAATCGCAGGTGGCGGCGAATCGTACTGGCTGAGTTGTTTCGGAGACAGCGCCATGGAGACAGACGCGATGCGAAGAGTGCTTGCCGAAGCGACGGTGGGGTCCTGGTCGGCCAGATTCCACTGGAAGCCCTGGATTACGTCGTGGATCTTCGCGCCCGGCGGCTCATCGGGAACCCGGATCATGGCGGCGAGCTGATGTACGATCTGTATTGAACGCCGTTGCGGCAGTACCGGGCAGAACTGGATGACGTCGAACACGGTTCTGCCAAAGGCGGACCTGATTTTTTCGCCTTCTTGCGGGCGGCGCGCAATTCCGTGCGGATCGCCGCGTCTTCCTGAAGCCATCTCGGACGACCCGCAGATCAAGAGCCTGCCGGTGGACAGCGTCATCGAAGTGAAACTGGCCACGCCGGACCAGACGATCCGGCAATTGTGGCGCGAGGGTTCGCCCTGGCCGGTACTGGCGGACAACGGGGTGACGCAGATGCGGCTGGTCGACGTAGGCGGGGCTCTCCGAGACCCGCGTGCATCGCATGACGTTCCAGAAGAGCCGGTCTCGGAAAGCCCCGTCTCCGTGGACGGCATCAAATCGCTGGTCACGTCCGATGGACTGGAAAAGGCTGCGGCGGAGATCACGCCCTGGTCCGGCTATTGGTGGCCGATCCGCGAGGGGAGCCTGCTGGTCCCGCTGGGCAAGTACGACCGGCTGACCGGCCACCAGGCGGCCGCGTGGGAACGGCAGGCCAACCCGCCCGGCCCCGATGTGCCGCGCTGGTTCGGCTACTGCCACGGTTGGGCCGCCGCCTCGATGCTGGAACCAGAACCGGACCGCACCCACGTAGCCCCATCTCTCCGAGACGGGAATCCGCGCATCCCGCTTGACATCGGCGACCAGAAGGGCCTGCTCACCGCCTGCCACACCGAGGACCTGGCCAACACCTGGGGCGATCGTTTTGGCGACGGCGCCGGCAGCGAGGATCCCCAAGACCTGCAACCCGATCTCTTGTAGCGGCTGCTGAAACTGCACCTGGGCCAGCAAGGCGTGCCGCTGGTGCTGGACGTCTCCCGTTCGACGCCACACTGGACCGATTCGACGGGGCCAGTTACAGGCCGGGGGAGAGGTTCTTCGTGCGCGTGAACAGCGAAAAGCCGGGCTATCTGTATTTGTTGCAGGTCGACTCCGGCGGTACTCCGGCGCTGCTGTACCCGACGGCGGGCGAGGACAACCGGATTCCCGGAGGCAAGTTGGTCGAGATCCGCCCGCTCAACGCGGCCCGCGGGTTCGCGGTCGCGGGCCCGGCAGGGACCTTGCGGATCAAGGCGGTGGTGACTTCGCGGCCGCTGGCCTTTTCCGGTTCGCTGGAACTGCTCCCGCCCGCCGCGCCGGGACAGCAGACGCAGACCCAGGCGCAAGGCCAAGCCGCCCCGTTCCGCTGGCACCCGGCCCAACAACAGCAGATCAAGGAACTGCTGGCCGACCAACGCCCGCTGACCGCCGGCCAGATCGGCGCCCGTGAGCCCCAAGAACTGCTGGGCCCGTTTGCCCAGGACATGACGACCGTTTACGTGGATGCAAAGAAGTAGAAGAAGCGAGAACACTAATTTGACAGGAGCTGAGCCATGAGAGTTGCGATTCTTTCCCTTGTGTTGACCGTTCTTCCGGCCCTGCCGGCGGCGGCGTGGGCCGATGTGATCGAAGGCCTCGGCGGCAAGGAATTGCCGTCGGCCGCGACGGCCCGTTCGACCCGCGGCGTGAACGTGGAAGCGGCCACGCAGAACCCCCAGCCGGCGTTCCTGGTCCGCGTGAGCGTGGACCGGGCCGACGCGACTTACCAACAAGGCGAATTGATGCAGGTGTCGGTCGAGTCGGAGCGGAGCGGCTACCTGTATCTGCTGTACAAGCAGGCCGACGGCGGCAACAAGTGCCTGTTTCCGAACCGCTGCGACCAAAACAACTACATCACCGGCGGCTGGGACTGTTCATCGGCGTCAGCCAGTACAAGGACCGGCGAGTGCCGGCGTTGAGCGTGCCTCACGTGGACGCCCGGACGATGGCTCAAATCATGAAAGACCACGGCCGCCTGGACGGACTGGGGATGCTGCTGAACGAACAGGCGACGCGCCAGGCGATCCAGCAGGGGATCGACGAGTTGCGGCTGAAATCGCAGCCGGGCGACGAGATCTTCATCTACTGGTCCGGCCACGGGGCCACGTGTGCGAACGCCGACCCCAACGAGCCGGAGGAGCGGGATGCGTTCCTGGTCCCGTACGACGGCACGCCGGAGGTCATCGCGGGTTCGATGGTGCTGGACGACACGCTGGGACGTTGGATCCAAACGTTGGACGGGCGCAAAGTGTGCTTGATCGTGGACGCCTGCCACAGTGCGGGGCAGGCGGCGGGGAGGAGCGTCTCCGCACGTAGCCCGGTCTCTCCGAGACCCGAATCGCGTCTCGGAGAGACGCGGCTACGCGATCTGAACTGGGGCGTGATCCGTTCGCCGGCCGATTTCCTGGGCAGCCAGATGCGGCGGATCAAGGATATC
>CAZAQY010000490.1:0-2867 GCA_964486845.1 uncultured Pirellulaceae bacterium
GCACCCCCTACTCGAGCACATGTACCCGCCGCTGCCTTATTCATGCGTGCGCTCTACATTCCAGCTTCCACCTTGTGAATCGCCGAAAGCACCACGTGGCGTTGTTGGCACCACGGCCGCCACGTAGGCTTTATGCAAATCTCCGATTGTGGCCTCCCGGTTCCACTTAGCGGTGCGTCCCGCTGGACGATGACTCAAGCTCCTGGGAGGCGGCGGATCGGAAGGCCGCTTGACCGGCGGCACTGCTCTGCCGATCATTTATCGATCTGGGCGGTTCGCGCCCGAACGAATAGCAGATCTCCGCAGTCCTGGTTTTGGCAATCAAGACCGGACATCAAGTCGAGGTCTTCGATACCTTCAGCGGGAGACGAAGCATGATCCGCAGCGAATCCTTTTCTGTTGAGACATCCGAGGACATTACCATCGTACGCATCGCCGACACCAGATTCTTCGACACCGACAAGTATACCAAGCTGCAACACGATCTTCTGGCGTTCGTCACTGCGGGCAAACCGCGCAGGCTGCTGGTCGATCTCAGCAACGTCGACTACTGTTCAACCGCGCTCACCAACACCCTGCTGATCGCACAAAAACGAACCAACGGCTGGAATGGGCAGATGAAGCTCTTCGGCCTCAGCGAAGTCGTCCTCGAAACGCTGCAAAGGCTCAAGCTCGTAAACACCTCCCTCTCGGTCTGCGCCGACGAAGAAGCGGCCAGACAAGCCGTTGCTTGAACCGCGAGGCTTTGTTGGCGCATCCCCCATCCGGCCGCGGGCACGGCAAGTCACCGAAATCGCAGGATGGGAGTCAAAGCCCGGCGTATGCCAGGTACCGCACATCGCCTTCGCGGCGGGTGAAACCGGTGCGGTCGAGGTACTCGCAATACGGGACGGCGTACTTGCGCGTGGTGGCCAGGACCTCGCGGATTTCGCTGAGGGTCGCTCCGTGACCGCCGGCCAGTTGTTTTCGCAACAGGTCCTGCAGCTGGCGGTCCACATCGCGATGCAAGTAGTAACCGGCGGCGATCTCGACCAGTTCGCCGTTGGCGGCGGCCAGGGCCAGCAGCTGAGGCACCGACGACTGGCTCTTGGCCGCTCGCTGTTGACATTCCGCCACGCTGGGCGACTGGATGCCGGCCGTGCGGAAGATCTCGGTCAACTCGTCCAGCAGTTTCCGTTCGTACTGCGACAATTTCGGCCCGTGGCCGGCCAGTGCCAGGCCGTCGCCGAAGATCTGCAGGCGGCCGGCGCTGCGCAGGTCGTCCAGGATGGCGGCCAACACGGCCTCGCCAAGATAGGAAAAACCGGCGGCCAACTGCTGGCGTTCCAGCTTGGATCGCAGCGGATGTTGCTCGTGCAGCTTGCGCAGCGCGGCTTCGACGCGAATCGCCTGCTGTTCCAAGACCCGGCGATGGAAGCGTCGCGAGCGCGTGGGGGACACGGCAATCTCCCGTATTTCGCGAGCTTCGAGTAGCGTCCGATGGACTTCGTCGGGATGGTCGATTCCCGCCAGCCGCACCAGGTCTTGCGGACGCCACGGGCGCAAGCCGGCGAAATAGAGGGCCGCGGACGCGCGGCGCACGTCGTCCGGCGACTGCAGCTCGCGCAGCCGTTGCAGGACCGTGTCGTCCGGTTTGCGCAGCCGGTCCGCGTTCGGGTCGAGCACCCGGCCGCCGCCGATTGTCTCCACGGGCGACTCGCTGCGGACCACCAGCGGCTGACTCCACGTCGTCACGGCCGGTTGATTCAGGAACAGCTGGGCCGGAGCCGCTTCGCCGGGCGCCAGGCTGGTGCGGTCCAGCAGCGCCACGGTGGCCAGCAGTTCCGCGGTGCCGACATGCACCCTCACTCGCGAACGATGTTTCAGCGGCCGGTGCGCCGACCCCAACAGCGACAGCGCGACCGTCAGCGAGCGGCTGGGAACCAAATGGCCGGCGGTCGCCAACTCCTGGCCCCGGCCGATGGCTTCGTGGTGGACTCCGGCCAGATTGATCGCAGCTCGCTGGCCGCGGTGAACTTCCTCCACGGCCCGATCGTGGTTCTGCAAGCCGCGCACTCGCACAGGCACTTCGCCTGGTTCGAGGACCAGTCCGTCGCCCAAGCGAACTCGGCCGCTGCTGACGCTGCCCGTGACCACCGTGCCATGGCCGGCGATGGTAAACGAACGGTCGATGGCCATTCGGAACGGCGCGCGGATCATGGCCATGCGCTGCGATTGAGCGGCGCGTGCGGCTACGGCCGCCAGGGCCTCGCGCAACGCTTCGATCCCCAGACCCGTGGTCACACTGGTGCGGACCACTGGAGCGTCGGCCAAGCACGTGTCTGCCGTCAGCGCGCGGACTTCGTCTTCGACCAGCGCGATCCAATCCGGCTCCACCAAGTCGGCCTTGGTGATCGCGATCACGCCGGCGTCCAGGTTCAGCAGCCGCAGGATTTCCAGGTGCTCGCGGGTCTGCGGCTTGACCGAATCGTCGGCGGCGACGACCAGCATCGCCAGGTCCATCCCGGTAGCGCCGGCCAACATGTTGCGCACGAACCGCTCGTGTCCCGGCACATCCACGATGCCCAGCCGGTACTCGCCCAATTCCAACTGGGCAAATCCCAACTCGATCGTGATCCCGCGCCGCTTCTCCTCCGGCAGCCGATCCGTACCGACGCCGGTCAGCGCGCGGACCAGCGAGGTCTTCCCATGGTCGATATGCCCGGCGGTGCCGAGGATCAAGTCGATGGTCATAACGAATGCCTGCCGATGTCGAGTTTAAGCTACGGGCCACAAGAATAACATTTGCCATCGGCTTGCCTTCCCGTCGCACGAGCGGGTAAGGGAGTGGTGGTGAACCACTCCCTCCCCGTTGTCGCAATGGGGTC
>CAZAQY010000491.1:0-2742 GCA_964486845.1 uncultured Pirellulaceae bacterium
AAAAACGGGATCAAATCAATTGGCCTTGACCGGCACAAAGTGAACACGCCAGGTCAGGACTCTTTTCACGCCGCTGAGACTTTGCCGGCGCGGGGGGCCGCAAGCGGAACGACGTGCGCGGCGCGAATTGCGCCGCAGATTGATCTTTGACAATTTGGAAGCCGAGGCGGGCGGTCAGCCTGCGGAATGGCGGCTCACAGGGGGCGTGTATCTGCCTTTAAGGCAGATGCCCATCCCGAGAAAGGCGAATCGCGGCGTCGCGCCTTGCGCATTCAAAAACCGGTTTACCGGACCCTGCTGGCTAAATCTACTGGACGCCCGTTCCCCATCCCGCTGCGCAAGTTCTTGCTGCTCTAAGCCGATAATCGCTCAAAAGCACGGCGGCGCTTCTGGCCGGCGCGAAGGTTCAATCGCAGCGACCCGTTCTTCGGGAACCTTCAAGATCCCCTGAGCCTGCACAAGTATGTGTACGGACACGGCGCTCCGACGACGGGGACTGACCCGACAGGAGAGACCTTCGTGTCAATCATGCTGGTCGCGCTCAACACGTTAGGGGCGCGCGCCACGTCTGATTCAAGGACGACAAGTAGCGGAGTGATGGTGGCCCACACTGCTCGGTTTCTGGGCTTCCAAGTCAATTTGAAGAGCCTGTTGGCCCTCGCGACCGTAGGGCTCACGGCTGCACCGGCGCTTCTCAATCCAGCCGATTCAGATTTCCCGGACAGGCAAAAGAGGTGGCCGTACGAAAGCCGCTCGCCCTCGACCACGACGCGGACAATCTCCGGGTCCGTGGTGAAGTCCAGGGCAGGCGGGACACGTGTAGCGTCGGAAGTCGAGGTGGGCAGGCCCCGCGGCGGCGACGGAGGCCCTACAGCCCGTCTCAGATGACCTTGCACTTCCGCTAGCAGCCGAATAGCATGCATAGCTAGCGTTTCGGCCAAGAGAATTCTCCAGGAAGTGAGGGAGGAAGCCCATGCCGCAAGGCAAGGCGATTGATCTTCGGGGACGCCAGTTGGTTCCCCGAGGTGCTTTCCTGGACATTGGCTATGCAAACGTCCTCGGCGGCAACCACAGCCGTCGTTGTGCGTCCGGATGGCGAATGCGTGCCCACTGGGGGCGAAGACGGCGTCATACGCGTGAGACGATTCGGCAACGGGGAGGTCATGAACATGCTCGTCGGTCACGACCATTCGATTGTCGAGGTGGCTTGGTCGCCCGGTGGCGAGCATCTCCTGTCGCGCGACGCAGGCGGCGTGCTTCGATGGTGGGATGTGGCCGTTAATCGCGAACTTCGCGTCTTTAAGGACCGCCAGCACAAAGCCATCGCCATGGCATGGTCACCTGACGGCCGATTGCTCGCCGCGGCTTGCTCAGGAGGGCTGATTGCCCTGTGGGACGGCCATTCGGGGGACTGGGTGCGAGGCTTCTCGCAGCCGGCCGAGCAGCTTGCCTGGTCGCCCGACGGCACGCAACTCGCCTCATGCGGTTCGCGGGGCGACGGCGGGGACGAGTCCAGCAATGTCTCGGTAAGAGATGTCGAGTCGGGCCATATCTTCTGGTCGATCAACGCTCGAACGCCCGACGACCGGTGCCTGGCCTGGTCGCCCGACGGCGGACAACTTGCCATCGCCAAGACCGATCGCGGGGTGCTGCTGTGTTCGGCGACAACCGGCGAGAAGCTCCAGGTAATGAAAGACGCGACGGGTTGCCGCCCGGTCTGGTCTCCTGCGGGTGAATCGCTGGCCACCATGGCGGAACGTACGCTGCTGATCACGGACGTGGCCACAGGCGAAACCGGCCACCGTCACGCATTCTCCGGCTCGTGTAGAGAAATACGGCTGGAAGAACGATCCGAAACGGACCGAAAACGCGAAATGACAATGCTTCTGACTTCAAGCTTGAAGGGAGCAATCATGCGAACCATAGCTTTTGCTGGAACTTTGGTGATCTTGCTGTCGGCCGGGGCATTTCCAACGGCGCGCGCGGCGCCTCGCAGCGAGCCTGTCCCCGTCAACTTCGTGGCCAATCCCGGCTTTGAACTGGTGCAGCAGTGGAAGCCTGTCGGGTGGAAGATCGTGAAAGACAAGGGGTTTTCCTTGTCCGACAAGGCGCACACGGGCCAGTACTGTGTTGCCTTGGCCTCGCCCAACGACGAATGGCCCTCGATCGAACAGGAGGTCAAGGTGCTGCCCAGGCGGACCTACCTGCTGTCATTCTGGTTCCGCTCGGAGGGCGACGGCGGGGGAAAGCTCAGCGTGCAGCTTATCGGCGAGAAATGGGGTGCCCTATTCGAGCCGCGTCCCACCAGCGAATGGCAACACTGCTGCTATCTGATCACGCCCACGGTGCCGTCGTTCAAGCTGAACCTCTCCAACTACCATTGCAAGGGCATGACCTTCTTCATCGACGACGTTTCGATCGACATGAATCTGAGTTCGCTGGTTGAACTCTCCGCTCCCCCTTCGGAAGCGCCGTCCCTGACCAACAATTCGCCCACCTTCCAGTGGCGGCCGTCGATGGACAGAAAGTACCTGTCCTTCGACCTGCTCCTGTCGCAAAGCATGAAATTCCCGCAGCAGCGAACCCTCGTCTTCCCGGACTTGCTCGAAGAGGTCGAGTACACCAACCGATCCCCGGCGTGGAGCAGGCTGGCGCGGCTGGCGTGAAGTGTTTCGCCGTCCATCCCTTCAACGGAATGTGTCAATGGGTTTGAGACAGTGACCTCGGGAATTTAGTGTAGTT
>CAZAQY010000492.1:0-2726 GCA_964486845.1 uncultured Pirellulaceae bacterium
AACTGGCCCATTCTGGTGACCAAAGTGGCTCAATTCTCAATGGCCGCCGATACCCGAGGAGAATCTCGAAGGGAATATCTCGCTTTCTTGCGGTAGATTCCTTGCGGTCGCTTTGGCGGCATACGTCAGTTGGCAAGCTCTGGCGCTGTTGTTTAAGGCTTCCTGGAGGAGGCTGATGTTACGAACCATGCGGCCAGTTCACGTCGTTGCCGGTCTGGGTAGAATTGGCTGGGAGTTGTGTGTGGACTTGCGGAAGAATCAGCTTAAAACCATGGTGATCGAGTCCGACAAGGACAACTGGTACATTGAACATGCAGATCTGTTGGGTGCGCATACGATACTGGCGGACGCCCGAAATCCTCAAGCATTTGATGATATTCCGTGGTTCTGGACAAAATATGTCTTCTTTGTAACGGGAAGCGATGAAGCCAACATCCGGGCAGCGCTCAATGTTCGGGAAAGGACGCGACCCTGGTATTGGTCTTTGAGGCGATTCCTCCCGTGTTCTGGCTGGCAAAACCATATCGACTGTTATGTCCATGTGACGGACCCGATTTTGGAATCTCAAATGCAGTCGTTACTCAAACATGACAAAGAGGCCATCGCCAAAATATATTTGTTTAATATCCTTCAGGAGACAGCCAAGAAACTGATACTTGACGGATTTGTACCGCATCGACCTAGCAAAAATCGAATCGAACAAATCAAAGGGGAACCCGTCAAGAACGGCAGCGAATCGCGTTGCCACGAACCCACCGATGAAGTGGCCCTCTACGTGATTTTTGGGTTTGGTAACATGGGGCGCTCATTGGCAATTCACATCGCCGAACTGTGCCATTTCGAGAATCTGTTGCGGCCACGGATCCTGGTTTTTACGGCGAACCCCGACCTGGAAGCAGACAAATTCGATGCACGGTGGGGACGGATTTCACCGAAGTATGTGCATGAAAACCTGGCCGACGTTTATTTTGATCCGAAGTTCGACAAATGGACGGCAAATGATCCCGCATTGGACGAATGCTACCGCACGAAAGATGCTGGCGGCAAATTCGATGACCGGGCCGTTGACCATGCAGCCAACCTGCGTTTTGTCAAGTTTGATGAATCAACTGTCAGTTTGCCGTTGGTGCTGGAACTGCAGAGAGAATGCGGACTCCGCAATAACGACGGTCAACAAATCATCGACCGCAGCCTGGCCCCTGAACAAACAAATGCGGGATCTAGCCAAGGCAGCAACGTAAACAGCGCTGACTGCCGCGTGCTTTCAGATGCCGGTCAACTGGAATCAGGATGCCCTCAACAGCTTCCTGGTCCCCCAGAATACGAGAGAAAAGTTGTCCCCGCGTTTGTTTTCTGCTTTGATGAGGACGAGCAGAATTTTTCCCAGGCAAGTCGATTTGTGGAACTATGGCAATCCACCTTCGTAGATCTCCCACCGGTGTTTGCCTGGTTTCCCAAAAGTGCGGCGCTGAACAAAACGATTTCGGAGCAGGGTGCGCAGGCCCGTATCCGGCCCTTTGGGCAATGCTGCGACATCATATCCCAACACAATATAACTAGTCACGAGTCGGAAAAACTGGCAATTGCAATCATGGACGATTATGAGGAACGCATCTTTGCGAATAGTGGCGGGAAGGCCGACCCTGAGCGAACGCTGCGAAGGAAACAGAGTGAAGAGAAATTCTGGAATGATGCGAATTTACGGCGAAGCAACATTATGGCTGCAATTCATGGCCAGATCAAGTTAAAAGCGATCGAGTCGGACCCGCAGTACCGCGCCGACCCATTGAAGGCAAAGGACGATCCGAAGGTTGTTTTGATGCTGGCGATGATGGAACATAATCGATATGTTGCCGAGCGTTTGCTGGCTGACTGGACATTTATGCCTCCGGACGTGTACTTTGGACACAGATGTGTCGAAAGGAGGGCTTCACCTATCACAAAGCACAAGCACAATCCGACAGACAAACAAAGGCCTCACATTTGTTCGTGGGAGGCACTGATTGAGATGCCAGACCAGTTGACGAAGTTGAAGTATCCAGGAGGACATTCTCCCGCTGCTAATGTCATCGAGGAAGACCTCGCATGGGCTGTTGACGAACTCGGGAAAGACCCTGGCAAGGATTTCGGTCAAGTGGAGGTCGTAAGTATTTCGAAAGCAAGAAGGGGGCAAATCCGGAGCGACCCAAAATGGAAATATCTGATTTACTCGTTAATCCCGACGGAAAACTGCTTGAAGAGATCGAGCAGAAATTGTTCAAGGCGCGGAAATCGAGAGCGCTGTGGGCGAAAGAGGTGGAAGCGCCAATGGAGATCGAGACTCTGGAAGGGAAAATCACGGCTCAGCCCGGTGACTATGTCTGCCGGGGGATTGTCGGAGAATATTGGGCGCAGAAGGCGAAGAAACTGCTGGAAACCTATGATCCGACCGATGATCGGGACGATGATGGATGGCAGAGGTTTGCCCCCAAACCCGACGCTCCTTTGGTAGAAGCAACCCAGGTCGAAGCCCCGTTCCGAGTTATCGCCCGGTGGGGTGAATTGCAGGGGAACGCGGGGGACTACGTCGTGCGAAGCACCACGGATCGAACCGATATCTGGATCGTCGGCAAGGCGATTTTCGAAGCCAGCTATGATAGAACGTAAGCGTCCATCAGGGCGAGGATTGACGGCCGGTGTAGGCTGAGGGGATTGGTGGTCCCAATTCTTTCAGCGAAAGGCGGTCG
>CAZAQY010000493.1:0-2719 GCA_964486845.1 uncultured Pirellulaceae bacterium
GAACCGACAAAATGGAAAACAAAATTCACGTTTCTGAGGCGAGAAGGGGTACTAGAGCGTACCGCGGCCAACTTCGTGTCGGCCCAGTCACCTGCCAATCCCCGTCCGCCGTTGAATCGTTTTCACCGTCGGTGCCTCTGGCCATCTTGGGCCAGCCCAAACCGCAACAGGCAAGGTTCTACGTGGCCGCCACCCCCGACGGCCAAGCGCAGCCCAACGGCATCACCAAGGAAGCCGCGGGCTACCAGTCCGGAAAAGGCCTGCGCGGCCGCAAAGTCTATCCGCACCACACAAACCTGCCACTCCATTACTGGGACAGTCCGACCCAAGATCGAACACAGCAGGCCGACGACGGCACCCACTTCCAGGAATACCGGCGTTCCCACAGGCCCGAAATGGAGACCTACACCGATGACCACGGCAAGCAACGCCAGCGACCTCGCATGAATGCCGATGGAACCTTCAAGCTGCTGCAGGGCGAGGGCAATGAGCAGCGCGACGACCAGAACCGCTCGATCTTCGGCTGGGTCAAACCCGGCACGGTCTTCACGTTCGACTTGGACGTGTTCAATCTCTCGGACGTTGAACTGGGAGCCTTGCTTTGGCTCCTCTCGCTTTCGCCCGAACACTACCACCGCCTGGGCGGCGGCAAGCCGCTGGGCTTCGGCAGCGTGCGGTTGGAAATAGCTGGGCTAGATCTTCGCAACGGTGCCGCCTGGCGGGCGTTCTACAAGTCCTTCGAGACCGCGCCGGCGCCAGCGTTCGACCAGAAGGCGGCCATCGCACAGTTTCAGCAGGCCGTCGCCGACGCTTACGGCGACCCGGCGCAAGCAGCGGGGGAGCCCCAATCCCGATTTCAGCGAGTGCCTTTCATCGCCGCCTTCCTCCGGGCGGCCGAAGGGTTCAGGGACGCCTTGCCCATTCACTACCCCCGCGCTCGTCAGCCGAACCAACAGGGCGCGGTGCCCCCGCACCCGGAAGGTAAAGCATTCGAATGGTTCGTGGCCAACGAACGCCAACCGGGCGACGCGATTGGCCTACCAGACCTGGTTGATGATCACGGTTTACCATGCCTGACCACTGGTAAGGAAAAACACTAGGATTCACCCCATGCCCCACCTACTGATCACGACCGTGGGAACTTCCCTGCTGACCAACGCCGACGGCCGGCCCTGGGGCGGATGGAACGCCCGCCGCCCCGATCCACTGCCCGAGGCAGCTGCCGTAGACCAATGGCTGCAACAGGCCGATCCGGTTGCCGCCAGCGCGGAGACCAATACGTTGCACAGTATCGGGCTGGAAGCTTCCGACCGGGTGCTGTTGCTGCATTCCGCCACCTCCGAAGGCATCTTTTGCGCGGAACGTCTGCAAACCTATCTCGAATCCGGCTTGTGCCGCGAGGCAGTTCTGCAGCCCATCACGGGACTGAGCTACCACACGGGCAGCTTCGCCCAACGCGGTCTCCGCAGCCTGGTCTCGGAAGCGATCGCGGCGGTGAAACAGGCCGCCCAACTGGGCCTGGAGTCCATCCTCTGCGCCACCGGCGGCTTCAAAGCCGAAATCGCCTTCCTGAACCTGCTCGGCGCACTGCTGCAAGTCGAGGTGGTCTATATCCATGAACAGTTCCGCGAAATTGTCCGCCTGCCGCGTCTGCCCTTGGTCTGGGATGCCGACTTCGTGGTAAGAAACCTGGACTTCTTCGAATGGATCGAGGGTGATCACCGCAGCAGCGTGGAAGTCGAAAACCGCTTGAAGGGCCGCCCCGAACTGCGTCCGCTGATTCAAGACGACGAGGACGGCCATACGTACCTGAACGCCGCCGGCGACCTGCTGTTCCGGGCGGCTCAACAGCAGTTGGCGACGAAGCCACGCGCCGTTTGGCCGGAAGCTTCGCCGCTGTCACCGAAAGAAAAATACGGACTCTCCGGCGTCGAACATCACCGTCCGCCCGGCTGGGAACGATTCGTCGACCGGCTGTGCGCGATCGACTGTGTCACCAGGGTCACGTATGATGCGGCCACGAAGGAGCGGCCGCGAGTCAAGATCCTCGATGCCGCCAACGGCCGCATCGGCATCCGCTACGAGTCCGCTGGTCGGACCCTCCCGCTGGCCGTCTCGACGACCGCCCGCGGCGAAGCCCAAACCGAATTGGTCGCCGCCTACCTGCGGCGAAGATAACACGTAGCCGAGTCTCTCCGAGACTCGCACCCGATTCCGAAACAAACCGCTCGTAGTGCCGCCTTCAGGCGGTTGTGTTGGTAGTGCCGCCTTCAGGCGGTTGTCCGAGACCGGCTGAAGCCGGCACTACGAGCAGTCCCCAGGAACATCAACCATGACCACCCAACTCGCCGAACGACTGTCGGCTGCTTTGGCGGCGATCCGCGTCCTCCCGCGGCGGATGTTGCTCGACACGCCCGGCGTGATGGCCACCGTGCCGATGTTGCGCGGTGTCTGGGGGGCGGCGCTGCACGATCTGGATCCGGCGGTGTACGCGGCCGTGTTTGGTCCTAATGACGAGGCCCTTCGCGGTCCCGGCGGATCGCTTCCGGCCGGCGGGACGCCGCCGCATCGAGTGGCCGCGGGGTTGAGGCCACGCTCCGCGACGACAGACTTGGTCACCGAGGTCGCGCCGCGTCCGGCTCCGCTCGCCCCGCCCGGCGGGACCGCCGTCGCCTCCTACGTCCTCCGGCCGGCCCCGCCCGACCCACACTTTGCACCC
>CAZAQY010000494.1:0-2718 GCA_964486845.1 uncultured Pirellulaceae bacterium
CTAGTTCACTCAGCCACCGCGGCCAAAACGGCTGAATTCTGTTGGCCACTGACAGGTACATCCACGGCAGGGGTGTCTATATTTAACTATGAGCCTTCGGCGGTTCCGCGTCGTGGGGTTGGTGGGTGTGGTGGGGGTGGCTTGCTGGTGTCAGTGTAAGACGACCAAGCTTTAATCGCTAAGATCGTCCCTGCGCAACAGGGATGCGTTCTGGCGCGATAAATATATTCAACCAACACCAAGAGCCATGAATTAAATAAACTCGTCCTGCGCAATCCTGTGCGATTTGGGCGGCTATTCTTCAACCCGCCTTCATCTGCAACTCCTACTAGCCCCAATTTTCACTCCTGCGGAGACAATAATAGATGCGCAAGGAGGAGGTGTATTAGTTGTAGAAGAGTCCTTCTGTTCTGGACGACTACAAAGGGGGCATCGGTCAAAAAAACGGCACAAAAAAATGCCAGTATTAACCGACTGGCGGCGGTCCAGGTTACTTTGTCGGTGCTTACCGGCGCACCTATCCCGAATTCATCACTGTTGGTCTCGCGGTTGCAGGCTCACTTCGGGCGGGAATGGTGACCGCGCCTAAAGCTGGGGATCAGCCAGCCAGGATCAACTGACACTGGCTGGTGTCCAATTTCAATTACTTCCCTTGTCGTGCGCTCGCTTCAGCCGGAAGAAACTTGCACGGCTTTTACCCGTTGCCTTGGTCCAGAACTTCTCCTGATCCTTTACCGACGTGGGGAACTGCCGCATTGCCTCCTTCAAACAATCAAGGTCGTGCGTCTTGCTGTCCACCGGCTTGGGTACATCACCGCCGCCAAGTTGGTCAAGCTGGTGCCGCACCAACTCCCGCCAGTCAATTCCCGTCTCGCCTGCGTACTCGTACTTGCGCAGCGAAGGCTCGTAAAGTCTCAGGGACAGTCGCCGCGTGCCCCCCGCCGTTTCAATGAAGCTCACGACCTCATGGCATTGCTCAGGACTTAGCCCACCATTGCCTCGATTCGCCCACAGCCGCATTTGCTCCAAGACTTCCTCATTGGTCGCGTCTAAGGTGTAGGTATCGATGCGCGTAAGCGTCGCCTTCAGAGCTTCGTTGCGTCTCGGTATCACGTTCGCACAGATAATCAGCCGACTATCAAACACAAATCGCGGCGGCAGGTCGTCCGGCAGTTGGGATGAGGTATAGGTTACAATGCGCTGTCCCTGCCCCCAGAGGCAGCTACGCAGAATGCCTAATACGATCAAGTTTGCCAAGCAGGAATCTATATCGTCCAACCAAATGATCGCGCCGCTTCGATTGAAGTACAGGGCGCGGTAGAACGACAACGGAGTAACATGGCTGTTGAGCAGTACCGGCGAAATACCCTCTTCTGCAAGAGTCTTGGCGATCACCCAGCTTTTTCCCAAACCTCCTACGCCCACGCACGCCACGCCATTCGACAGCTTTCTTGCCACAAGCCGAACGTAGTGGGCTAGGATAGCTTGCTTCTCCTCGATGGCGGTCCTCCCGATAGACTCCGGGTTGGTGACATCAATGGGGAAGAGGTGTTTAATTCTGTTCATCGGGTCCATGTATCACCTGGGGGCTTGTTGGGGCTGATACTGCGACTTGTCCAATTTCAATTAACACAGAACTACAACGCGGGCGGGAAACTCCCGCCCGCGTTTGAACTTGAACCCGGAGCAATTAGAACGTCACAAGTTCCCCTTCCGTTGCCGGGACTTCTTCCGGTTGCTGGACGAAACTCAGCAGGTAATCCGCGACCTTGGACGCTTGCGACGATGCCCGAAAAATGAAATTGTGATCGCCCCGCATGGCATCGAGCCACGACTTGACGTAGCTGGCATGATTCGCCAGCCCCTCGCCATTGGGCACCCCCAATTCCGCAGCAAGGAAGCACGCCGCCATTTCGGCAATCAATTCGTTCTGGGCGTAGCTGCCATGCCAATCGAGCCGCGATTCGGACCAGTGTCCCAATTCGTGGAAAGCCGTTTCGTAGTACGCCCCATCGCTGTGGAAGGTCGCCTTGGGCGGCAGTTGGATAAAATCGCCGGTCGGAGAATAGAACGCCCGGTCGCCACCATAACGGATGTCTGCCCCGGTCGCTTCGATCGATCCTTCGGCGGGTCCGAACTCCGGCGCGGTGCCCACGACCGGCTCATCACTGACTTGGAACCGCTCCGCGCCGACAACTTGATCCGCGCAAAAAACCGTGTAGATGTTCAGCAGCCGGAAGGTCTCTTCGTCCTCCAAGCCGGTCCTGGGGTCGATGGTCGTCTTGGTGATCGGCTTAAAGAAAACGATTTGCGCGCCCCAACGCCCTGCGGGCACGCCTGTCGGTCGCTTCTGGACCTGACAGCCAAGCGCCTGCCATTGGAGATAGGTGCCCCACCAGCGAGAACGGAAGCCACGCTGCTGGGCAGAAATCTCCAACAGCAGGGGATTCAGCCCCCGGTAGGGCTTCTGGCTGCTGACGTTGGCGGCGCGTCCGGTGTTGCGGGCGCTGACCCACGTTTTCCGCCAAGGTGCCGGACCTCCCCGCTCCAGTGCGGCGATGATCTGCTCGGTCAGTTGCTTTCTGATCTCGGATGGGCTGGGCATTTCTGACTCCCCGTGGTTGTGGTTGGTACAGCACGGGGTAGTTCAATTTTGTTTTTCTTGTCCGTGTCGTTGATACGTGCGCCCACGACCACCGAGACACGCCGTAACCCGTT
>CAZAQY010000495.1:0-2680 GCA_964486845.1 uncultured Pirellulaceae bacterium
CAGTATGCCAAATTCTCGACTTGCCTGGGAGAGCAATCTTGGACAGCCTCCTAGCAGGATTCAACGTTGAAACCGACCGACGGTATGTCCGGCGGGAAATGACGCCGGACTAGGCGGCCTATCTGCTGGCGACGGTCGAGACCTACACGACGGCGAACCACAACATGCCCGGCCCGGATCGGGCGATGGCCTACCGGGTGGCCCTCGGAACGGGATTCCGAGCTAAGGAACTGCGCAGCCTGACCGCGGCAAGTTTCGATCTGGACGCGGACCCGGCGACAGTGACAGTCGATGCTGCCTACAGCAAACGACGCCGGCTTGACGTGCAACCGATACGGCACGACCTGGCGGAACTGTTGCGGCCCTGGCTGGCCCAATATAAACGCGATGAACGGCCGTTTGCGGCGATGCCCGACCAAACGGCCCGGATGCTGCACGATGACTTGGACGAGGCCAGGCGGCGGTGGCTGCAGGACGCCAAGACAGACGCGGAACGTCAGCAGCGGGAACGGTCCGACTTCCTAAAGCACATCGACGCGGATGGGCGGGTTCTCGACTTCCACGGCACGCGGCATACCTACGTTTCGGCAATCGTGGCCGGCGGGGCATCGGTCAAGACCTGCCAAGAGTTGGCCCGGCATAGCACCCCGGCGCTTACCATCGGGCGGTATTCCCACGCCCGGTTACACGACCTGACGGCGGCCCTTGATGCCCTGCCCGACCTGCAGCCCTCCGTCCCGAAAACGACGCCCGAAGCTGCAGCGGCGACGGGAACGGACAACGCATCCCCCAGAAGTGTCGAGGCGTTCTATGGGAGCAAATGCGGTAGCAGTAGAACGGCAAAAAGTGACGAAACGCGGGGCGCTACTGGCGAACCGTCCGACGATGGCAGCGCGCCCGAAAGCGACGAAGACCGAGAGCAGGACGCCGGCCCTAACATCTTGTCATTAGGGAACTTGGCGACAAGCGGAACGGTTGCGGCGGAACGTGGCGAACCGGAAAAAAAGCGGATGGGAGAGGATTCGAACCCCCGGTACCCGCAAGGGTACAGCGGTTTTCAAGACCGCCGCCTTAGACCACTCGGCCACCCATCCGAGACGGTGTTTTACCGTGCTTTCTTGATTCCTCCGATCCCTTTCTTCCCCTCTGTACAACGACTTGTACAACGAGTAAGCTATTTTGTGTCGGTTGTACTACGGCTGTACAACGAAAAACGCCCCACCGGATTGCAGCCGAGTGGGGCCAAGGCATCACCTGAGTTTCGAGTCGGAGGTAACGCCCGTGCCCAAATAGTCTACTCCAAAGCGTCGTTCTCGCAAAGCGGCCGACTTCCCTCTGAGCCGGCATCCCCGTGGGTACTGGTGCAAACAGTACAAAGAGCTAGGCCGCACATGGAAAATGGCCTACTTCAAGAAGATTGCTGACGACCCGGATGGGCAACAGTCGTTGGCGTCGTGGCTGGATCAGAAAGACGAACTGCTTGCAGGCCGCACCCCGCGGGTTCCCGGCGACGGGTTGTCTGTCATGGATGCCTGCAATCGGTTCTTGACCCACAAGAAACATCATCGCGAAACGGGAGAACTATCCGACCGGAGTTTCGAGGAGTACCACAAGACGTGTGTACGGATCATCCGGGTTTTCGGCAAGAACCGCCTCGTGGTTGACCTGACATCGGAGGACTTTGCCGACTTGCGGGCCGACATCGCCAAGACGAACGGGCTGATTCGGATCGGCAACGAAATCCAGCGGACCCGCAGCCTGTTCAAATTCTGCTACGACGAAGGACTGATCGACAGGCCCATGAGGTACGGCCAGAGCTTCGCCAAACCCTCTCAGAAGTCGCTACGCATGGCACGGGCCAACAAAGGCCCGCAGATGTTCACCCCGGAGCAAATTCGCAGCATCCTGGACGTGGCTACCGTCAACGTCAAAGGAATGGTACTGCTGGCCATCAACGGGGCTCTCGGAAATACTGACGTGGCCGAACTGCCGACGAACTTGGTGGACTTCGCGGCCGGGTGGCTTGTCTATCCGAGGATCAAGACGGGGATTGACCGCAAAATCCCGTTATGGGGTGAAACCATCGCCGCACTTCGCGAAGTGCTGGCCGAACGGAAGCCGGCAAGAAACCCCGACGATGAACGGCTACTGTTCATCGGCAAGCGGGGGGAAAGCTACGTCGGCAACCATCGCGGGTATCGGGTACATCAGGAATTCGCCAGAGTCTTGAAGCTGGCGGGAATCGAGGGGCGGACGTTTTACGACCTGCGAAAGACCTTCCAGACGGTTGCCGAATCCTCGAAAGACTTGTCCGCCGTCCAAGCCATCATGGGGCATTCCCCGCCCGCAAACGACATGGCAGCGGTTTACCGCCAGAGGGTTGACGACGCCCGCCTGCGGGCCGTGGTAGCCGTCGTCCGCAAGTGGTTGTTCGGCGCCGCAGCTGACGGCGCGGTCCACGTCCAGGGTCAATCCGGCGACGATCAGCTACAGCAGGCCATGCAACGCTGTCGGGAAGCCATCGCAGCGGCGACCGGCCCCACCCGGCGGACCCTCGAATCTGTCTGGGTGCCCGAATTCGAGAAGGCGTCGGCCGGCAACAACGGAGCCAAGCGACGGCTGCTGTGGGAACGGGATGGAAGCCGTCCGCGTTTTCAGGAGCGTGAGGGGCCGCAGTGGG
>CAZAQY010000496.1:0-2663 GCA_964486845.1 uncultured Pirellulaceae bacterium
GATCGAAAGATATCTCGATTGGTGCGACTTCGCCTTCGGCCGGTCGCGCGCGGGCCTGCCCGAAGTGCTGATCCACCACTTCGACTGGGACGCTTGGCGCCGCCAGGCGCCGACCGCTGCTCCGCCGCGCGACGCGGATGTTCGGAAGCGCATCGCCTGGGGGCTGGGTGAGGAGCCGCCGCGGCAGGTTGCGGCCGGGGGCACGTACGGCCGCGCGGCGGCTCATGTTTCCGCAATGCTCGATCGGGGCTTGGCAAGCGAGAAGGTGGCTTGCGTGGCGGTGAACTTTGGCG
Source organism: uncultured Pirellulaceae bacterium (assembly GCA_964486845.1). Classification (GTDB taxonomy): domain Bacteria; phylum Planctomycetota; class Planctomycetia; order Pirellulales; family Pirellulaceae; genus Anammoximicrobium. The sequence goes on from CAZAQY010000496.1 coordinate 294, forward strand.
AATACGTCGCCGGCGACCTGTACTTTCCCAAGGACGTGAAGGGGCCGCTGCCGGTGGTCGTCTGGCTCCACCCCTACAGCTACAACCTGGGCTACAATTTCACGCCGATGCGCAGCGACACCGAGTCCAAGCCTACCGGCGGCCTGCGGCGGTTCTGGCAGTGGCACGCGCTGCAGCCCCAACTGGGCCTGTTCCAGGGGCGGGAGTCCGAAGTGCCCTACGACTTCGACGAGCTGCTTCGCCTGATGGCCCCGCGACCCTGCCTGGTGGTCGCGCCGCGCCACGATCGCGACGCCGACGCGGCCGATGTCGATCGAATGATCGCGGCGGTTCGTGCCGCCTGGAGCGTCGGCGGCGCCCCGGCGAATTTGACGTACCAGACACCCGACGACTACAGCCGTTTCCAAGGCGAGCAGCAGGAGGCGTTTTGGAAATGGCTCGAGCCGGCCGCGCGCCCGGCAAACCCTTGACGGCGGCCTCGCGTTCAAGTTGCTCTCCGTCCCGCAGTCCAAGTTCTCAGGAGGAATCCGGTGATGTGCAGATTCGGCATCGGACTCGAACACCGCATCGTCCAGAGGCGGTCGCCCGGCGACGACGACGGCTCATTCGTGAAGGCCGGCTACCCGGCAGCGATCATCCTCATCGGTTCGTTTCCGTACGGCGATCCCAACTATCACACCCCGGAAGACACACCCGAACGATCCGATGTCCCGAACGCGACGAAGCAGGCGCAGGCGGCGCTCGCGGCCGTCCTCACCCTCGACCAGGAACGCTGAACCCGCCGATCGAGTGCGCCGCTGATTTCCCGGATCCTGGCGCGAATTTCCAGAAGTCCGTGCCAGGAAAACGGGGAGAGGTACCGTTTGCCGGAACGGCCCAGAGGGTGCTTCGCACAAACGATTCCTGTCCCACTCCTACGTGAACAACATCAGCACGATCGAAGGCGGCACGCACGTCTCCGGTTTCCGCTCCGCGCTGACTCGCTCCTTGAACAACTACAGCAAGAAAGAAACCTGGACGTGTGGCCGCGGCGTGTAGTTCGCCACCGGGCCGGTGGTGAGCCGAAGACAGCCTGGACGATCAGTTCCAGCAGGCGGCCTCCCGTTGCACAACCGGGCGACAGGCCGCGCACACCTTGAAAAGACCCGGCTTTCCTGGGTCCTCGGACGGGGGTAGAATAATGATCGTTTCCCGAGCCGGACGACACATGCCGTACTTCGACTTCAAGTGGACCGACGAAATCATCGAACACCTTGACGAGCACGGCGTCAGCCCCGAGGATTTCGAGAAGGTGGTCAGCAGCCCGGAGGAAATCGGCGAAAGCCGAACGACCGGTCGGCCATGTTGCTGGGGCGAGACGGGAGACGGCCGGTACCTGTTCTGCGTCTTCGAGAAGATCGACGACTTTACGATTGTGCCCGTGACTGCCTACGAAACTCGCCGCCGAGGTGAATGAAGGACACGCCGCGATGCCGTCAGAACCAAACGTATCAGCGGAACTCTCGGAACAACTCCGACGGGACCATGCCCTCATCGCCGAAGAGCTGGGCGAACTCAACGAAAGGCACGACCGGATGGTGGAAGCCAAGGGCGAAGAGACGTTCAGCGGTCATCTGCGTCGGGCGATTCATCGCAGCGGTCGGCTCGTCCGCGAGATTGCCGCGGAGGCGGGCATTTCGTCCCAGACGCTGTGCGAATTTCTCGAAGGCACGCGGACCCTCCGGTCGGACGTCTTGGACCGTTTGGCGCAGGCCGTCCACGCCACCATCAGCGTCGAGCCGCGCCGCCCCGAACACGTTCCGGTCGGCAGTGCCTCGGAGCGATAAGCACGTGGCGGGAGTCACTGCCGCGGGCCACCATCCCTCTCTGTGTCCCCTCGTATAGTGAGTGTGAATGCACTTCGGGGAGCGGCGCAGAGGGTTCTACTTCCCCTGCTTCTACTTCCCCTGCAACACAATTCTCTCAGTTGTCTTCTACTTCCCTTGACCGTCGGAGTGGCTGTCATGACTCTCAGAAAACCACTGTCGGTGCTCGTGCCGCAACGCGTTCGCCAAGTACCCGCCTCGTTCGCCTGGATCGACCATCGCCTCCGCAGCGAAGGATTCCTCGAACGCCTGGAACCGGCGGACATTGGTCTGTATCTGTTTCTGACCTTGGCCGCCGACCGCCACGGCCTTTCCTGTTGGCGGCTCGATCGCATCGAACGTACTGTGCCGTGCTTCGAACGTGGCACGCTGTGGGAGGCCCGGACACGGCTGTGCGACCTGGACCTGATTGCGTATCGGCCCTGGCCGGAACATTCGCCGGATGGCTCCTGAGCGCACGCATGAATAACGCGTGAGGCCCGGGATGGGCGTCAATCGCGGTGTT
>CAZAQY010000497.1:0-2651 GCA_964486845.1 uncultured Pirellulaceae bacterium
CGCAGCCGTCACGCGCGGGTGTTTCGGCAATGCCCAGCAGCCGGTGATGGTGATTCCCAATCTGTATTTCTATGCCCGTTGCGCCGCCGAGCCGTCCTATCTGTCGCGGCCGGACGAACAAGTCCTGGCCGATCTGGCCGATTTGTTCGGCGGGCCGCCCGAGCTTCTCGTGCCGGCGTGGTCTTGCCTGCGGCTGGGGCTCGATCGCCTGCCGGCCGATCTACCGAAGCGACTGCGGATGGCCACGCTCACTGGCGAGGCAGCCCAATTCATCCCTGGCGGTCCGGCCCGGTAGCGAACACAAGGCGAGTCGGGGAAAGGCAGTGGCCAAGGATTCCCAACGTGACCATGTCCCCACCGACCACCCCGAAGCCCCGCCCCCGCTCGCTGTTCAGCCCAGGACACGTAGCCTACGCCAACTTCTAGGCCAGCGGGGCGGCGGTTGCGACACGACTCCCTGGATGTTGCGGCCCCGGCCGGGTGGTAGAATGCAGCGAATGTCGCATCGGTTGTGCCACTCCACCGCGGATAGTCTCCGAGAACCCTCCTATGTCCCAATCGCTCTTCTTGCTGACGGACAGCGTTGACGCTCAGGATTCGGGTGGCTGGCTGGGCACCAGCAATCGCAGGCGGTTTCTTGTGCTGGTGCTGATCGGCATGGTTGCGGTCGCCGGCTGCCAAGTGCGCAAGTATGAACTGGAGATGACTCCGCGCGAGGGGCACCTGGAGCGGAAGCTCACCGTGTTCGAGCAGCGGAAGGACGGGGAGAAATGGGTGGACGTTGCGGTCGAGGATCGGGAGTTGGCGCGCATCGCCGCTCAATATGGCGTCGATGTTCCGAAGTCCGGCGGTCCCAGGCATTCGTTTTCGAAGGAGTGCGCGGGGCGTCTTCCCGATGACGTCGGCGGTTACGGAACCTACACGCGTTGGAGCACGTCGCTGGGCACCACGACCGCGTACGTCGAGCGGGTGCGCGGCGATGACGACATCGCTGGGGACCTCGACCAACGCCGCGCGGCCGTTCAGCGACTTGTCGCCTTGCTCATCGGCGGGTTGGAGAAGGAATTGGCGGGCACACCCGAATGGCCGAAGCTGCGAGGCTTTCTCGACGGCGAGTTCCGCCGGGACCTGGTCAATCTGAGCATCTACATCAAGTCGCTGGAATTGGTGGCGGCTCATGACCGTCTCCATTCTGCCGCCGACTGGGATGACGCATCTGGGATTCAGACCGAACTCTGCCTGCGCATGGCACAGTATTTTGTCGAGCGGGGTTATCTGACTCCCAGCCAGTTACCGGACTGGATCTACGCCGTGGAGCAGGCGATGCAAGAGCGGCCCGGCCCGCTGATCGCAATGATCCAAAGGTGGCTCGCCTCGCGCATCGGCGTGCCGGCGGATCAGCCCGTGCCCGCGTCGTTGGCGCGGTTGAATGACACTGCGTCGCTCAGGGCGTCGCTGCGAAGCTACCTTCAGGCGTCGGATGACTACCGGGCATTGCTGAAGAAGCAGGAGCAGACGCCCGGCCCCAAACGCGACCGTGAAACGCCCGATCCTTGGACGGTTCTTGTGGAGTTGGTGCTCAAAGCATTTCTTCCGGGAGGAGTATTTCTGCACGGCCATCAATTGACCGCGACACTCGCCCTGCCGCGCGAACCACTCGGCACCAACGGCGTCTGGAAGGCCCACGAGCAACGAGTGGAATGGAAGGTTTCGCTTCCTCCGAATGCCGAGCCCACGAATTCAAGCGTCCATCGGTACTTGCCGGATATCTTGTTCGCCCTCTGGGTCGAGCCCGCGGCCGAAAAACAGGTCGAACACTTTGGGAAGGTAGTGCTGAATGACGAAGAACTAGTCCAGTACTGCTTGTGGAGATGCGGCTTACCCGAGGAAAAAGCCCGGCTGTGGGAGGCTTTTCTCGGCGGCCTCAAGCCCGGCGCGGATCTGATCGAGCGGATCAACGGTTTCCGCTTTGCCGACGAATCCAAGGACGCCAAGACTCCGATGGCCTCCCGACAGATTCGCGAAATCCTCGTGAAGGAACTCAAGTAGCCTGGACACCGAAACGCTATTCAATAGCAAACAGGTGGAACATGATCGACAGTCTGACCGCAAAGGGTGCAGTTGCGGTCGCGTTGGTGATAGGCTTTGTCGGATGTGGCCTGTCCGCCGCTGAGACGGCATCTGCCGAGAAGGCAGATGCCGAAAGGGCGGAAGCGGTGATTCAGAAGCTCGGTGGCAAGGTCACCACTAATGAGAAGAGTCTGGGTAAGCCGGTCATTTCAGTGGTTTTCCAACCAGGCACCACCACGGACGCCGGGCTGGAGCACATCGAAGGCTTGACCCAACTCAGGTTGCTGGACCTGACGGGCACCCAGGTTACGGACGCCGGGCTGGAGCACCTTAAAGGGTTGAACGAGCCCCAGACGTTGAAGGTGGGGTACAGCAAGGCTACAGACGCGGGACTGGCACATCTGAGAGGCTTAACCCAACTCAGGTCGCTGAACCTGTCGGGCACCAAGGTCGGGGACGCCGGTTTGGATCACCTCAAAGGGCTGACGCAGCTGCAGACACTGAGCCTGTTTGACACCCGCATCACAGCGGAATGTGTCAATGGGTTTGAGACAGTGACCTCGGGAATTTAGTGTAGTTCT
>CAZAQY010000498.1:0-2650 GCA_964486845.1 uncultured Pirellulaceae bacterium
TCCGCGTAACTTCGCTCATAGGTTGCCTCCCCGCCCTCTACAGTAATTAACGAGAAGGTAACTGTCTCAGTCATATTGGCACAGAGGGGTGAAGGATCATGCCGCAACTCGCTGCTTCTCAAATCACACGGTCGACGTCGTTCAAGGCACCTGCCCCAAGGCGATTACCGGGACGAGGCGGGTGGCGTGGCTGCCTGCTTCGTCTCCGGCTCTGTCGGCGGGTCTGGCAGCACGGGGGCCATGCGGTCCTTCAAGGGCGGCAGCGGGGGGAACGGTGCGTGCGGCGGCACTTGGTACCAGTACGCGACCGATGCCACGTCGTCGGAGAGTTTCTTGTACTTGCTGCCCTGCCAACCCAACGCTTGAATGGTAACGCGCAGGTCTCCTTGAATTTGGCTATGCTTCGTACGGCACTTGACGATCTTCGCATCTTGGTTTCTCCCAGCCCGGAAGCCCTATCCGGAAGACGACACGGATTCTCCGTTCTCGTTATCTGCCTCCCTCTGCCTTGACGATCCCGATGTCACGGAGCCAGTCCGCGCACCGCTGGGGCCAGGTCGCGGCCGGCTTGCCGGTCGGCCGCATCCCGAAGCCATGACCGCCCGAGGCGTAGATGTGCAGTTCGGCGGGGACGCCTACACGTTTCAACGCCAGGTACATCATGACGCTGTTCTCGAGACTGACACGATCGTCCCCGGCATGAGCAAAGAAACAAGGCGGCGTCTGGGGCGTGACACGGATCGTCGGCGACAGCTCGGTGGTGTCGCGCTTCACCACCATGCCAGGGTAGATCATCACGGCGAAGTCCGGCCGGCAGGACGCCTGATCCGACTGGTCAATCTGGTCGTAAGTCCGCTTGTCGAAACTCGTGGCTGTCCATGCCGCCAGGTGACCACCTGCCGAGAACCCCAGCACGCCGATCCGCTTCGGATCGACGCCCCAGTCGGCAGCCTTGCTCCGCACCAAAGGCGATCCGCATCTTCCCCGCATCGCGCGGCGGCTCAGGCGGGCGCTGGCCGACGCGCAGCGAGACTTCGCCCACGATACGCTCCGCTTGCCCTCCAAGGCGATTGGCGACCTGGCCGCCATCCTGGTCGATTTTGCCGAAGACCTCCATGCGGGCATTGGGATGTGGGCGGCATACGAACGCTACAACCTCCAGTGCTTCGGCGCTCCCTTACCCGTCGTTGTCCGTGGTCTGACGAGACAGTTGCCGCAAGCAGTCGGCCCGACACCCAGCGAAAAGAACTGACGAAGTGCCTTCTGCTGTATGGGCAACGTCGGCCGGTCTGCCCATCCATGCCATCCGCTTCCAGGATCGTCTCCAGATCGAGTTTCTACTCGACGGCCTTTGGAAAATCACCGCCGGACATCGTGACCGGCCTCTCAATGTGGCTGCAAAAAACATCTTTCTAGTCGCGCGCGACCGAGCCTTCCGGGCGACTACGGAAAATTCACGGGTATAAACCGGCGGCTTCCGGCATCTTATCTTCAGGGCCATTGGACGCCGGATGCGTTGGAAATTGGGCGAACCTTTTCAGCTTCGGCGTCGTCTGAACGATGATGACCTAGTGACAGCCCTTGGCGGGCTGGCTGTTTTCGGGACCAAGCCATGACTCCGTTGCGATCGAGTATCACCGAACGCGGATATGCGTGGGTCTTCGTCGGTCACTCCTTGGTCACTGACAGATTGCAGGCGCGGCAGGTGCCCAATTGGGTTTCATAAGCCCGACGCGCCCGGTTCGATTCCGGGGTCTGCAACTGCGCACTGGGCGCAGGCCCGACCGGGTCTCATGAGCCGGGACTGCCGGGAGAAATGGAGAAGGTCCGATGAAGTTGGCAGAAGCATTGCTGGAACGTAAGAGCCTGAAGGAAAAGGTCGAATCGCTGCGGGCGCGACTGGGGGAGAACGTGATGGTTCAGGAAGGCGACAAGCCGGCCGAGGACCCACGGATTCTGATGTCCGAGTTGGACGGCGCGGTCGAGGCCTTGGAGAAGTTGATCAAGCAGATCAACGCCACGAACAACTCGGCGCGGTTGGCTGACGGCTTGTCTGTCTCCGAGGCGATCGTGCGGCGGGACATGCTGCGGCTGCGTCGCGAGACGCTGGAGCAGGTGGCCCAGTCGGCTTCCGTGCGGCAGAACCGCTTCACACGCACCGAGATGCGGTTCGTGCCGACGATCGACGGCGCGGAGCTGCGCAAGCAGATCGACGGATTGGCCAAGAACTGGCGTGAACTGGATGCCCAGATTCAAGCCGTGAACTGGACGACGGAGCTGGCGACGTAGCCGTCCGGCAGCTTCGTCATGGAGATCGCCGCCCGGCGATCGACGGAGAGCAGACTCGCGCAGGGCGAGTTTTCCCTGCCCGAGACCTTGGGGTCTCACCAGCGACTGCATTAAGGTCGTCACCTAAAGGCGTACGGCTGACAGAGAACCACGAGTACCTGGAAGCAAGACGCAAAGCGTAGGACCACTGCTAGTCGATTTGCCGGGCGGCACATTTCGTCACAGAAACATGCAACGGATTGGCGCCGGAGCCAGACGGCACGGCGGCTGCCTGCAAAGCAGCTTCAAGTGGGTTCAACTCCCACTGGCGCTTCTGATACGGCCGGGCCAACGGCGCACGCTGCTCCGTCCTCTTGTGAGG
>CAZAQY010000499.1:0-2617 GCA_964486845.1 uncultured Pirellulaceae bacterium
ACACCACTGCCGACTTCTGGGACCGTTACGGACGGCTGCCCGCGGCCGTGCAGCGGCTGGCGGATGCCAACTACGACCTGCTTCGCGAGGATCCTTGGCACCCATCGCTTCACTTCAAACGCGTAGGCCGGCTGTGGTCGGTGCGTGTAGGGAAGGGCTACCGGCCACTGGCGGTGGCTGGCGACGATGGGCCGGTGTGGTTTTGGATCGGGTCGCACGCTGAGTATGACCGGATCCTCGCAACTGCCTAGGGGATCGCCGAACTATCGGTTGTCGTGACGAGTTAAATCCGTAACTGTTGGGAATCGAGGGTGGCTCCCTCGATGAAATCAGTTGAAGCTATCCAGGAGGTGAAAGTCCTTCCGAGGGTAAAGGTTAGCCACCAGCCCAGTAGCGGAACTCGCTGGCCGGAGGAGACAAAGGTCAGAAGCCGAGGGAAGCAAGTCGTCGGGGTTTGTATCGAGCCTCGAAAGTTGTTCTAAAGTTGTGGACCCACTTGGGATAAGCGGAGGAAAGGATGCCTGATCCTTCTGAAGCAAAAAGCGGACAGTGTCATTCGGCTGGAACGTAGCAACCGCCCGGCGACATGGCGAGCCGACGCGGAGACCACCGGGGTCGCAGACCAGATCACGACGATACAGGGATAGCACGGGAACTCGCGAGAGCCTTATCAGCCTCCTGTCTACACAGGCGCGGATCAACGCGGGGCAACCCGTGGGAGTCCACCGCGATATCAAAGCTCCTGCTGGAAAGGCCCGTGGCTCCGCCGGGTCGATCCTGGTCCCTAAACGCGGAGACGACAGGTACGAGGAGACGAGCGCTAGTCGCGAAGGAACCTCACAAGGGCGTTAGGCAGTCTTAGCAACCCATAGTAGCAATGGCACGCACCACTCCCACCCTGAGTTCCGATGAGCATGCCGCTGGGCTGAGCCAGCCGGGCGGCGCGTCGGCGCGGGGAGCGAGCGTGCCGGGAAACCAGGGAACCAACTCCGTCCGTGGGACCTGGTGCAGCGAAGGGGAAGCCGGGCGTCACCTACGATCCAGGACAGAGGAGGCCGGGACTTCGAGCCCGGAACCGATCCTGTTTCGGCTGGATCGCATCGCAACTCAGGCACGCGAATACCCTGACATGGCGTTCACCACGTTGGCGCATCTCCTGGATGTGCCGATGCTGGAACGCGCGTTCTGGAGCCTGAACCCGAAAAGCGCCCCCGGCGCGGACCGGATGACTTGGCGCCAGTACGAAACGGACCTGGCCAAGAATTTGGAGGTGCTGCACGAGAAGTTGTTGAATCGAACGTACACCCCCCAGCCGGTCGAACGCCGCTGGATCCCGAAAAACAATGGCAAGCTGAGGCCACTTGGCTTGCCGGCCCTGGAAGACAAGATCGTCAGTAAGGCAGTGGCGCAGCTGTTGGAGCCGATTTACGAGCAGGATTTCTGCGCGTTCTCCTACGGCTTCCGCCCCGGCCGCAGTTGCCATCAGGCGCTGCACGATCTTCGACAAGGGTTGCTGCGAAATCGGGTTCAGTACGTGATCGACTGCGACATCAGCTCCTTTTTCGACAACTTGCGTCACGACGTGTTGTTGTCGCTGTTACGCAAGCGGATCAAGGATGGCCGCGTGCTGGAGCTGATCGAGCAATGGCTGCAGGCGGGGATCATGGATGGCAAGGACCTGGTGTTCCCGGAGAAGGGAAGCCCGCAGGGCTCGGTGATCTCCCCGCTGTTGGCGAACGTGTACCTGCACGAAGTGCTGGACGTGTGGTTCGCCGCGATGATCGTGCCTCGCTGCCGAGGCCGCGTGATGCTCATCCGCTATGCGGACGATTTCATCATCGGCTGCGAGCGGGAGGACGACGCGCAGCGGATCATGCAAGTGTTGCCGCTGCGGTTTGCCAAGTATGGGCTGGAGATCAACACGGAGAAGACCAAGATGGTTCGCTTCGAGCGGCCCCGCTGGAACTCGCCTTTGGACGGGACCAGCCAGAAGCCGGGTACGTTCGGCTTTCTGGGGTTTGTGCATTTCTGGGGCAAGACCTGGAAAGGCGGTCACACGATCAAGCGGAAGACGGCAGGGAAGCGGCTGAGCCGTATACTGTCGTCGCTCTGGGAATGGTGCCGAGACAACCGGCATCGTCCGCTGGAGGAGCAATACCGTACTTTGTGCGCGAAACTGCGTGGACACTACCAGTACTTCGGAGTGCGGTGTAACAGCCGTTGCCTGGACCTGGTCCACTACGTGGCGACGCGTGCGTGGCGGTATTGGCTGAACCGCCGTGGCGACCGCAAGATGACGTGGCGGAAGTTTGGCCAGTTGCTGGCCCGATTCCCTCTGCCGAAACCGAAAATCGTGCAAGCGTGGGTCTGACGCGCAGTTCCGGTGAACCCCTGGGTGGACGAGTGCCTTGTGGTGCGGACGGAGACGTGTGACGCGGCTTGCGGGGTCTCGCCTGCAAGCTTATCGTATGGAAACGTGCGATACCGAGGAACCGGATGAGGGAAATCTTCACGTCCGGGTCTGTGGGGGGCTTGGTCGAGCAATCGCTGAGTCTACCTGGACTCGTGCCGAGATAAATCCGAGACTTTGGGAGAGGAGAAGGTCATGACGTAGGAA
>CAZAQY010000500.1:0-2610 GCA_964486845.1 uncultured Pirellulaceae bacterium
CGAACCCTCCTCGAAACCCTATTGGCCCTCGCGACTTGATTGTCTAAAGTGCAGCCTGGAAATGACACGAGTGTATTCTAGCCGATGGACTGTCGGCGAGGAAGATCGGACGGCGCCAAGCGGATGGGTGATTTGCGAACGCACACGCAGGCGAATGGCGGGGCGCACATCCGTCGCCTTGCTTGACGCCAGTTGCCCGAGGCGAACACTTGCGGCGCTGCCGGCACGGCTGACAAGTAAGCCGTGCCACACGGGCAGGGGCACGCCGGTCATGGCTTGGCACGGGACGGCCGCCTTGTCTGTACTGAAGAAGGGCCGCCCGGCATCACGGTTTGTGCGTTGGGCGCGGGGCTATCGCTTCGCCGGTGCCGATCTGGGTGCGATTGGTGAGGCGGTCGTGACTCTGTTCAGAAGTGTCAAAGGAACCTGCCGAAGGGGCACGCCGAATTGACGGAACAACCTGCCGACGTGCGCGACGAGACCCATGTGATCGTGAAGTTTTACGGCCGCGAAATCCGTGTGCGATGCAGCGTCTCGCCACTCTCACGCTCCGCCTCCCCGTCGGCCGACTCCATCAGGAACTCTCCTGGCGGGATTAACCGCAGGCTCATCCCGATCGAATTGTTTACGGTGACTTCTGTCTTCAAGTGGTCTGCGGCTGCACTCGTCGCGGTCCAGAACCACGACGGTACTTCCACCTTCGATCGCGAGGCAGGCGAAGGTGCCGATTTGGCTGAGAGCAGCGTGGGCGTCGAAGGAGCCCCGATCCCGCCCGACCGCACAGCCTGCGGCGGCGACGAATCGACATCTGCCGGGGCGTCGAACGGCAGGCGGCCGGTCAGCAGGAAATAGTACGTACACCTCAGCGAATACAAATCGCTCCGCCCGTCCACTTCACTCCCCGTCCATTGTTCAGGAGCCATGTACGCTGGCGTGCCCAGCAGCGTCCCCTGCTGCGTCAGCTGCATATTGGTGTCCTGGCCGCGCGCCAAGCCGAAATCGACGACCTTGGTCACGCCGTCCTGGGTGCGGATCAGATTCGCCGGCTTGATATCGATCCAAGCCATGTCGCGAGCCTTGCCGCAACCAAGCACTTGGCTGCAGCGTCGCCCGACGTAGTGTCTGATACGATCCCGGCGCAACTTGCCCTCGCGACTCCGGTGCTTGCGCGAAGATCGCCCGCGTCGCTTGTTCGTTTCGTCCTGGACAACTGCCGGCCTCGCTTTGGCTGCGCAAGAATACTACAATCAAGGACGTGGAACGAGGAGCATTTCCAAGGCGACTTACTGCTGGAGGGCGACGGGATGCCGTTGACGATTTCCGATTCCCTGCTGGATCAGACAGGTTGGACGGAACAAGACGCTCGGTTGGAGATCGCCTGCCGGCTGTTCCAGACTCGCCGGTTGAGCCTCTGGCAAGCAGCGCAATGGGCGGCGCTCGGCCGTGTGGAAATGGAGGCGGAGCTTCTTCGCCGCGGGATTGCGTTGTACGAAGTGACTGAAGAGCAACTCCGCGCAGAACTCGCCGCGATGGATCGGCTGGGGATTCCTGGATGATCGTCGTCAGTGACACCTCACCGATCCGCGCCCTGGCATTTCTCCAACAACTGGCGATTCTGGAGAAGCTCTTCGGGAGGGTCCTCGTTCCGCCTGTCGTCGCGGATGAACTCCGCAGTCCTGCCCGCCTGGCTCCCGGCGAGTCACCGCCGGACCTGACCCATTTTCCCTTCATCCAAGTCCGCGCGCCAGCGGACACTGGCCGTGTGACGGTGTTGGCCAAGGAGCTTGACCGCGGCGAATCGGAGGCGATCGTGCTGGCCGATGAACTGCGCTGCCCCGCGATCCTCATGGACGAAGCTGCGGGCCACGAAGTGGCCATCCGGCACGGACTGGTGCCGCTCGGCACGGCGGGCATTTTCCTCCGCGCCAAGCGAGCCGGATTGCTCGTGGAGATCCGCCCGCTCCTGGACCACTTGATCGGAGACCTGGGCTTCTTCATCGCAGCGCCGCTCCGCCGCGATATCCTTGAACAAGCCGCTGAGTGATTCGCAATACGGCGCCGTGGCACATGACTCGCGCATGTCGTCGGGACTGGCGGCAGGACCACGCAATCAGCGGGGAGCGCAGGTGCCTCGCTGGCGGAGCCATCGTGAACCTTCGGCTTTGCCGTCAGCGCCGGCACCGGCACGCGAAGGCCCCCTGGCACGGATTCACACGCGGACGCAAAATCACGGGCAGGGCATCCCGTCGCAAAACGTGTTCGCGCCGCAGGCACGGCTAACAAAGTAAGCCGTGCCACACGAGCAGGGCCACGCCCGCCAGCAGCACGCGGGAGCAGAAGCAATTCGTGTTGGAAAAGCCACGCCAGGCGTTGTCTCAGGCCCGCGGCGGACCGACGCGTTCGTGGGATTCCCGGCTGAGTACGGCAGGGAACCGGGTGGCGCGGAAGCTGGCCGGCTTGTTGGACTATCTGGCGGGGATGGAGAACTGGTTGCGTCACCGGGGGCGTGGCGAGCTGTCGCTGTGTGATGTGGGCATGTGCTTGCGCGCTTCTTGGGCGCATCGCACGAGGTGAGACGAATCATCGCCTTGTCCATTGCCAGGCTCGCCG
>CAZAQY010000501.1:0-2579 GCA_964486845.1 uncultured Pirellulaceae bacterium
ATCGTTAGTCGGCACTCATCTACCAAATGACCACGTTATTATGGCACGAGGCCATGGAGCCAATGAGAACCGGAAAAAATCGCATCAGGACAACGGCAAAAGCCAGTCCTTTCGGAAGGAACAAAAGGGCTCGTGGAGTGGCGTCTGTCTTGCGGGGGGCGAGCATTCCATGCCCAGACTCTTGTAGCTCCAGGCGCGGGCGCCCCGCAAGCCGGAGGTTCGCCAGTCAACAGGCCACATGCTACTACGGGTGTCAATCACCGTCAATGGGCTTGCCATACGCTTTTTAACGCCCGTTTCATCCCCTGGGTATTCCGCACAGCCGCCAAGCAGGCGAACGTACGACTGATGAACATCTGTCGCAGAATCATGCATGATCTGGCGGCTCATCGCTGGAGGTACTCCGCCGGGGCAGATTGCCATTCCTGTGCGGCAGGGATATATTCGCGCTGCGAGTGAAGCTCTGGTGGTCACGTCCTTGTGTTTAGCGCTGCAGGAGCATGGCTATGAGTTCCCATTCCGTCTCGTCCCGATCGCCCGTCCGAAATCGTGTCCGTGGCAGCAGGCGTACCGCGGAGCGGCTTGGCCGCCAGTTGCGGATTGAACCTTTGGAGGATCGCCGGCTGCTGGCGACGGACCCAGGGATCGCGTTCCTGCAGCAGTCCGTCGATTTCTGCCATCGGAGTCCCAACGCAGCGGACTTGGGACAGCCCGTGGTCTACCTGTACTCCGACTACGGGTCGGGGTGTAGTTACGGCGACTTGCAGGGCTCGGCCATGGCTCTGGACGGAAACGATCCGGATGCCGGGCAGGGGACGACGAGCCTGCGTGCCAGCTGGGACGGGACAGGCGCCAACGGCTGGTTTCAGTTCTGGATCGGCGACGGCCAGGCCAATCGGCCGCGCGACATCCCGGCGTTCGGGCTGGCGAACCACGTGCGGTTCATGGCCAAAGGCGACACGGCCGGGCAGGACATTCACGCGCGGATCTTCAAGGTGTCTGCGGGCGGCGGTTGGGAGTTGGTGAAGAACGTGGCGGTGGACTTGTCCACGGCCTGGCAGGACTTCGCGATCGACCTGGCGGGGCTCAACCTGAAGCCGCACGATCTGCACGCGTTTCAGTTCGTGATCGGGGACGGAGCCAACGACGGCGGCCGGACGTTCTGGGGGGACGAAGTCCGCGTCGATACGGAGGGCTTCGAGCCGCTGCGCGTGCCCGTCTCGTACCGCGCCCAGTACGGGGACCCGGCCGGCGGGGACGTCGGCTATCGCGACGGGCAGATCTATCCCAACCGTTCTTTCTTGTACGATTCGGCGCTGACCATCAAGGCCCTGGTTGCGGCCGGCGATAGCGCCTCGGTGCAGATGGCCCGCGACGTCGCCGACGCGCTGGTCGCGACGAAGCTCGCCGACGGCACGTACTACAACGACCGCAATTGCGGCCATGTGTTGCTGGAAGATGGAACACCGCGAGCCTCGTTTTCCCAAAAGCGGACTTTGGGAGATCAGGCCTGGTTCGGTTTGGCCCTCCTGGACGTCTATCGCCAGACCGGCGACTCGAAGTACTTGGAGCGGGCCGTCGAGATCAGCGACTGGGCCGAGGACAACCTGAAAGACAACGGTGCTTGGAAGGGATACCGGGGCGGATACGATCCGGACGGGAACCCTTACCCTTGGCGGGCCACAGAACACAACATCGACTTGTTCGCCCTGAACCGCGGCATCGCCGTCCTGCTGTCGCTGCAAAACGACTCCCGCGAAGCGACCTTCGTGGTCCGGGCCACGCACGCCGGCGACTTTGTGATGAACATGTTTGACCCCGTCGGCGGCAAGTTCTGGACGGGAACCGGGGCCGGCGACACGATCAATACCGATTCGGTGCCGCTAGATGCCCAGACGTGGTCGCTGTTGACGCTGGCGAGGTTCCCCCAATATGCCGGGCAGATCGACTGGCGGCGAGTCGCGGACTGGGTCGAGGACCATCTGCAAGTCTGCGACGGCGCGCTGTGCGGGCTGACCTACAGCGATCAGTCCACGCCGGAGATCGTCTGGCTGGAGGGCACCGCTCAAGCCGCCGTGGCCGCTTGGCTGTGGCGGGACCAGGCCGTGTACGAACGACTACGAATTGCCAATCCAGGCGGTCAACCGGTTTGTCGTCAATTCAACGGGCGACAGCGGCGACGCCGATCTTGGCGACGGCGTCTGCCATACCGGCGCGATGATCGGATCTGATCCGGAATGCACCCTCCGCGCCGCGATGGCACAGGCCAACGCGCTGGCTAATCTGGCCGCTGGTTCCGATGTGATCGTGTTTGCGATCCCCGGCAGCGGCCCCTTCACGATTCAGCCAACCAGTTCTCTGCCCACAATTACCGACCGGGTGGTGATCGACGCCACGACGCAGCCCGGCTATGCGGGCGCGCCGTTGATCGAATTGAGCGGCAGTTCGGCCGGAGCCGGCACGGTGGGGCTGAGGATTGCCGGCGGCAGCAGCACCGTCAAGGGCCTGGCCGTCAACCGCTTTGGCGGCTACGGGATCGAGATCACCACGGCCGGCGGCAATCAGATCCTGGGGAATTT